>CAKQJZ010000025.1 GCA_934247875.1 uncultured Spirochaetales bacterium
TGGACTAATAGCAAAAAGATACGTTTCTCTTTATTAGATTCAGCCAAAGCGGCTTAATTTAACCGCACAGGTCGAATTATTTTGGAGTATAGGGGAGAATGTATATGCTTCTATTTATGGGCATTTAGGCACAGATCCATGTGCTGCTATGACGCTCACATACCCAGTTCAAGGGCTTTTGATTGGCGCTCTATGTGGCCTTGCGCAAGCGTCTGCTGTAATCATCGGAAAGCTACTAGGCGAGCAAAAAGAAGAGGATGCATATAAAGCATCAAAGAAGATAATGCTTTATGCTTTCATAGGCTCTGCTATTCTTTCAATAGCAATTGTATTGACTCGTGGTTTGTATGTGAAAATCTATCATATAACTCCTGAAGTCAAAATGATTACAAAGAGCATATTGCTCTCTTATGCGCTTGTTGCTCCATTTAAGGTTCTGAATATGACATTGGGTGGTGGTATATTGCGTAGTGGTGGCAAGACTAAATATATCATGTATGTAGATATAATCGGCACATGGCTATTCGGTGTACCTCTTGGTTTATTAGCTGCTTTTGTATGGAAGCTTGAGATTCCTTATGTTTATTTCATCTTATCTTTGGAGGAGTGCGTAAGATTCATAATCGGCTTATTTTTATTCAGAAGCAGGAAATGGATGAATATGCTCTCTAGTGCTGAAGAATAAATACAACAATTTTGTAAAAGGAACTTGACGCATAGATTTGAAAACTGTTATGATGCTTTAGTGCGGCGAGATAGCTCAGTAGGTAGAGCAAACGGCTCATATCCGTTCGGTCGGGGGTCCGAGTCCCTCTCTCGCTATTTGATAAGTCAGGAATTAGCAAAACTAGTTTCTGGCTTTTTCTTTTTTTTAATTCCTATTTTTATATTCATGTTCTGCTGATTGTTTTGCATCTAATTATATTGCGCTAAGTTTTAAAATCTTGAAGGATTACACTTTTTTTAACTTTAAAATCTTGAAATATTGCACTTTTGACCTTATTCTAATTTTGAAGAATTACACTTTTTGAGGGCTAGCATGTATTTTAAACGAAAAGCATATTCGAAACTGTTGGATTGGAAAGAGAATTTTGCTAATCAGTATGCTGTTTTGCTCGAAGGAGCAAGACGAGTAGGCAAATCTACAATTGCTGAGCATTTTGCTTCTAAGGAATATAAATCATATATATTGATAGATTTCTCAATTGCAAATGATGATGTGATTTCATGCTTTGAAGACGTCAACAACTTAAATATGTTTTTTTTGAGATTGCAAGCTGTTACAGGTGTGACACTATACAACCATGAATCAGTCATTATTTTTGATGAAGTGCAGTTGTTTCCTAAGGCACGTCAAGCTATAAAGCACTTAGTAAAAGATGGAAGATATCACTACATTGAGACAGGCTCTTTAATTTCAATAAAGAAAAATGTCAGGGATATATTGTTGCCTTCTGAAGAGATGAAGATTCAGATTTATCCTCTGGACTATGAAGAGTTTTGTGATGCAATAGGAGGTAATTATTCATTATTAAGACAAATATTTGAGACTAGAAAAAGTGTAGGGCAAGATGTAAACAGGAAGTTGCTTAGAGATCTTCGTATATATATGGCTGTGGGCGGGATGCCACAAGCAGTTGAAGCTTATGTTAATGGATCTAATTTTGAGAAAATTGATCTAGTTAAAAGACAGATTATCAGATTGTATGAAGATGATCTGAAAAAGATTGATCAAAGTGGAATGTTATCTATGATCTATCATTCTATTCCTGCTCAGTTATCTAAGAATTATGCACGGTTTAGTATTTCTAGCGCTATAGATAAGAGAAAGACTTCAAAAGCAAATAAGCAGATATTCGAACTGTTGGATTCTAAGACAGTGCTTATATCTTATAACTCTACAGATCCGAGAGTTAGTTTATCTTTGTCAAAGGATTTGGATAGCTATAAGCTTTATATTGGAGATATTGGGCTTTTTGTTTCTCTTCTTTTTATAGATAGGCCAGCTGCTGAGAATGAAGTATATGCTAAGCTTCTTTCAAATAAACTTCCTGCTAATCTTGGTTATTTATATGAGAATCTTGTTGCTCAGATGATTGCTGCATCTGATAGAGAGCTCTATTACCATACATGGCAAAAGAAAAACAGTACTCATCGCTATGAGATTGATTTTCTCTTGACTAGTGGAAAGAAGACGAGTGCAATTGAAGTTAATTTATCTGGAACTGGAAAACATGAATCATTAGATGATTTTGCAAGAACTTATTCAGATTGTATTGATAGAAAGATCATTCTCTCTCAAAAGGATTTTAAAAGAGAGGGTGACATAGAGTATCTGCCTTTCTATGTCACACCGTTCCTTTTAGAGCAATTAGCCAATAGTATTTCTAAGGATTGATAATCCTTCGATTTCTATTTCAACTACATCGCCTTTTTGCATGCCAGATATTCCGCCTGGTGTTCCTGTGCTAATCACATCTCCAGGAAGCAATGTCATTACTTTTGAGATATAAGAAACCAAGAATGGAATCTTGAATATAAGATTGCTAGTTCTGGATTCTTGTTTTGTGCATCCATTTACTCTGCTTGTTATATATAAGTCAGATGGGTCTACTTCATCTGAGATATATGGACCAAGTGGCAAGAATGTATCGAATGATTTAGCAATTGTCCATTGTCCATTCTTAGGCTGAAGATCACGCGCTGTTACATCGTTTGCGATAGTGTAGCCTAAGATATAATCATTAACATCTTTCTCTTCAACATTGTGGCATTCTTTCTTTATTACGACTGCTAACTCAGCCTCGTAATCAAGGCGTTTTGATTGTTCTGGGTAATGGATTATTCCATTGTTTGCGTTCTCAGTTGTGCTAGGCTTCAAAAATACAACGGGTAGCTCTGGAATAGGAAGTCCGAATTCTTCTGCATGGTCTCTGTAGTTGAGGCCTATGCATACTGCTTTTGAAAAAGAAGTAGGGGAGAGCATCTCAACTTCATCGAGTGAATAATACTCATCAGTCAATATAATGTCATCGTCAAATGGAGTGTTCTCTATTCTCTGGATCTTATCATCTTTAAGCAAGCCGAAGCTTTTCTGGCTATTAATTGAAAAACGTACATACTTCATTTAGTTCTCCTTTTGAAGAATGCATACTCGCATTCTTCTTTGAATCCAAGCTTTTCATAAATATGCTTGCTGATATCATTGCTGTAAGTAAGAGCAAGTTTCTCTATATTGTTCTCATTCAATGCTATATCGCATAGCTCTGATACTGCAGCGCTTCCTAGTCCGCCGCCTCTCCAATCAGGCAGAGTTGCAACACCGACGACCATTGCCATCTCTTTAGTTGCCCCAGCTAGATATGCGCCAGCGAGAGCTTCATTCTTACCCATTAAGACAACGCCTGTTGCAGGGTATTCTTCTTCTGCTTTCATCAAGCTCCATTCATCTTTATCTTCGTCTGTTATATCTTCATACTCAGGGCATTTAGCATATAAATCATATAAAAGCTCCCAGTCTTCAGGTCCGAATAGCTCTATAAGATGATAAGACGATGTGTCTTTCTTTTTAAATGAGCTTTTATCAAGTGACATCAGCTTGTTGTATTTGATTTCAAAATCATCTGAGAAGAGATCTTCAAATGGCAGCAGTGCGCTTTTCTCTCCGCTTACTACTTTGAACTTAATAGAAGAGAGGAGCTTCTTTATATCTTCTACTGGGCAGTCTTCTCCTGTCTTTATCAGAAGCAGGGAAGTATCTCTCCAGTTCATGATATAGAAGTCGCCAGCTTTATATACTTTAATGACTTCTCCGATTTTGCAGTTCTTTAGGTTGTTTATGAAGAGCAGGTTTCTTACTCCACCTGCTCTGGCTATCTTCAATAATTCTGATTTGTCTTTTTCTTCAAGTTCAGCAATCATCTTTTTAAATTCCATACAAACCAACGAAGTAGTCCATATCTGTTGAGAAGATCTTATTTACGCTAGGTATTACTTTCTTATAGCTTTCAAGTCTTGTCCAAAGCCTGAAGAAATCTTCATTCTTTGAGTAAGCTTCGGCATAGATTTCAGTAGCTTCTGCGTCTGCCTGGCCCTTTATGATCTCTGCTTTTCTATAAGCATCAGAGAGAATGGATTTCTTCTCATTCTCTGTCTTTCCTTGCCATGAGTATAGCTGGCCTCTGCCATATGAACGATAAGCTTCAGCTATCTGGCTTCTTTCTTTGATCATTCTGGTGTATACGCTCTGAGTTAGATCATCTGAATATCTGATTTGTCTGATGATTATATCCTCTAGCTCAATGCCATATGCTGGGGTAAGCTTCTGAGCAGCGTCGAGTATGATATTGGATATTCCTTCTCGTCCGATCTTTATGCTCTCTTGCTGTACTTGTATATTAGTCAGGCTTCTTAGAGTCTCAGCATCTTCTTTGTTCTCAACTTCCTGCAGCTCTTCTTCAATTGATAGACTGTTGATTTTATTAGTTGATCTTACAGCTTCATTGAGATAGTTCTCAGAAATTACTGTTCTGATAGTTGAATCAAGAACGTCATTTAGGCGAGCAAGTCCACCTTCGATTGTATTTACAGTCTCATAGAATAACTGAGGATTCTCGATTCTCCATCTAGCTGTAGCATCTACCCAGATGAACTGGTTCTCTTTAGTTGGTATGCGCTGGGCATCTCCATCCCATGAGAGGAGCATCTTAGGGTATTTGATAACTTGATCTACTACTGGCATCTTAAGCTTCAGCCCGCTATCTTGCTTTATATCGACAATGCGTCCAAATCTTGTAACAACAGCTTGTTCTCCTTCATTTATGATGTAAAAAGGACCAAGCACTACAACTACTACAACTAGCACAAGTGCTACGACTAAGACTGTCCAAAGTGCTTTAGATCTCATTTTGCACCTCCTACCATCTGCAGTGGCAGATAGTTCTCAAGAGAAGAGTCAATAAGCGTAAGTTCTCCTTCTCCTGCCATAATCTCTTCCATAGCTTCTAAGTAGAGTCTTGTTGCTGTAATGTCTTCGCTTCTTTCAAATTCTTCTCTGATGAGATCGAATCTAGCAGCATCGCCTTTAGCTTTGTTGACGCGCTCTTTAGCGTATCCTTCAGCCTCTGCAACTATCTTCTCTGCCTCTCCTTCTGTTGAAGGAATCTCCTGGTTGTAATATTGCTTACCTTCATTTATAAGCCTGTTCATATCTTGTATTGCTTTGTTTACATCTTCAAAAGCATCTTGTACATCACCTTTTGGTGGTACTATGTTCTGAAGTTTTACAGTTACAATCTCAATGCCAAAGTCATAGCGATCGAATATCTTCTGAACTTCACGCTCTGCATCATATTCAATCTGAGTTCTCTGGTTAGACATGACAGATAGAATAGGAAGGTCTCCAACTAGCTGGTTCATTATTGATTGTGAGATATCACGGATAGTTGTCTCTTTGTCTCTTACATTGAAGAGCCATGCTCTTGGATCTTTGATCCTATATTGGACAATCCACTCAACATCAACGATGTTCAAGTCTCCAGTCAGCATAACAGACTCATCTGTATTTGATTTGGCACTTGAAAGCGAGCCATCTCCGCTTCTGTAGCCAAATGTCAGAGTCTGAACTTTCTGAGTTGGAACATTGTAGTTTTTCTCTATGCCATATGGGAGCTTCCACCCAAGTCCTGGTCCCACAGTTCTCACATAGCGTCCAAATCTTGTTACAACAGCTTGTTCTGTCTGATCTACAACAAAGAGAGATGAGAAAATAGTCAATGCTACAAGCGCAACAATGACTATAGCTGCAATAAGTTTTGGAGAAATAGAGAAGTGTGTGCTTCTGTATTCATTGTTTTCCATAGTTATAATATAACTAAAATGTTTCTTAGAGTCACTTCTTAGTCACTTGAGAGATAACTCTTTAAGTCTTATACTAGACGTTATGAAAAAAAGACTTGTAACTTCAGCACTTCCTTATGTAAATAATATTCCACACCTTGGCAACCTTACTCAGGTTTTATCTGCAGATGTCTTTGCACGCTTTTGCAGATCAAAGGGCTATGAGACGCTGTATATCTGCGGCACAGATGAGTATGGCACAGCCAGTGAGACAAGAGCGCTTCAGGAAGGTGTAACACCTAGAGAGCTATGTGACCATTACCATAAGATCCATGAAGAGATCTACAAATGGTTCAACATCTCATTTGACTACTTTGGACGCACATCCACTCCGCTTCAGACTAAGATTGTTCAGCATATATTCAATAAAGTAGATGAGAATGGATATATCAGCGAAAAAGAGAGTGAGCAGCTATATTGCCCTAACTGCAAGAGATACTTAGCAGATAGATATGTTGTTGGCACTTGTCCTCATTGCCATGAAGAGGGTGCGCGCGGCGATCAGTGTGATAAATGCGGCACGCTTTTAGAGCCTACAGAGCTTATAGATCCAAAGTGCTCAGTTTGTGGTACAACTCCTGTTCTTAAAAAGACTAAGCATCTTTATATCAATCTTCCAAAAGCTCTTCCTCTTTTGCAGGTATGGATGGAAAAAGCATCTGTTGAAGGTTATTGGGCTAAGAATGCTATACAGATCACTAACTCATGGATTCGCGATGGGCTTCAGGAGCGCTGCATTACAAGAGACCTGAAGTGGGGTATTCCAGTACCTAAGCCAGGTTATGAAGATAAGGTATTCTATGTTTGGTTTGATGCTCCAATTGGATATATCTCAATAACAGCCAATGCAACAAAAGATTGGGAGTATTGGTGGAGAGATCCAGAGAACACAGATCTATTCCAGTTCATCGGAAAGGATAATATTCCATTCCATACTGTAATTTTCCCATCCTCTCTGCTTGCAACAGGCGAGAAGTGGACAATGCTTCATCATATGTCATCAACTGAGTATTTAAACTATGAAGGTGGCAAATTCAGCAAGAGCAAAGGTATTGGAATATTCGGCAACGATGTAGAAGAGACAGGAATACCTGCAGATGTATGGCGTTTCTATATGTTCTACAACAGACCTGAAAAGAGTGATTTCACATTTACATGGAAAGATTTCCAGGAAAAGCTCAACAAAGAGCTTATTGGCAATCTTTCAAACCTTGTAAACAGAACTCTTACATTCACATCCCGCTTCTTCTCTGGTCGAATTGAAGAGGGTGAAGTAATTGAAGAACTTCAGAGTGAGATCAAAGCAAGAGAAGCAGAGATTACTGCGTTGCTCGATAGAGCTGAGGAGCGTGATGCGCTGAGAGCTATCTTTGCACTCTCTGATTTAGGCAATAAGGCATTCCAGGATAATGAGCCTTGGAAGCTTAGAACAGAGGACCCAGAGAAGGCTAAAGCACTTCTCAGAACTCTTCTATATCTCATAAGAGATCTTGGCATTATGGTCACTCCATATATGCCATCAACTGGAGAGAAGATTCTATCATTCCTGAAGAAAAAGAATCTCAACTGGAATGATATTGGCTCCTTCACTGGAGATGTTGAGGTTGGAGAGGTTTCTCTACTATTCTCAAAGCTTGAAGATAAGAGAGTAGAGGAATTGAGAGAGCGCTATTCAGGCAGCCAGAAGGAAAGAGAAGAGCGCGAGACTAAAGCAAATAAAAAAGTAAATGGAGAAGATAAAATGGATGAGAACCTATCTATAAAGGATACATTTGCAAAGAAAGTAATCCTCAAGGTTTCAAAGATCGTTGAGTGTGATAAGCACCCAGATGGAGATAAGCTATATATTCTTAAGCTTGATACAGGTGAAGAGGAACTAAGAACAATTGTATCTTCAATCGTTCCTTACTACACAAGAGAAGAGCTGCTTGGAAGAAATATTGTACTTGTATCTAACTTAAAGCCAGCTAACTTCAGAGGCGTAAAGAGCAACGGAATGCTATTGGCAGCTGCGGATGCAAATGACGAGACTCATTCAACTTGCGAAGTCATCTTTGCAGATGATATCCCAGTTGGATCTGTGCTTAAGTTCGATGATGAGGGAGACACGGAGAAAGTAACAACATATCTTAAGCCTGATCACTTCTTTGCTCTTCCTATGAAGACTGTCAATGGAGAGGTTGTTGTTGAGGGTTCTCCACTAGGTTTTGAAGGAAAACATCTCCATGTATATAAATATATAAATGGAAATGTAGGTTAATTGGCCAATATTACTTGACGATATAAACTCAAAAAGTAATAATAGTCGGAGTAATTACATTTTATCCAATTGGAAATAATAAGGAGTACTACTGTGCCTTGCGGAAAGAAAAGAAAGAAGCATAAGATCGCAACTCATAAGAGAAAGAAAAAGCTCAGAATGAACAGACATAAGAAGAAATAATATTCTTCATGCTTCTATAGTAATCGCCACCATTATTGGTGGCGAATTCTTTATAGTGGGTAGTAAGGCATTTTATAGTTGATTGTTATAGATCCGATGCTGCCTTTGAATGCATGGTATAACAGTGCGTCGTATCTCATGAGGCCTGGCTTTGGCTTATGAGTCAGCTCTAAGCTATTCTGTCCTTCTAGTTTCTCACCCTCTAAATACCATTCTACAGAGATATCATTGGACTTTATCCCTTCAGGAAGCTCTCCAAGAGTTATCTGAAATTTGACGTTTTCTGGGATTCCTTCTGCAGATGTGTTCAGTTCTGTTGCTGTCAAAGAAGCAGTAATGGGAGATGCGACCATATCCTTAATTCCTAAAATCATGGATACGCTTGTATTACCTATGATGAACTCTAGATCCTTGCCTTCTGTAAGCTCTCCATTGGCAATCCTTACAGCTTCAACAAGCCCAGATACTATTACTTCTTTATCTATTATCTTCGCATGCATTGTGTAAGAGCCTGCAGGAAGTGATAGCTCAGAGATAGTGAAAGTGCCATCGGTTTTGTTGAGAATAAGCTTATCATTTGCGATTTCTACCTTCTGGTTTTCCTGGTTGATGAATTCAACTGTGACTGTTGGATTCTCTACTTGTTTTGGATTCCATTTGAAATTGGCTTTGAATGTACCGTTTCCAAAGAGAGTATCCAAAAGGACTGTGAATGTGTTGTTGCCTTTATAGAGCCATACAGATGTGCTCCCCGCTGCTATTACCTGGTCTTTCTTATTAAGCGACTCAGCGTTGATCTCATAGTTGCCGATTACGATATCTGTAACATTGAGCTCGCTATTGCTTGTCGTGAATGTCTTATCATAACCATTTGGGCCTGTGACTTTGACTCTGTATTTAGCAACATTCAGTGAGTCTGGGTTGTTAGGAAGCAATGTTCTCTCATCGATGTTCTTGAAATAGATCCTCATTGAGGATGATTTCACGTCTTCTCCTTCGCAAGACGGAAAGAGCACAATTGCTGCTAAGAGCAATACGAAAATTGGTAGTAAAGTCTTCTTCATAAAAAACTCCTTTACTATCTATTCGCAATATTTTCATTTTTTGCTAATTTTTAGGACGAAATTCTTCTTCTCCATGGAAAATTTCCTCTCCAAGAAGCTTTATCAATGCTAAATGAGCAATATTCTCTCCAAAAATTGCTGTTATAGTTGGAAGAGAACCAAGCACAACGCGCTTTCTGCCTCTGTCTATCATTCTCTCTGCGCTTTCATCTTCTTCTGGGTCTATATACTTGAAGTTTACCTTCTCAGGAGAGAAGACACATTCAATGCCTCTTCCAACGCCGCGGCGTCTGAGGCCTGCTCTGATCTGGCGTGCAAGCGGGCAGCCCCATGTGTCGAAGATATCTCCTGTTTTGATAAGGCTGGGGTTTCGTCTTAGTGCAGCGCCCATAGAGGAGATGATAGGTATGTTGTTCTTATATGCATCCTCAAGCAGATTGAGCTTAGGATTCAAAGAGTCTATGCAATCTAAAACCAGATCAGCACCATCAAAGAGTAGATTATGGTTTTCATTTGATAAGAATTCTCTATATGCACTTACTTTGATATCTGGGTTGATATCCTTCAGCCTTTTCTCCATTACATCAACTTTATATTCGCCTATAGTGGAGTGGAGTGCTATAAGCTGTCTATTTATATTGCTTTCGCTTATTGTGTCGAAATCGAGTATTCTTATCTCTCCAACACCAGATCTGGCAAGCGCTTCTATAGCGAAGCCCCCAACAGCTCCAACACCTGCAACTGATACGCACTTATTATGAAGCGCTTCTACGCTTTCTTCTCCGATGAACCTCGAAATCCTTAAAAACTGAACACTAGACATCGAGTAACTCCCTTATTATTTTCTCTGTTCTTTCTTCTGTATTATATGGGACATGCTGATCGATAGTTTTAATCAGGCTGCTAAGTGCTTCAATCTCTTCATTTCCTGTCTTCATGTCACTCTCGACTAAGAAGGGCAGAGTGAGAAGCTCTTTGAAGCTTTTGGCTTTCAGCGCTCTAGGGGAGAGTGAGATGTAACCACCTCGTTTTGTTAGCTCTTTGGCTGTTTCAAAACTACCTGTAAAGCCATGCACTATGAACTTCTTTGGCTTGATTTCATCAATGCATCTCAAAAGCTCGTCAATGTAGCCAACAGCATGAATAGTTATCAATCTATCATATGATTTAGCAATCGATAGCGCTTCTTTGAATACTTTGATCTGCTTATCTTTCTCAGGAAATCGCTTATCGATGCCTATCTCCCCTGAGTAAAGTCCTCTCTTCAGCAGTTCTTCATAAAGCTCTAAATCAGAATTAGGGTATAAAAGCCCTGCAGAAAGGTATTCAAAGCCTTTAGCGTTACGAGCTTCCTCGCCGCTTGTTGTGTTAACAAGTGCGCTATCTGTTGCTATTCCGATATGAGCATGTGCATCAAACATTGCCTCAGTTTATAGATTTAGCAGCGCTTTGTCTTTCCTTTTTGATGATAATCTCACCGACAATGAATGCAAGCAGGCCTGTAAGTGAGTTTGAAATAGCTACAGTGAGGCCTACAGCTGAATAATCCAGAGCTGTGAAATGTGAGAAATAGAATATCAGAGGAAGGCGGAATATGAATACACGTGCAAAGTTTATAAATAGTGTAAGCTTCGTTCTTCCAGTTGCAAGTATTATAGGAATAGATGCGTAGTATAGGGAGAGGAGCAAGCAGCCAAATAACTCATAGTGGAATGTTTTGATAATCATATTGAAGAATGTTTCATTGAAGCCACCCTTAGCAAAAGCGAAAAGCTTTGCTATTGGAGTAGTGAGAACATAGATTATCACGATTCCAATGATGCCTATGAGAATCTGAGCAAGCTGCATTCTTCTATATGCTTTAATAGTCCTATCTAAATCATCATGGCCTTTAAGCTGCCCTAAAAGCGCAGTGCCGCCGTCCATTATCCCATATTGCCAGCCAGTGAGCATGCCAGACATGTTGTTGGATATTCCTGCAGCTCCAACTGCATCAGAGCCGTAGTCTGCTGCCATCTTGTTGACTTCTGCTTTGCCAAGTGAGAATGCGATCTTCTCAACCATAGATGGAAAAGAGAGCTTCAATATTGGAAGCACTGTAGATTTTTTCATGACAATTGATTTGAAGGCAAATGAGAATGCATCATCGTCTTTAGTAAGTGCATAAAGCCCATATATGAAAACTACTGAGTAAGAGATAATTGTTGCTATTGCTATGTGTATGATAGTTCCATTGAATACATATATGAATATTGCTGTAAGTGCGAGTTTGACTACTATCTGGATTATATTCAGAACAACTATCTTCTTGCTCTCTCCTCTGCTTTTCTCAATCGATATGTATATCGAGTTGAAGTAGCTTAAGACTACAGCAATCATCAATAGCATGAAGTATTTAGAGCCGGATCTTATAAAAGCTTCAGGTGTTCCTGCTAGTTTCAATAATGATGGGATAAAAGGAAGTGACAATAGCACTAAAAATGCAAAGCATGCAGAAATTGCAATCAGCGTTGATAGTGTTTCCTTTACTTTGTCATAGTCGCCGCTTCCGTAGCTTCTGCTGATGAGTATTGTACCGCCGACTGCGAGGCCACCGCCAACAGCTGCTACGATATGCTGAAGCTGAACCATGTAGACAACAGTAGAAACAGCTTCGCTTGATATAGCAGATGCCATGATAGTATCAAGGATATTGAAAAGATTAGTTACAGCCTGAAATAGTGCAAGAGGTAAGCACACTTTGAAAATGACTGGCCAGATTGGACCATATAAAACTTCATCTCTGAATTTCTCATCTCTGATAGATAACTTTGCCATGTGATATTTTTATAATTAATATTATTGAAATAATAGATGATTTTCTTAATAATAAGAGCCGAACTATTAAAATATTAAGATTATGGAAAATTTAATTTGCAGCTACAGGCGTTCAGAGCCACATATTGAGATGCCATATCTACAGCGTCATGATGATATGCATGAAATTTATTATCTCTCATCGGGCAAACGAAAGTACTATGTTGGAGGTCAAGTCTACTCAATTGAAAGCGGGGATTTTGTCTTTATAAAGAGTGGCATTCTTCATAGAACTACTTATAACGACAACTCATTTCATTCTCGATACTATGCTTTGATTCCGTCTTCCTGGTTCTCTGAAATAAGCCATCTTCTTCCAGATAGCTTCTTTGTCAAAGGACAAGATAAGCTAGAGCTTTACTTTGCGGAGCTTGTCAGAGAAAAGGAGCTTGGAGACAGCTACTCAGCTTTCCGCGCAAAAGGACTTGCTTCGATTATTATATCTGAAGCACTCAGAGCTAATAAGAAAGAAAGCACAGAGACAGACTTTGTGAAAGATGTGCTTGATTATGTTGCTTCTAATATAGATAAGGATCTGACGCTGAATAATATAGCTAAGCACTATGATCTTGCACCAAATTACTTTACATCAGTTTTCCATAATAAGTCAGGCATGACGCTCTCTGATGCTATTAAGATGGTAAAGCTTGAAAAGGCTTCTAAGCTCTTAGAAGAGAGCAGCTACTCAATAAGCGAAATAAGCGAGATGTGCGGCTTCAACGATCCAGGATATTTCTCATCTGTTTTCAGATCTCAGATGAAGATAAGTCCATATCAATATAGGAAGAAATACAATCTGCGTTAAGCTTGACTATAGCTTATTGTTTTTGATATATTAAATAAGCCTCTTTATCCGACTTAGTCGGATCAAATTTATAGACCATAAGGAGGAACCCATGATTTCAAATTATGAGTTCACCGTAATCCTCGATCAGGATGAGGAGAAGATGAAGGAAGGCCTCGCTCTAGTTGAAGAGACCTTCAAAGCTAATGGTGTAGAGATCACCAAGCAGGATGATATGGGAGTTAGAACACTCCAGTATCTCATCAATAAGCAGGAAAAGGGCCACTATGTTTATTTCGAGATCAAGGCTGATGGCGCAAAGATTCAGTCTATGTCCAGAACATTCCAGCTCTCAACTCTAGTCTTAAAATTCTTATTTGTTAATCCAGACAAAAACTGATTGACGAGGTGACTAATGGCAGACATTAACTCTGTAGTATTGAGTGGTCGTTTAGTAAGACCAAGTGAAATCCGATATTCCCAGAATGGAACTTCTATTGTTAGATTTTCGATTGCTGTCAACAGAGCAAAGAGGAGTGCTGACGGAAAATGGGAAGAGGAGCCAAACTATTTTGATTGCTTGTACTTTGGCAAAGCAGCTGAAGCTGTTAATCCATACCTTGAAAAGGGTAGGCAGGTTACAGTTCAGGGCGAGCTGAGACAGTCAAGATGGGAAAGCGAAGGTCAGACCAGAAGCAGAATCGAGGTTGCAGTAAATAATCTTAGCCTTGGAAGTTCTGCTCTTTCTAACGGACAGGCAAGAAACAGCAATTATTCAGGTTCTGCTAATAATGCACCTAGAGAGAATTATAACAGACCTCAGCAGGCCCCACAGGCATCTAAGCCAGCATATGAAGAAGGCCCAGAGGATTTTACGGATGATACTATTCCGTTTTAATTAGGAGTTAAAAATGAGAGAAGATAAAGATTTCAACGAAATGGACAAGACAGGCCGCAAAGACGGTAAGCTTGGTCTTAGAAAGGCAAGCTTCAAGAAAAAAGTATGCAAGTTCTGCCAGGGCGCAGCCGCAGCTGACTACAAGAACCCAGAAATGCTCAGAAGATATATCACAGAGCGTGGTAAGATTCTTCCTGCACGCATCACAGGCACTTGCGCAAAGCACCAGAGAGCTCTTAACAGAGAAATCAAGAGAGCTAGAGTTCTTGCTTATCTTCCATTCGAGAAGAAATGAGGATTATGTAGATGGAGGAGTCTGCAGTAGTTAAAAAGGGTGTAGTAAAAGATGCATTCATTGCTCTTTTTCTATCTACTTTGATGTATGAGCTGAATCTCTCAACATTTCTATTTGCATCTCCTTTGATGATCTACGCAATAAGGCATGGAAAGAATAGATCGCTAGTGCTCTTTTTGCTTCAGGCAATCATAGTAGTAGCTATTGAACTTACTACCCATTTAGGTGTCTTTTCAAATTCTATTTCGCTCCTTGCCCTATTATTTAGTTTAGCTATACCTTTGATGCTGTTAGCATCAGGAGCTATTTGGTTATATGCAGAAAAGCACAAGCTTTTAGTAAGAATACTTTTATCTCTGCTTCCTGTTTGTGTTATTTCTGTAGCTTTCTTAATCTTCTATGCTGTAGATGTGACGCTTTTTGAGGGCCTTTATGACTATTACAAAAATGCGTTTGCCTCAAGTCTTGGAGAGCTGCTTGGAAAGATGCTTGGTGATATAGATTATGAGATTTTATTCTCACTTCTCGCATCTTGCTTCTTATCTATGGTGCTTCCATTTCTTACTGTGGCAGTCTGTGCAACTTCGTTTATCTATGAGACTGGGTTGCATTCAAGAGAAAGTGACTGGGAAGATAGAGTACAGAGCTATGAGTTTCCTACAGATTTTGTCTGGACTTTCATAGTTTCTTTTGCTCTTCTTCTTATATTCCACTTTGTATCTGCAGTACCTTTAGCACTCATGGTTGTAATCATGAATCTAACAGGTCTATTTACTGTCCTTTATTCTATACAGGGCTTTACAGTAGTATATGCAAGACTGAGAAAGAGAATGATGAATCTAAAGAGCATGACGCTTTTCATTGTGCTTTTCATCATCTCTTTAGTAGTTCCGGGTATTAATTTTATTGTTATCTTCGGCCTTCCCTTATTGGGATTGCTGGAGAGTTTCTTCGATTTGAAGAAATTAGGAGTCAGAAATGAAGATCATTCTTAATCAGGATGTTGTACACCTCGGAGAAGAGGGTGACGTTGTAGTAGTAAAGGACGGATACGCTAGAAACTATCTCCTTCCTACCAAGGCTGCTGTTATCTATAACAAGGCTAATGCTGCTATGTTCGCTAGAAAGGCAGAAGCTATTGAGCAGAGAAAGATTGAGAAGAGAGCTCAGTCAGCATCTCTTAAAGAGAAGCTTGATGCAGCAGTTCTCAACATTGTTGTTCCAGCTGGTGAGTCAGGTAAGCTCTTCGGTTCTGTAACATCAACAATGGTACAGGAAGCTCTTGCTAAGCTTGGCTTCGAGATTGAGAGAAAGAAGCTTGAGGTTCCTACTCACTCAATCAAGATGACTGGCAACTACACAATTGTTGTTCACCTTTATGAGAACGACAACTCACACGTTAAGCTAGTTGTTGAGTCTGAAGCTGAAGTAAAGGCTAAGGCTGCAGAGGCTGCAAAGAAGGCAGCTGAAGAGGCTAAGGCAGCAGCTGAGGCAGCTGCAGCAGCAGAAGCTGAGGAAGCAGCTAAAGCAGAAGAGGCACCAGCAGAGGCTGAGGCTCCTGTAGAGGGTTAATTAAGTGCCAGATCTGAGAATGCTTCCTCATAACGATGAGGCTGAGCGAGCAATTCTTGGATCCTTGCTAATGGATTCGGAGGTCTTTGATAAAGTTTCATCGATAGTTAAGGCCTCCGATTTTTATAATCCAAATAATCAGATAATCTTCTCTGCTATTGAGGAGCTTTTATCTGATGGCAAGGTTGTAGATTCGCTGACGCTGATAGAGTTTCTGACAAAGCATGGTCACCTTGAAAAAGCAGGTGGCAGGGCATATATTGCCGAGCTTACAGATTATTCTACTATCTCAAGCTTAGTTGAATCTTATTCTTTCATGGTAAGAGAGACATCACGCCGTAGAGCTCTCTATAAGATTTCCATGAGACTTTCAAATGATTCATTTGATGAATCAAAAGATATTTCCACATCTATTGATACTGGTTCTAATGAGCTCAATGATCTTCTTCTTACAGTCAATACAGTAAAGACTGAAGATTATTTTGACAGCATCGTTGGCCGTGTCACTGAGAATATTCTCAATGCACTCGATGGCAATGATAGTGGAGACAAACCTATCGAGACAGGCTTTGACCTCCTTGATAAATACTGCAACGGCGGTTTTGCTAAAGAAGATTATATTATCGTAGCTGCGCGTCCATCTATTGGTAAGACAGCGTTTGGCATCTCTATGATGCATAACATGGTCAAGAGCGGAAAGAATGTTCTATTCTTCTCTCTTGAGATGTCATCAGAGAAGATTGCTCAGCGTGTCTTAGCTGCAGAGAGCAAAGTCAATCTATCTAAGATCATCAAGAAGAGCTTCTTGGATGACGAAGTTGAACGCTTTGTAGTTGCTACTGAGAACTTATATAACTACGGACATAATTTCTACATCAAAGATATTCCTAATATTCCTCTATCTGATCTGAGAAGCTTGGCAAGAGCTGTCAATAAGAACATGGAGGGTGGGCTAGATTGTATAGTCATTGACTATATTGGTCTTATATCTCTTAACCAGTCTGGTCCTGGAAGCAGAGACCTTACTGACTATGAGCGTGTTACAAGAGTTTCTAAAGGTCTAAAACAGCTCGCACGTGAGCTAAAAGTACCTGTTGTTGCACTTTGCCAGGTTTCACGTGATAGTGAAGAGAAAGAGCCTGTGCTATCCAATCTGCGTGATTCTGGCGCTATTGAGCAAGATGCTGACGTTGTATGCTTCCTCCACAGAAAGAGAATGCTTACAGAAGAAGAGAAACAGAGAAATGCAAGAGACAATGAGGGTAGAGCGACTATACAGGTTACTAAGCTTATAGTAGCTAAGAACCGTAACGGTGAGACTGGCTCATTCAAGATCGGATACCATGCTGAGACTACTACGTTTGTAAACGTCGATCAGAGTGCTGTATTTATCGAGACAACACCACCTGAGAAGAAATCGAAGTAGTTAGTGCTTCTTGATGATGTCTTTGATATCTAAACCATACATCAATGCAAGAATTGCATAAGCTGCAATCATGCCGCTGATCTGGAGAATCACATAGGTTCTTGGCTTCAGCGGTTTTCTTTTGATCATCTCAGCTATATTCATGACCATTCCTCCACCATCGAATGTAGGGATAGGAATAAGGTTGCCAACAGCTATAGATATTGATACAAACGCAAGCAGCGTGAAAAGCGCACGTATGCCCGATGCTGCGCTTGTCTTGAATGCTAGTGTTGTTATGTTGCCAAATGTCGATGCAGCCTTCATAGGGCCTGTGATTATCTCTCGCGCATCTTTTGTCTGGAACGTTATAAGCGCACCGAGAGCGCGGAGTGTTGTGTAGCTGACTTCTCCTGCTTTCTTAAAGCCATATGTGAATACATTGACGTCTTCGCTATAGCGTCTTAAATCTGCGTCCCATGCAAATGGAAGCCTCTTTGATAAATCAAGCTCAGTGTCAAAATAATCATTTCCTCTTTTGACAGTCACATTGGTTTTGCCGCTGAAAGAGTATAAGTCATATGTCCACTCTATAGGCTTTGAATCAGCTTTGACTATCACATCTCCTTCTTTGAATATAGGAGATTCGCTTCTTCCTATTACTGGCATGACCAGATTAGAGATTCCGTAGCTATAGTGATCGACAACAAATGCTGGTGTAATTCTTGTATTTATCTCTTTGCCATCTCTAAGAACTATCAGATCAACATTTTCTCCATTCTTTTCTTTGAGGTAGTGCTCAAGCTCTTCATAGTCTTTTATAGCTATTCCATCTGCGCTTAAGACTAAGTCTCCTTTAGTTACTCCGCTTTGCTTTATAGATGAATTGAATACACTCTGATACTCACTGACTGGAGTTATATATGGCTTATTTGAAACATGCTCTGTTGGAATCAGCACTGCAATCAAGAATAGAAGTGCAGCTAAAAGAAAGTTTAATAGCGGTCCTGCTAGGAATATCAAAAAACGCTTATAAGGGCTTGTTGCAAAGTAAGAACCAGCTTCAGCGATATCAAGTGAGTCTTTATTGTCTCTGAGCGCTTTAGAGAGATCTATAGAGCCACTCATGCGGCAATAGCCACCAAATGGTATCCATGAGATTCTGTACTCAACTTTCTTGCCATAGATAGAGAATAGCTTTGGTCCTATACCAAGCGAAAGACATTCAACATCTACTTTCAATATTCGTGATACCATAAAGTGTCCGAGCTCATGTATGAATAGCACAAGACCGATTCCAAGAAGTGAAGGAATCAGCTTTAAGAAATAGATTAAAAGCGAATGGAGTATAGCCATAAAGTCAGCAAAGCTCCTTGAGAGCCACCTCTCTGGCTTTTCTATCCATTACCATGATCTTCTCATAGCTATTGGAAATAGGTGAGAAGTCATGACTTAGTACTGTCTCTGTTATGTGAGCAATCTCATTGAACTTTATATTTCCATTTAAAAATGCATATACAGCAACTTCATTGGCAGCGTTATAAGCAATAGGGTAGCTCCCGCCAAGTTCGAGCGCTTTGTACGCAAGCGCAAGAAGCGGAAACTTATCAAAGTCAGGAGCTTCAAAAGTCAATGTGAGCTTAGTGAAATCGAGCTTTTTGACAGCATCTTTTATTTCTTCTTTATTGTCTGATAGTGCTGTTATTATAGGGTGAGTCATATCAGGAGGTGAGAGCTCTGCATATATTGCTCCCTCTCTTGTATATACCATAGAGTGGACAACAGATTGTCTATGCACTACGACTTCGATATCTTCTGGCTTGAAGCCAAAAAGGAAAGAAGCTTCAATTACTTCTAGGCCTTTATTGGCAAGTGTTGCTGAATCTATAGTAATCTTCTTTCCCATCTTCCAAGTTGGATGGTGCAGCGCTTCTTCAACTGTAATGTTATCAAATGAAGTACGGTCTATAAATGGACCACCCGAAGCAGTAATAATAAGCTTCTCTACATTCTTTCCTGGAAGCAGATGATAAACAGCTGAGTGCTCACTGTCGACAGGGATGATTTTAGCATTGTTTTCTTCTGCTAAGCGGAAGATATAGTTTCCTCCCATTACGACAGACTCTTTATTAGCTAATGCTAAATCTTTTCCAGATTCCAGAGTCTTTATTGTTGCAAATAAACCTTTGTAGCCAGCTATAGCATTGAGGACAATATCGGCATCTGTCTTTTCAATGAATGAAGCAAGATCTGCTTCACTCTTTTCGCACATCAGTAAATATGGTGATGAAAACTCTTCAGAAAGCTTCAATAATTCAGCTTTGGACTTATTTGCAACTAAGCCTGTAACAGTGAAGATATCACGATTATTTCTGATATAGTTAAGTGCGGTCGTACCTATGCTGCCAGTAGCACCTAAGATAAGAACCTTTCTCATTTAAGCTCCAATGAGAAACTTTTCCATAAGAAGAAAATAAACAGGAGCAGCAATTATAAGAGAGTCGATGCTATCAAGCATGCCGCCGCGTCCAGGGATAGCAACTCCGCTGTCTTTTACATTTGCACTGCGCTTGAATGCAGATTCAATAAGGTCTCCGATAGCTGCGAATATGCTTACAACAAATCCAATGAGGAAACCTGCAGCAGGATGATATGTAAAGTGAGTAGGGAATACCATTGCAGCGCCCATTGATACGAGTGCTGGAATGAATATGCCGCCAATGTAGCCAGCAACAGATTTATTAGGGCTTGCTTTGATAAAGCCTTTATTGTTTCTGCCTAGTGCCATTCCTGTAAAATATGCACATGAATCACTTCCGAAAACAAGTACGAAGTAGAAAATGATCATCCATGTTGCATCAGGAAGGAAACCTATCTTTGCCATATAGCCTGCAAATAAGCCAGGGTAGAGTAGGTTAAGTACAGATGCTGATGTATTTGCAATCAGATTCTTGAAGTTGTCTTCTGTGTCATTGAAGATAGCAGAAGCGAAAATTAGTCCAATTACCAATGCTGTGAAATAGAGAACACTGCTTGTGAAGAAAGTCAACTCTGGTGCTGTATCTAAGAACTCTAAGATTGGATACACTGCGCCTAAATAAGCAAACTTAGATACTTTCAAGTCTTTCTTTTCAAGCATATGACGCATTTCTATGTTTCCGACTAATGTTGCTCCCATTACAGCAATAGCAAAGAATACATGGTGAAAGTAAGGGAGAAAGTAAATCAAGATTACGATTAAAGGGATAGCTACACATGCAGTAGTTAATCTTTTTGCTAATGAGCTCATTATTTAATCCCTCCGAACTTTCTACACCTTTTATTGAAATCTTCTACGATCATTGAAATCATATCTTCATTCCAATCAGGCCAAAGTTTATCATAAAAGCCTAATTCTGCATAGGCAGATTGATATAACAAAAAGCCAGAAAGCCTATACTCTCCAGCGCTTCTTGCTATCATATCGGGTAGAGGCACTTCTGGATTATCGAGGTAGTTACGTAGAATATCGCCTTTGAATTCTTCAACTCCGTCTTTTTTAGCTCTCTCTATAGCTCTATTGATCTCATCAATGCCACCATAGTTTATAGCTAGTATTACAGTAAGTCTTGAGTTGTTTTTTGTTGCCTCAATTGCATAATCCAGAGCTTTCAAATCTTCAGGCGGAAGACCTTCACGTCTTCCAGTATGAAGTACCTTTACTCCATATTTGTTGAAGAGAGGTATTTCTTCAACTACTTTTTGGGCAAAGAGACCCATCAGAAAGTTAACTTCTGTTTTGGGCCTCTTCCAGTTTTCTGTAGAAAAACAATATAGAGTGAGAAACTCAATAGACTGGTTTAAACAGCCTTTTACTACTCTTTCGATTGCTCTTCCTCCCTCTTCGTGGCCCTTGGTTCTGACAAGGCCTCTTTGTTCAGCCCAGCGTCCATTGCCATCCATAATCAAGGCGAGGTGTCTTAGTTTCTCACTCAATTTATTATATTTCCATTATTTCTTTTTCTTTAGCTTCAGCAATCTTGCCAATCTCAGCAATAGCAGCATCTGTAAGCTTCTGAATCTTGTTCTCGCCTTCCTTCTGCTGATCTTCGCTGATTTCAGATGCTTTCTGGAGCTTCTTAAGCTCTTCCATTGCATCTCTTCTAACGTTTCTTACTGCTACGCGGGCATTCTCTGCTGTAGCCTTTGTGCTCTTAGCAAGCTCTTTTCTTCTATCCTCTGTTAGAGGAGGGAAGTTTACTCTGATAAGCTTTCCGTCGTTGTTTGGATTGAGTCCAAGCTCTGACTTCTGGATAGCTTTCTCAATAGCACTGAGAACACTTTTATCCCAAGGCTGGATAACAACCAGCCTTGCTTCAGGTACAGAAATAGATGCAACCTGAGACAGTGGAGTCTCTGCACCATAGTAATCTACTTTGAGCTTGTCAAAGAGAGATGCACTGGCTCTGCCTGTTCTTAGAAGAGCGAACTCTGACTGAAGAGAAGAAATGCATTTCTTCATCTTGCTGTCGCAGTTATCAATTACACTCTGCATCTTTATCCTCTCTTAGTTAACACCAGCCTGGTAAACACCATAAGCTGTGAGAGAGAGTGTAGCACCACCAGCTGCCTTACCAGCCTCTGCAAGTGCCTGAGAAACACTCTTTGTGTCGTCCTTAACGAAAGCCTGATCTAGGAAGCAGATCTCTTTGTAGAGCTTAGAAAGCTTACCTCTGATAATGCCTTCCTTAACTTTCTCTGGCTTAGATGCAAGCTTCTCGTCTCCAGCAACCTGGTTTCTGAAGATGTCGAGCTGCTCAGCTTCGTATGCCTTATCTACAACCTTGTCTGAGAGGTACTGTGGCTTATAAGCTGCTGCATGGAGTGCGAGGTCATGACCAAGCTCGTTAACGCAATCAGCATCAAATGCCTCAGCCTTATCAGAAGAAAGGATAACGAGTACTGCTACGTTGCCCTCTCCATGGAGATAGTCATATGCCTTAGCGTTAGGTGCGATATCATAAACATTGAACTTAACAAGGTGCATATTCTCTTTGATGATTGCGATCAAGCCATCAACCATGCTCTGGAGCTCTGCGTTTGGCTCTGTATAACCTTTCTCAAGGATAATTGAGCACATATCGTCTCCAAGCTTTGCAAAGTCAGCATTCTTAGCAACAAAGTCTGTTTCACAAGAAAGTGAAAGAAGAACAGCCTTGCCATTTGCAACTTTAACGAATACACGACCATTTTCAGTAGCTCTATCCTGACGCTTAGCAACAGCTGCAAGACCCATCTCTTTAAGAATCTTCTCAGCACCAGCGAAATCGCCATCTGCCTGAGTAAGAGCCTTCTTGCAATCCATCATTCCAGCACCAGTAAGATCTCTGAGCTTTTTTACATCAGAAGCACTAATTGCCATATTGATTCTCCTTATTATTTCTTGAAGTATTCTTCTTCGTCGTCCTCTTCCTCTGCAACCTCTTCAGACTCTTTCTCGTCTTTTGGCTCATAGTTAGAGTAGTCTACATCTTCATCCTCAGCTGCCTCGTCCTTGTCCTCTACAGGATTAGCGTTGATAGCTGCTTCCTCGTCCTCATCATCAAGTGACTCGATAATCTGGATGCCAGCTTCGCTATCTGCATCGATAACAGCGTTAGCAATGATTTCTACAAAGAGAGAAATAGCTCTGATTGCATCGTCGTTGCCTGGGATAGGGTATGTGATGTCTGTAGGATCACAGTTAGTATCAACAACTGCGATAACAGGAATTCCAAGTCTCTTAGCTTCTGCTACAGCAAGAGCCTCTTTCTTTGTGTCGATAATGAAGAGTGCGCCTGGAAGCTCCTTCATGTCTTTAATACCACCAAGGTTCTTCTCGAGCTTGTTCTTCTCTTTTGTATAGAGAGCAACTTCCTTCTTTGTGAGGGAGTCGAATGTTCCGTCTGCTTCCATTCTCTCAATCTTCTTGAGTTTAGCAACAGACTTCTTGATTGTTGTGAAGTTTGTGAGCATACCACCGAGCCATCTGTTAGAAACATAAGGCATTCCACATCTCTTTGCCTCTGTCTCGATAGCCTGCTGTGCCTGCTTCTTTGTTCCTACAAATAGAATCTGCTTACCGTTCTTAACCTGAGCTCTTACAGCCTCATAAGCCTCAACAATGCATGCAGATGTCTTCTGAAGGTCGATAATATGAATACCGTTTCTCTCTGTGAAGATGAAACGTGCCATCTTTGGATTCCATCTCTTGGTCTGATGGCCGAAATGTACGCCTGACTCTAGCAGGCTTTTCATTGTTACTACTGCCATTGTAGTATCTCCTTTCGCTTGACGATAAACTCGTCCCCAGCACTATATCTCACCCTAAGGGCGGAAAATTATACTTGCATAAGCAAGCCATGATAGATTCTCAAAAAAAATCAAAATGTTCAATAGCCTAAACTCTAACAAATTTGATGTTAATTCCTTAGTCATTACGCATGAATCTTGAAAATGCCAATTCAAAAGAGGACAAAACCTCGATTCAAGCACTGTAGAGGCGATTTAGAACTAAATAAAGGTGTTTTTGCAAAGAAATTTCAAAATAGCTTAACGCGATGAGCGAAAAAGGCCAAAAACATCGACACCATGGCCTAGAAATCAGTTTGTTTTGATATGATTCAGGAAGCTTTCGCTGACTTGAGCCGTTCTCGCAAGAGGGAGAGGAATTTATCCTGATGATAGACAATCTCCATGATCTTCTGGAACAGCTCAATAGGATTGGCAGCAAACTGCTGGTATACTGTCTTCAGCCTAGGCTCCTGCAATATGATCTGGGCCATGTGTGCCATGGCCACTGTAAGGTTGTTTAGATAGGCCATGCTCTCAATGGCTCTTGTGTTTGTTGATGTATATTTGTCCTCGCTGCAATAGAAATCCTTTGACTTATGGAGGCTGTTCTCAACAGTCCACCGGACCTCTATAGCTTCAATTGCAGCAATCGGGTCTGAGAGGCTAGTTATGAAATACATGGGTTCGGCATCCTTGCCTGTGACAGAAGAGACCATTTTTATATATAGCTTCTGATCTATCCATTCTTCTCCTATATATCCCTTCTCGAGCTCTATGACCCAGAATTTCCTATCATCTCTAGGAAACGAGACAGGCATGCGCTGTTTTGGCCTCTTCTTGTTGAAAGAGGATTGTATTTCAAGCTTCAGACTATCCTGATTGTCTTTAGCACAGAAGACATAGTCTCCTTTGCGCTTTCTGATTATGCGGGCAGTCGCTCTCTGGCAATGAAGAGCATCTGCAGTGACTATTGTATTGCGAAGATCGAGCTGAATCAGCTTCTTCTGGGCAACAGGAATCTCATTTGTCTTCTCATAGATTGGCATGCTGTAGACGCATACATCAGAGGAGGAATCATATATATTGAGGGTTGCGGTATTTCTTCTGGGACTCTTGGTGTTCTTTCCTCTTCCAGAGCCTCTGAACTCCTTCCCATCTACTGCAATATGCGTGTATTGCCTCTTTTCGGATATGATTCGCTTTGCATCCCTATAGAATTCCTTGAATCTGATAAGCAAAGAGCGCATCCATTTGGTGTCAAGCTTTTCCAGAAACCTCTGTATTGTGTC
>CAKQJZ010000026.1 GCA_934247875.1 uncultured Spirochaetales bacterium
TGGACTAATAGCAAAAAGATACGTTTCTCTTTATTAGATTCAGCCAAAGCGGCTTAATTTAACCGCACAGGTCGAATAAATTCAGGACCAAATTTGCAGAGGAAACATATATCCCTTATGTTCTGCATACAAGTGATTTGAAAGAAGAAGATGGAGTAGTATACCTTCCTCTTTATATGACTCCACTTCTATAAAAATCTTGATTTGATGACGTATTATGGTTTAAAAAATCTTGATTTGATGATAAAACGTTACTTTAAAAATCTTGATTTCATGTTTTACTTTCTAAGAATTCATTGTATAAGATATGAAGAGAAAAATATATCAAGATTTGCTAGATTGGAAAAAAACAACAAAAGGCAGAGCTGCCTTGCTCATTGAAGGTGCCAGAAGAGTAGGCAAGAGCTACATCGTAAAAGAGTTTGCTGAGAAAGAATATAAATCATATGTTTTGATTGACTTCAAGGAGGGCGGTACAGGCCTAGATCCTTTGAAAGAGATTCTTAATGGCAGCTTGAAAAATCTTGATGACCTCTTTTTGTTTCTCCGCTTTTATTCTGGTTCAGAGCTTTTTGAGCGAGATACGCTCATCATATTCGACGAAGTCCAGGACTTTCCAAGAGCGAGGGAAGCAATTAAGTTTCTTGTACAAGATGGACGATATGATTACATCGAAACAGGTTCTCTGGTTTCAATTAAGGAGAATGTTGAATCAATCCAGATTCCATCTGAAGAGATTTCAATAGCCATGAATCCAATGGACTTTGAGGAGTTTCTTTGGGCAATTGGAGAAGATGCTTCATGGAATCTGATTAAGAACAGATATTCTAACAAAAGACCGATGGGAGAAGAGCTCCATCGTGCTGCTATGAATGCTTTCAGAAAATATTTGATTGTGGGAGGAATGCCTCAAGCTGTCGCAGAATATGTTGAAACAAATGACTTCATTTCTGTCGATTTTGCAAAGCGTCAGATTCTTCAGCTTTATAGAAATGATATAAAAAAACATGATGTTATAAACAAGACAAGTTGCTCTCTCATATTTGAGAAAATACCATCGCAGCTTCAGAAACATGAAAAGAAATTCATATTAGCGGAACTAGAAAAAGGGATGTCATATTGCAGAGTTGAAGATGATTTCTTTTGGCTTAAAGATTCCAGAATAGTGAATATTGTACATAATTCGCTTGAGCCTACTGCTGCTTTGAATCTCACAAGAGACGGAAATGCCTTAAAATGCTATATGGCTGATACAGCGCTTCTTCTAAGTATGGCATTTGAAGATAGCAGAAAGCTTAATACTGAGCTTTATCGTTCTTTGCTCTATGGAAATTTAGCACTTAATGAGGGAATGATAATAGAGAATATGGTTGCTCAGATGCTAGTTGCTACGGGACGTACTCCGTATTATTTTTCACGCAATTCCAGAACAAATTCAATGGATAGAATGGAAATAGACTTTTTAATAACAAAATCAAAGCTGATAAATAAACATAATATTCATCCTATTGAGGTTAAATCCGGTAAAAATTATACAATCAGCTCTCTGACGAAGTACTCAATGAAATATAAGGATTATCTTGCTCAGCCTTATGTGATACATGAACGAGACTATAAAGAAGAGAATGGCATAATTTATATTCCTCTTTATATGACTCCGCTTCTTTGATTTCTGGTTTTTATTTTTGAAAGATTTATGTTGCATATTTTTAAAAATACTCTAAGATATTAGTAAGATATTACAAATATATTGAGGCTATGATGACAAAGAAAGAGCGAGTTGAAAGTGTTTTTAATGGTGAGAGCTTAGACTCTGTGCCTTCGTGTTTCTCTCTTCATTTCCCTGCAAATGAGAAATTTGGAGATGCTGCAGTTGGTGCGCATCTGAAGTTCTTCAAAGAGAGCGATGCTGATATTATAAAGATCATGAATGAGAATGCTTTCCCATCTAATCCTGGTGTTTATAGTGCTAGCGACTATAAGAGAATCAGAGTAGAAGGAAGAGATTCAGATTTTGTACAAAGAGAAGTCGAGCTTGTTAAACGCATTCTCGATAAAGCAGATAAGGATGCATATCCAATCTGCACTATCCAAGGTGCTGTTGCTTCCCTTGGGCACTCAATGAGGCCTCAGTATATGCCTCTTGATGAGATAAGAAGCTTAGAGACTAAGTTCTATAGGGAGAATCCTGCTGCAGTGAAAGAAGCTCTTGATAAGATTTCTGACTCACTATGCTACCTTGTTGAAGAGGTTGTCAAAGCTGGATGCAAAGGTATTTTCTATGCAGTCCTTGGCGGAGAGAAAAGCCTATGGACAAGAGAAGAGAGTGAGGATGTTGAAGCACCATATGACATAAAAGTACTGAAAGCTGCAAGAGAGGCAGGTGCTAAGAATATTCTTCATCTTTGCAAAAAGGATCTTGATATTGAGCGCTTTACAAGCTATGCACCATATATTGATAGCGTTAACTGGGGCGTATATGAAAATAACATCTCTCTTGAAGAGGGTGTAAAGCTCTTCCCTGGCAAAGTAATACTTGGAGGCCTTGAACACAGAGGTGGACTCTTAGAAACAGGAACTGTAGAAGAGATACAGAATGAAGTAAGATCTATCAAGAGCAGAATGCATGGGATCCCATTCATTCTAGGTGCAGATTGCACACTCGCAACAGATCAGGATAGAAGCAAAATCAAAGCCGCTGTATTAGCTGCTAGAGAATAAAAAAAGAGGTTGAAAATGAAGAAGACAGTTGTTGTTTTGTTGGTATTGATGCTAGCGCTTACATCTATCTTTGCAGAAGGTTCTAAGGAAAGCTCAAAAGCAAAGAAAGATGAGCTCGTCACAATCAATTTCTGGTATAACCCTGCAATCGTTGAAGCAGGTTCTCCACCAAGTGATTGGTTTGTTTATGAAAGAGTCAGAAATGAACTAGGAATAAATCTGGTTCTATCTCCACTTCCATCAAGTGCTGCAGATAGAGATGTCAAGATGAATGCTGCAGGAGCTGCTGATGCGCTTCCTGATATGATGAGCCTCCGTCGCCCAGTAATGATCAACCTGGCTAAGCAGGGTCTGCTTGCTCCTGTTGATGATATGTTTGAGAAGATGCCAGATAGAACTGCAAAGATGTACAATGCTGATTCATTTGCATATGCAACATACAATGGACATATATACGGCTTTGCTCCTTCAACTGGAGATATCAAGAAGAACGAAGGTATCCTTATCAGAAAGGACTGGCTCGATAAGCTAGGCCTCGATATCCCAGTAACGCTTGAAGATTATATGAATGTAATGAGAGCATTCACATATGACGACCCAGATGGCAACGGAAAGAATGATACATATGGCTACGGTACATTCATTGAGATCACAGCTTATGAAGAGGGACTTGGCAGAAGACTTGATCCATTCTTTGGTGCATTTGGCTGCGCAGGTACATGGGATCTTTCAAAAGATCATCCTGGACTCAATATCCTGAAGCCTGAATACTATGATGCTATGTCTTTCATTATCCAGATGTGCAATGAGGGCGTTATCGATCCAAACTGGCTCAGCCAGAAGAAAGATGACTTCAAGGCTAACTGGAAAGCAGGCAAGTATGGCATGATGAGAGAGCAGCACGCTTCTTACGCTGCAGAGAACAACTATGCTCCATTTGATAAGAACTTCCCAGACGGTGAATGGATTGTTATTGCTCCTCCAGTTGGACCAGAGGGAAAGAGTGCAGTTGGTGTATATACTAACGTCAACGATGGTGTAATCTCTATCAATGCTAAGATCACTCCTGAAAAGAAGGATGCTATTGCAAGACTACTTGAATGGATGGCAGGTCCTGGCTACTATGCAATTGGCTGGGGTGAAGAGGGTGTCAACTTCGTATTTGATGAGAATGGCGTTCCATCTGTAAAGGGTCTTGCTGATCAGTCTAAGGGCTTTACAAAGTCAGAGATTCAGCCACTTCTCCAGCTTAAGGGTCTTGCATTCTACTGGGGAGAAGCAGAGCTTCTATCAAGATATCCTTCATATGTAACAGCTGTTTCAAAGAAGCCTATGTCAGCTTTGACAACGCTAAGAGAAATGCAGGCTCAGCCATGGATCAAGCAGGCTGGTGTTGATCTTCTCCCACTTCCAAACGGAGACCTTAAGAGATTCTATGAGCAGACTCTTGCTGAGTTCGCTTCAAGAAACAAGGAGCTTAATCAGGCTACTTGGGCTGAGTTCATTGAGCAATTCAAGAAGCTTGGCGGAGAAGAGTGGAATAATGCTGGCGTTAAGAGCGCTACAGAATTAGGTATTCTATATTAAGGAATAATGCTATGGGATTTGATGAGGCAGAGAAGTGGTGGAATGATCACTTTAGAGAATATGTAGAGGATTTGAAGGGGTTTGTCAAAATCCCTAGCATTGCAAAGAAAGACGAGGACGGCTATCCATTTGGCCGTCCTTGCCACGATATGCTCCTCTACATTTCCTCTTTGATGGAAAAGTATGGGCTCGATGTAAGCATCATAAATGATGTCTTTGCTAAAGGCTCATACAACAAAGACGCAAAGAATACTATCGCTATTGCATGTCATGGCGATGTTGTTCCCGTAGGAGATGGGTGGGAGAGAAGCCCGTTCGAGCTTTTTGAGAAAGAAGACCATTTAGTTGGCAGAGGCACGACAGACAATAAAGGCGCTACTATAGCTGTCTTATATGCACTGCGCTTCTTAAAAGAGTGTGGCTACAAAAGCAGACATGATTTTGCTCTTTTAGTCGGAAGTGCAGAAGAGATTGGAATGCATGATGTTCTGCTAGCTTTCCCTAATGGAAATGGAGCTATGCTTACTTTGGTTCCAGATTCAGGCTTTCCATTGTCTTATGGTGAGAAAGCAAGCTTGAAGGTAAGCACAAGGATTCCACTCGTAGGAAATACAATCAAATCTATAACAGCTGGTCTTGGAACTGGCGTTATAGATAGAGCTGAGTGCGTTTATAATGGCACTGCTCCTTCTACTTCTTCTGATGGTATAGAGGTTAATGGGAATATTATAGTTTCAAATGGAAAAGCGAGACACAGCGCAACACCAGAGGGTGGAGAGTGTGCGTTTTCAAAGCTTTTGAAATATCTTGATAAATCTTCTCTTTTAAATGGTGAGAGTTCTCTTAAGAGATTAATAGATCTTTTTCCAGATTTCTATGGAACTGGGCTTGGTGTTGATTTTGAAGATGAAGAGTCAGGGCGCTTGAGTGCTGTAATAACCAAAGTCGAAACTAAAGGCCATGAACTTTTTGTAACAATCAACTTCAGGTTTCCTTCTTCGATAAAGCCTGAAGAGATTTATGAGAAAGTCAAAGAGAAATTGCCTTTATCGGATCTTTCGTCAGCATCTTCTGGCTATAAGACAGAACTCACGAAAGAACTCCTAGCAATAAATGAAATATCAAATAGAATATATAGTGCTGATAGAAAGCCATATATAATGGCAGGCGGCACGTATGCGCGCGTAATGCAGCCTGCTGTTGCGTTTGGCATGGGTTCTCCGCTCGGAAATAAAAAGCCTCCTTTTGAAGAAGGAGAGGGCAGAGCTCATCAGAGAAATGAAAGCGTAGATATAGATAGAATGAAGAAGGGCTTTATGATTTATAGTGAAGCTCTGAGATATCTAGATGGAGTTTTGGCAGATGAATAAAGATTATTTTAACGATTATACGAAGATCCTCATTTCTGAACTTAAGCCAGCACTAGGCTGTACTGAGCCTGTAGCTATTGCATTTGCCTCAGCTTCTGCTACTGCTGCGCTTGACAAGAAGCCTGATCATATCGATGTCTGCGCATCTGGAAATCTGATCAAGAATGTAAAGAGCGTCACAGTCCCGAATTCTGAGGGAATGAAGGGCATTGAAGCTGCTGCCATTCTTGGTGCATTCGGAGGAGATGCTAAGAAGCGCCTTGAAGTGCTGACTACAGTTGATGATGCGACAAGAAAAAAGGCCAGAGAGCTTTTGAATAGTGATTTCTGCCGCGTTAAGCTTGCAGAAGATATCCCAGGGCTTTATCTGCTTGTTACTGTTTATAGCGGAGATGAGAGTGCTGAAGCAACTTTAGTTGAGTGCCATGATGAGCTATATTCACTTAAGAAGAATGGTGTTGTCATAGAAGAGAAGAAAGAGGGTGAGATATCTTCTGATGAGATAGAGCATTTGAAAGAAGAACTCAATCTTGCATCTATTTTGGAATATGCAAGAGAAGTCAACCTTGATGACATCAGAGATACTCTTAAGCGTCAGATTGACCTAAATAGAGCGATTGCAGAAGAAGGACTGAGAAAGAACTATGGCTGCTCAATCGGAAAGACACTCAAAAAACTCTATGACTGGGATGATGTGAGAATACGTGCTCGTGCATATGCAAGTGCAGGCTCTGATGCGAGAATGTCTGGCTGTTCACTTCCTGTTGTAATCAACTCAGGCTCTGGAAACCAAGGCCTTACTGTATCACTTCCAGTTGTTGAGTACAGCGAATATCTTGGCTCTTCGCTTGATGAGTTATATAGAGCGCTTGCTCTCTCTAACCTTACAGCAATCCATCAGAAGAAATACATTGGACCACTATCTGCATATTGCGGAGCTGTTTCAGCATCTGCTGGTGCTGCAGCAGGCATTGCATTTTTAATGGGCGGAAGCGAGAAAGAGATCGGTGCTGCTGTTTCCAATACGCTTGCAACTGTTGGTGGCATTGTATGCGATGGTGCAAAAGCATCTTGCGCTGCTAAGATCTCTACATCTCTTGAAGCTGCGATAATGGCTATGGAGATGAGCATGGAAGAGCGCCGTCAATTTGAAAGCGGAGATGGGCTAGTTAAGAAAGATGTAGAGAAGACTATCAAGGCCTTTGGAAAGATGGGCAAAGAAGGAATGAGAGAGACAGACAAAGAGATTCTGAATTTGATGCTTGAAGATTAGCTTTTAGCTTCGAAATCGTTTATATCCAAAGTGAGGAGAGTGATGGCTTTTGCTTTATCGCCCTCCTCAATTGCTTTTATTAGGGCTCTATGATTTACGCCTTCACTTCTGAAGCTTGTCTTATTATTGTGGCGCTTATATTGATATTGCATATATGCTCTTGCCATAACAGAGAAGCATTCTTTAAGCTTATTTGTCAGAAATTCATTTTCATAACACTCTGATAGCGCGATGTGGAAATCTGTATTGCGCTGCCAGTGCTCTAGAAGCGTTGGCTCTGCATTCTTGCTCTCAAGAAGGCTATAAAGCTTTTCAATATTATCTTTTGATATTCTGTCAAAGCATTTCTCAAGTGCGCCTATTTCAAGAATCAATCTTGTTTCTTTTACAGCTTCAATCTCATCTTCTGATACATTCAGCACTTCATAGCCATAGCGAGGTATTGATTTGAGAAAACCTTCGTTGATCAGCTCAATAAGAGCTTCCCTTATAGGAGATTTAGACATCTCATATTTCTCTACAAGCTCTTTTTCTGTGAAAACAGAACCTGGAGGGTACTTTCCTTCCAGGATTGCTTGATACATTGATCTATATACTTGGGATTTGAGTGATTCTTCGCCGCGCTTTTTCATTAATGAAATTATAAACCAAAGCAGTGAAAGATTCTTTAAAGAAACTTCAAAAATGCTCATTTTTTATTATTGCTTTCGTTTGTGAAAATAAATGTTTCCTTTTTGTAAGAAATTCTGATATAATTCTTTTGAAAAGGAAAATTCTATGGAAGATTTGAAACTCGGCATGTTCAAGCAATATGACATCAGAACAAAAATTGAAAATCTTAATGAAACAATTAAGTCAAGATTGTATAAAGCAGTTGCGCTTTACTATAAGGAGTCTGTTAAAGCTTCCTCTGTTGTGATAGGACGCGACGCAAGACTATATGTTCCTGAAGTCGCTGCCGGAGTTGCAGATGCACTTAGGGATTTAGGCATCGACGTCTATCTCAATCCACTGCCAATCTCTACTTGCCAATTCTATTACACAGCTATGCAGCATAGAGAGAGTGCAGGCATTATGGTTACAGCAAGCCATAACCCAAGAGAATATGTTGGCCTGAAGCTCCTTGGAAAAGGAGTAAGTCCAATAGCACTAGGCTGTGGTCCAGATGGTGGAATAAAGAGAATAAAGGAAATCTATGAAGAGGGCTTAGAGGGCGAGAAGGCAGAAAAGAGAGGCTGTTTGATTATCGTAAATGAGCTTGAGTCATTTATCGATTACTCTATGAGACTTGCTTCTGTTAAGGATGGAGATTTAAAGGGCCTTAAAATACTCATTGAAGCACTTAATGGTTCAGCTGCGACAGAAGTTGCACTTGCTTTCCAGCGTGCTGGAGCAGAAATAGAGGTCAGGAACTGCATCCCTAATGGTTTTTTCCCAGAAGGAGATCCTAATCCTATTATCGAGAGCTCTATCAAGCCAGCTCGTGATGCGATGAGAAGTGGCGACTATGACTTCGGCTTTTGTTTCGATGGAGACGGAGACAGAATTGACTTGATGGCTGAGAATGGTGAGCAGATTGTTCCAGGCCTCAATATGTCGATAATAGTAGATAAGCTTATGGCAATATTCGGTGGAGAGAAGCGTGAGTTCTATGCTGATGTTAAAGCAATCCCAATCTCTCTCTGTGAGATAGCTAAGAGAGGCGCTAATATCCACATAATCAGAAATGGACACTCATTCATCAAAGATAAGCTCAATACAAATTGTGCTAATGGCTATTTTGCATCTGAAGAAGAGTCTGCTCATTACTATATGAATTTCCCATTTGATCTTGATGATCACTCCAAAGGCTTTGCAGCAGTTGAGAATACTCTCTTCTTTGCTCTAGTCACAGCTAAAGCATTCAAAGAGAGACCAGAGGCATATAAGAGGGCAGAAGTGCTCCAGAACTCTATATTCAGAGAAAGAGAGTGGCCTCTATATTGCGAGAATGCTCCAGAGAAGATGGATGAGATAATGAATGCTGTTGAAGAGAGAATCAAGAAAGAAGGTGCATACGTCATAAAGACTATGGACGACGGCTCAGACTTGGATGCGACTCTGATGCGCTTCAATCTTCCAGAGAAGTTCGATAGCAATTCATCTCTTGATGGCAAGATCTGGTGGCAGGTTGCAGAGAGAATATCGAGAAGCGAAGATGCTATGTGCCGCTGGGAAGTAGTATCGAATGATAAAGCTGAATGCGAGAGACTCAATAATATAGTAAAATCAGTGACTGACAAATATGTCTCAGCTGGTTATGCTAGATATTGAGGAAACAAATGGATATTGACGAAAGAAGAAGGAAAATCCTAGAGCTATTAGGTTCACAAAGCTATGTGACTGTTGATGATTTTGCACGATGCCTTGGCGTATCTGCTGTGACTGTGCGCTCTGATTTATCTGCGCTTGAAAAAGAGGGCGAGATAGTCAGAACTCATGGCGGGGCAATGATAGGCGAGAAAAAGAGCAAGATCAGATTCATTTCAGATACTATGACTGAGTATGAGAAAGAGAAGAAAGCAATTGCGAAAAAGGCTGCTTCTCTTATTCAGAACGGAAGCACAGTAAGCATAGATAGCGGATCTACTACCACACGTATTGTTGAGTTCTTGGATGATAAGAAGTTCAATGTAGTTACTAACAACATTCTTGTCATCGATGCACTTAAGGACAATCCTAAGATAGAGAGCCTCACTATAATAGGTGGACAGTTAAGACGTGAGTCTATGGGCATCATAGGACCTATGGCCAATGATGATGTCAAAGATATCAATGTAGATATCTACTTCATGGGCTCAGCTGCATATACTGCAGAGTCATTATCCTCAACATCGATAACTGAAAGCGAAGTCAAGCGCAATATGATTAAAGCTGCTGACAAAGTCGTATTCTTGGCTGACTCATCAAAGTTCGGTAAGCGCGCATTCTCACGCACTGCTAGCTGGGATGTTATCGATACATTCATTACAGATAAAATAGATCCAGCTTTCAGAGAGCTGCTTGAGAACCAAGGAATAGAGGTAATAATTGCAGATGAGTAAGAAGGGAGTTTCTCTTGTAGGAATAAAGGATGCAGATACTATTCGCTTGATACGAGAGAAATACCCTGATTGTTACTTTGAGCTCTCTTATGCTTCGACAGAGAAAGAACTGGAAGAAGTTCTCCCTTTGATCAAAGGCCGTGTTGCGTCTATCCATTCGCTATCTCCAAGAAGAAGCTTCTTTCCAAATCTTGCATCTAAGAATTCTTATAAGATATCTGAAGCGGAAGTATTGAAAGATGCAGAGCTTGCACTCTCTATTGGTGCTGAGAACTTGATTCTGCACCCTGGCTATTTAGTCGATGGAGTAATTTCAAGTGAATATAAGGCTCGGCTAGAGCAGCTAAAATCACTCAAGCTCAATAATTATTTAATCGATAAAGAGAATGAGATATGCTCTCCTGAATATATAGAGAGCACTCTATACAAAGATAGATTCAAGCTCTTAGCAGAAAACGCAGTGCGCCTTAATGAGAAAGTCAGAAGTATGGGCCTTAATCTATGCTTAGAGAATCTCAACCCAAGAGCTGGCTACATGCTGCTCACTCCAGGCGAGTGCTTGGAGCTTGCATCTCTTGGCCTTGATCTATGCCTAGACATTGGCCACTTGGAGATCAATAGCATAATATTCGGCTTTGATTTATTTGCTGAAGCTAAGCGAATACTCGATAGTGGCAGAGTGAAATCTATGCATCTGCACTCAAATGAGTCTAGAAAAGGCTTATATGTAGACTCTCATAAGAGCTTATATAAGTACATTCCATTCTGGAAAGAGCTATGCACATACGCAGAATCTAAAAATAGCAATTTAATCTTAGAAGTCGTAGAAGATGTTTACGAAAACGTAACTAAACTAATGGCCTAAACTTTTGAAAACGAAACTTTTTTCACTTTTTTGTTGATTTCGAAAATACTCATGCTAAAATTTAGCTTAGGGTAAAACAAAAGGAGAAAATATGAAAAAGGTATTAGTTTTTTTACTGGCTATGTTGATGGTTTGTTCTCTTTTTGCACAGGGTGGCAAAGAGGCAAGTGCAGAAAAGCAGAATCTGATAGTTTACAGCGCAGCATCAGAAACAGAAGCTGAGCAGCTTACTAAGGCTTTCAATGCTATCTATCCTAATATTAACGTTACAATCATCAGAGCTGGTTCTGGCGACCTAGTAACTAGAGTTAAGACAGAGTGGCCAAAACCTGAGGGCGATGTAATCCTATTGATGGGTACAGAGAACCTCGATCAGATCTATGATATGCTCCAGCCATATAAGTGCAAGAATGATGCAAAGATCGAAGATAAGTTCAAGGACAAGGGCGGAGATGTTCCAAAGTACTATGCAACATCAATGCCACTTCAGGCAATCATGTACAATACAAATATCTTAAAGCCAGAAGATGCTCCTGCTTCTTGGAAAGACCTTGCAGATCCTAAATACAAAGGCAAGATCGTTCTAGCTAACCCAGCATCCTCAGGCTCTGCATATGCACAGCTTTATATGATGAACTACCTATATGGTATGGATTTCGTTAAAGAGGTAGTCAAGAATACAACTTATGTAGCTTCTTCTACAGCTGGTCCAGATAGCGTAGCTCGTGGCGAGTATGCAATCACAGTAACAGGCGAAAACAACATCGGCAAGAAGATTGCTGCAGGCGATCCAGTTGCATATGTAAAGGCAGAAGAGGGCACAGGCTTCAGAATTGAAGGTTCTGCTATCTTAGCTAATTGCAAGAATCTTGATGCAGCAGAGAAGTTCATCGACTTCATGACAACTAAAGAAGCATTTGAAGTTGTAAGAAGCGAGTGCAACAGACGTGCAGTATCTACAGAGGTTCCAGGACCTGCGCATTTGCCATCTCTCTCAGAGCTGACATTCTTTGAGTATGATGCAGTCAAGGCTAAAGAGATGAAGAAGGGACTTATCACAGAGTTCAACTCACTGCTGTAAAATACACGAGTGGTCATCTGGGGGGCTGTAAGTTAATTCTTTCAGCCCTTATTTTGAAAAAGGAGGAAATATGAGCAAGAATGTAACATACGAGAATGTTAATAAAATATATGGAGAGGGGACTAAGAATGCCGTCCATGCACTTAAGGATGTATCATTTACGATAAATCCTGGAGAGCTGTTCTGTCTTTTAGGTCCATCTGGCTGCGGAAAGACAACGCTCTTAAGATCTACAGCGGGGCTAGAAGAGATAAGCTCGGGCAAGATGTTCTATGGAGATGTTGATATTTCGACTATTCCTCCTTATAAGCGAAACATCGGCATGGTATTCCAGAGCTTTGCGCTTTATCCTCATATGTCAATATTCGAGAATGTTGCATATGGCTTAAGAGTAAGAAAGGTTCCTAATGATGTAGTAAAGAAGAAAGTCACTGAAGTTATGGAGCTTGTAGGACTGGAAGAAGAGCTTAAGCGAAATCCTAGCCCAACTGCGCTCTCTGGCGGTCAGCAGCAGCGAGTAGCTATTGCTCGTGCACTTGTGTATGATCCAGATATCCTTCTTCTCGATGAGCCTCTTGCGAACCTTGATGCTAAATTAAGACGCTACATGAGAGCTGAGATCAGAAGAATCCAGAAGGCTACTAATATTACGACTATCTTCGTAACTCATGACCAGGAAGAGGCTATGGCTGTTGGCGATAGACTAGCAGTTCTGAGAAAGGGCATCGTTGAGCAGATTGGCACATCTGATGAGCTTTATAACGTTCCAAAGAATGCATTTGTTGCAAACTTCATTGGAAAGATGAACTTCTTCTCTTCAAAAGCAGGAAAAAGCGGAGACGTTATTGAGTGCAAAGTAGCAAATGACGGGCCAGTGCTCTTTATCGGGAAAGACAGAGCCCACACAGAGGTAAATGCTCATGATGATGTTTTAGTTGGCGGAAGACCTGAGCATCTATTCGTAACTAAAGAAAAGAGCGAGAAGACTATACCTGGCAAAGTCCACATCATCCAGCACTTAGGCTCTTTCATCAGATATGAGGTCGATGTTGATAAAGCAATCTCTCCTGTAACACTTGAAATCGATATGGATTCACTTCAGAAGGATATAAAAGAAGGGGATCAGGTTTATGTAGGATTCAAAGAGGATAGACTTTTCCTATTCTCGCCTGAAGGACGAGAGCTATGAGAAAATATTCTATTACAGACAATGGACAAGAGAAGAACAAGGTAAAGAAATTCTTCCAGAAGGATTTCTCTCAGGCGCTTATATTCGCTGTTCCTATGGCATTCTTGGCTATCTTCCTTCTCTATCCGCTTGTCCTGACATTTTTAAGAGCATTCTGGGCTCCAACAGAGGGCTTGGAATTCCCAGGCTGGTCGCTTGAGGGCTTTAGAAAGATCTTTACAAGCAACCTTTATCTGAAGAGTTTGAAGAACTCATTCATTGTAAGCATAAGCGTAACGCTTCTGACGCTTCTGATCGGTGTTCCGATGGGCTATTGCGTTGCGAGAGTCAAAGTGCCTGGAAAGCGCCTTATTCTCTCTCTTGGCATTCTTCCAATCATCATGCCTAGCTTTGTTGGTGCTTATACCTGGATAATCCTGCTTGGAAACAATGGTGTTGTAAGAGTATTCCTTAATTGGCTTTTGAGACCATTTGGAGTTACAGTTCCACCTATTTATGGAATGTTTGGCATGATTCTATGCATGACGCTAACTTACTATCCATTTGTATTCCAGTTAAGCTATGGTGCATTCAGCAGTGCAAATTCTCTTCTTGAAGAGTCTGCAATGCTAATGGGTGCTAAAGGAAGCAGGATAATGAGAACAATCACGCTTCCTCTGATTATGCCATCTCTTGGTGCTGCTGCGCTTTTGGTATTCGTAAGAGCTATTGGCAACTTCGGTATTCCAGCTATCGTTGGCGGAAACAACTATGTGCTTCCAACATTGATTTACTTTGAAGTAAATGGATTTTTCAATATTAACGGTGCTGCATCGATTGCTGTTGTCAACGTAGCTATTACAGCGCTAGTGCTGTATATTCAGAAATATGTTGTAGCAAGGCATGAATATGAGACTATATCTGCAACGCACAAAGAGCTGAAGATCCATGAAGGCAAAGGTGCTGTTATAATATCAACAATCTATTGTCTGATTATCCTGATCTTCTCATTGCTGCCTCAGATTACAATCATAGTCATGTCATTCTTCACTAAGTGGGTTGGACTGCTTCCAGAAGGATTTACTCTCAGTAACTATGCTCGTATTCCTAAGTACTCAAGCCGTGAGCTTTTCAACTCATTCTTCTTATCAATCTCTGCAACATTATTATGTGCAATGCTTGGTTCAATCATTGCATACATAACAGAGCGCAAGAAGCCAAAAGGCGCTGCATTATTGGATTTAGCTGTAATGAGCCCATTCATTCTTCCTGGAACAGTAGTATCTATTGCGCTTCTGTCTGCTTTCAGCGGAAGCAGTGCGCTTAGACTGACTGGGACATATATAATCATCATCATTTCATATATGATCAGACGAACACCATATGTTTACAGATCTGTATCTGCGCAGCTGACACAGCTCAATCCATCGCTTGAGGAAGCTAGTACAATCAGCGGTGCTACATGGTTCTATACTTTCCGCCATGTAAGCGTGCCTCTGATTCTTCCTGCTATCATCTCTGGCTCAATCATGACACTGACAACACTCTTGCAGGAACTCAGTACTACTATTCTTCTCTACTCAGGAAGAACCAGAACAGTTCCTATCCAGATTTTCGGTGCAGTTCAGGATGGAAAGCTTGGAGAAGCAAGTGCGCTTTCAGTAATACTGTTAGTAGTTGTATTTGCAATCATCTACGGCATGAACAGAAGCAAGAAGGGTGATATGTCATCATCATTCAAGATGTAAACTAGAGCGGCTATGTCCGCTCTTTCTGCTTTTGAGGTATTAATGGTAATCAGTAATGTCGATATAGTTCTACCTGATTCTATCTTTCATGGCTCTGTAAGAATAGAGAATGGAAAGATATCAAAAATCAGCGAGAACGCCAGAAACGAGTGCTCAATATACGGTAGCGGCTCTTATCTATTTGCAGGCATAGTGGATGTGCACACTCATGGTGCAGGTGGCTATGACTTTATGGATGGAGACCTTCTCTCTTTTGAAAACGCTGCTATTTCACTATTGAATCATGGAACTACTGCTTTCTTAGCTACATCTTTGACATCGAAAGATGAAGAACTTGATCTCTTTATAGATAATGCTAAGAGGGCAAAGAGAGGCGCGAAGCTGCTTGGTCTTCACTTAGAAGGGCCTTATATAAATGCTAAAGAGAAGGGTGCTCAGGATGAGCGCTATATAAGGAACCCTAACCTTAAGGAAATTGAGAGAACTATTGAGAAGGGAGAAGGGCTGATAAAGCGAGTAAGCCTTGCTCCAGAGCTAGACGGTGCGATAGAGGTCATAGACTATTTAGCAAAGAACAATATTAGAGTATCTGCTGCACATACAGCTGCAACGTATGACGATATTTCAAAAGCTTATGACCATGGCCTATCGCTGCTGACTCATTTTTATAGTGGCATGTCTTCTATAACACGCAAAGGCGGGTTCAGAATACTTGGTGCAGTTGAGAGTGGGTATCTCATAGATGATTTATATGTCGAGATAATCAGCGACAACATGCATTTGCCACCGTCACTTCTCGATTTCATATTCCGCTTCAAGCGCCATGACAGGATAATCTCCTGTTCTGATAGCATGAGAGCTGCTGGTCTTGGAGATGGTCCATCTATTCTTGGTCCAAAGCACAATGGTCTTGATGTAATAGTCGAAGGCGGCATTGCGAAGCTTTATGACCGTACAGCTTTTGCAGGCTCTGTAGCTACTGGAGAAGTAATACTCAAGACTATTGCATCTAAGCTAGGCCCTGTTGAAGCATCGAGAATAATATCACTATACCCAGCTAAGACTGTTGGGTTTGATAAAGTTCTTGGCTCAATAGAGATTGGCAAGAGCGCAGATCTGATAATCACAGATAAAGAATTCAATATAAAGAAAGTTATTCTTAACGGGGAGGTTGTAAATGAGCATAACAATTAATATTTTTGAATCAGCAGATGAGAACGGAAGAAAAGCAGCTGAAAAGATCGCAGCTCTTATCAGAGGAGCTATTGCTGCTAGAGGCAAAGCCAGAATAGTCCTTTCAACAGGGCAAAGCCAATTTGAGATGTTCTCTTATCTTGTAAAAGAAGATGTAGACTGGACTAAAGTTGAGATGTTCCATCTAGATGAATATGTAGATTTGCCTATTACTCATGCAGCTTCTTTCAGGCGTTATCTTACAGAGCGTTTTGTCTCAAAGGTACCACTGAAAGCTCATTACTTTGTAGAGGATGAGGAATCTATAGAGAAACTTACTATTAAACTCAGAGAAGATAAGATCGATGTTGGTGTTATCGGGATTGGAGAGAATGGACACATTGCATTCAACGATCCTCCTGCAGATTTTGATACAGACGCAGCTTATAAAGTTGTGAAGCTTGATGATGTTTGCAGAGCACAGCAAGTCGGAGAAGGGTGGTTTAAGAGCATTGATGAAGTGCCTGAGAAAGCTATCACAATGACTCCTAAAGAGATAATGAAAGCAGAGCACATCGTAACAGTAGTGCCTCATAGCGTTAAAGCCAAAGCTATATTCGACACTATCACAAAAACAGTTTCACCATATGTTCCTGCAACGCTTCTGAAGACTCATAGCGATTGGAACTTATTCATAGATGATGATGCAGCAAAGCTGCTGCTCGGAAAATAATTGCACTCCTTAACTCAATCTTTTGAGCCATCTGTTTTCGCAGGTGGCTCTTTATAGCTTCTTTGAAAGCGCAAGGAACTTCTTATCTGATTGGACTGCCTGAGTTATGAACTTGCCATCCTTGAAAAGCGCATAAGTTGTGACAGGAGAAGGCAAGCTTTGCGCAGCTTCTCGTGTTTCTATGTGCACTGTCTTAAGTTCAATGCTGTTCTCTTTTGCGCATTCAGCTACACGCTTAACCCAGTAGTCAGTGAAAGGGCATTGATCAGTGTAATAAATGACGAATCCGCTTTCAGTTATCTTTGGCTCTTTTGCACACTTTTTGAATTTTGGCGCCTCAGCAGTTCCTTCAAAAGGAAGATACATCAAGTTAATGCCGCAAGCTGAGATATCTGCAACAGAGAATCCTTTATGCATTAAGAATTGGTTATCTGCGAGAAACTCTCTTTTTCGTCCCTCTGCTGATAGTATGCATAATCCTTTCTTTTCTTTTGCTTTAGCATCTTCAGCGCACATGTTAAGAAGATCATTAGAGTAGCCATGGCCCTTCATTGCGCCCGATACCCAAAGACAGTCAATGTACATATAGCCATCAACATCTATAGGAACCCAGGCATATTCAGAAGGAATATACTCGATGAAGCATTTGCCTCGCTCTTCGCTCTTTAAAAATACTAAGCCTTCTTCGAGCCTCTCTTTAAGCCATTCTTTCTTCTTCTCGCTTTGCTTACCTGACATCGCACAGCAGATATGCTCTTTGTCGATATTGTCTTTTGTCACTCTTATATAATTCATACTTATAATATAGCCTAGAAAAAGATTCGAAATAAAATAATCTGAGATAAAGTGCTTATTTATCGTTTAGCTACTTTACAGCAACATGGCTTTTTTGATAGATTATCGGGAAGAAGGTTATGAAGATGTTAAGTAGAGATGTGATAATTGTATCTAGAATAAAGTCTTATAGCCTATTTATTTCTTAATATTCGCCGGTTCTTGTTTGGAATCGGTTTTTTTTTGAAGGAGAACGTATGTCTAATGTTTTTAAAGCTAGATCTTTGAATGTAATTGAGGATTTCTCAATCAGCGAGCGCCGTTATTTCTTTAAGAAGACATATGAGCTTAAGAAAGCCATTGTCGAGAATGATGAGAAGAAGATGGATGAGTTCAGAATCAATGATCCAGACTTTGGTATTTATGAAGTCTTCCTTGAAGATAGCACCAGAACTAAGGAATCATTCAGAAACGCAGCTAAGTTCCAGCATGTTAAAGTATCAGAACTGATGACTTCATCTTCCTCAATCAATAAAGGAGAGAGCTATGCAGATACATTCAATATGCTCTCTGGCTACTCAAATGCAATCTTCATTGTAAGAAGCAAAGTTGAAGGCGTTACAAAGTGGCTAAGTGAAGAGACTGAAGAGTATGCTAAGCGCAATGGCCTTCCATATAAGCCTGCATTGATAAATGCAGGAGATGGAAAACATGAGCATCCAACTCAGGAGCTTCTTGATGAGTTCTCATTTCTCGAAGACAACAACATGTCATTTGATTCAATCCATGTAGCACTTGTTGGTGACTTATACCATGGAAGAACAGTACACTCAAAAGCAGATGGCCTCAAGCTTTTTGATAAAGTCAAAGTAGACCTTATCGCACCAGATGAGCTTATGATGCCAGAGTCATATATCGAGAAGATGAAGGAAAATGGCTTTGAAGTATGCATATTCAAATCAATCGAAGAGTATCTGAAATCAAGTGATGTTGCTAAGCTTTGGTACTTCACAAGACCTCAGCTAGAGAGAATGGGCGAGAGAATCCTTCAGAAGCAGGATCAGCTCAGAGAAGCTATTACTTTCAGACGCGAGTTCTTGGATAAGATCCCAGAAGGTGCTAAGTTCTATCATCCGCTTCCTCGCCATAAAGAGCATCCAACTATCCCAACATGGCTTGATAAGACACCTCTGAATGGATGGGAGAGACAGGCTATCAATGGCATGTATTGCAGAATCGTGCTTCTCTCATTGATTGGCGGAAAGATTGGCTCTGATTATGTTCCATCAGCAGAAGATAAAGCTGCAGATTTCACAAGCGAAGAGTACATCATCGAGGTTCCAGAGAGCGAACTCAATAAGAAAGACAAGAACTATTCTGAAGGCGTAAGACCTATCAGAAATGGTCTTGTAATTGACCATATCTGCAAAGGTGATAAGCCAGAGACTATCAGAAACCATATGAGACTGATAAGCGACGTCTTGAAGCTTGATGACGCAAAGGGCGGCGAATGGGTCAGCCAGGGTGGCGATGGAGATTACAAAGGCATCATATTCCGCCCAGGTACATATGACTTTACAAGAAAGGATCTCAAGAGACTTGCAGCTGTAGCACCTAAGTCAACGCTGAACATCATAAATGATGGCAAAGTCGAGAAGAAGTACAGGACTCATATGCCACCAAGAATCTATAACTTCGATGATCTTCAGTGCCAGAATGAGGCATGCATCTCTCATCCAATCAACGGAGAGGGCGTTCCTGCTAAGTTCTATAGAACCGGAAATGGCCAGTTTGCATGTGCTTATTGCGGACGCTTCCATAGCTTCAAAGAGATTTGGAAAAAGCGCTGAAATAGTTTAAACTTGTTTTAAGAGGTAGTTATGAAGACTTTACAGGAAATAACAGATTACTATGGACCTTTATTGGCTAAAGGCGCTTTTGAGCTTGGCGCAATAAAACTCAATACAGCTAATCCTTTTACATGGGCTTCTGGTTATAGAATGCCTATATACAATGATAACAGACAGTTTCTTGCCAGAGCCAATTACAGAGCTCTGATCTGCGACGCTTTTGCAGATATGATCGACGCACTTAATCTAAGTGATATCGACAACATTGCTGGTACAGCTACTGCAGGAATCCCACATGCTACAAGCCTTGCCGATAGACTTAAAAAACCTCTTACATATGTAAGAAGCTCATCAAAAGACCATGGCATGGGCCACCAGATCGAAGGTCTTCCAAATAGTGGCAGCTATGAAGGAGCGAAAGTTCTCTTGATTGAAGATCTTATTTCTACTGGCTCTTCATCTATCAAAGCTGTTGAAGCTGTAAGAAGTGCAAATGGTATCTGTGATAATTGCTTAGCTATCTTCACTTATGGACTTGAGAAGTCTGTTGAAGCTTTCAAAGCACTGGACCCAGTTTGCAACATGTACACAATCCTCTCATACCCAGTCATGATCAAGACAGCTGAAGAGGTTGGGTATATTACATCAAGCGACTCAAAGAGCTTACACGAATGGAGAGAAGATCCATTTAACTGGGGTGAGAAGAGAGGCTTTCATAAGGAGGAAAGATGAGCTATTTAGATAAACTGAAAAACAGCGCACTTGAAGTTGGCAACGTAGTATGCATGGGCCTAGATCCTATTCTATCTGCGCTTCCTCATGAAGAATTGGATACAAGAGAGAGAATCTCTTCATATTTTGCAGAGCTCTTCAAGAGAATGACACTTGAAGGTGCATTCCCTTCTGCTTTCAAGCCTAATCTAGGCTACTATGCATCTCTTGATAGACCTAGAGAAGAAGACTTCTCTGGCTCTCTTGCTCTTGTTGATATCTTAGAGCTGATTGATACATATTTCCCAGGCATTCCTGTCATCCTTGATTCAAAGCGCGGCGACATTGCAAGAAGCAGCGGCAATTACGCAAAAGAAGCGTTTGAAGTCTGGGGCGCAGATGCTGTTACAGTATCTCCATATATGGGCACAGACTCTGTTATGCCATTCGCTTTTGAGGATAAAGGCGTATATGTTCTCAATAGAACATCTAACCCAGGATCTGCTGATCTGCAGAACAGAAGCGTAATCGACAGAATCGAAGAGAGAGAAGTTCATCCACTATATCGCTCAATTGCGCATAAGATTGTAGAGTGGTCTAGAGACCACAAAGGCATTGGCGCAGTTGTAGGTGCTACAAATATGGCAGAGCTTGAAGATATCGCATCATACTACAGCAGTGAGGATATCCCAATGCTTATCCCTGGTGTTGGCTCTCAGGGTGGTTCTGCACCGGAAGTCATCCATGCTCTTAAAAAGACTGGATACCCATTAGAGCTTGCTAGAATCAATAGTTCTTCAGGTCTTACACATCCATGGAAGAAAGGCCCTGCACCTGATACTTATCTAGAAGATGCAATGGCTGCTATCAAGAAGCTGCTTGAAGAGGCAGCAATCTAAGACAAGAGGCAGTGCATCTGCCTCTTTTTAACGACTATGAACAGACTTAAAGCGAAACTACAAAACAACCATAAAAGAGGAGAGATCATTCTCTCTACAGTCTCTGGCGTTGCAACAACTAAGCCAGAGCTTGTGCGTCTATTTGATAAGACTATCAATTCAGTCGATATAATCACAACAAAGAGCTTCCAGGTAACACCTAATAAAGGCAATAGAGAGCCTGTTGTATGCTCTCCGTCTCTTGGTAATTTCGGCAACTCAGTTGGGCTCAGGAACCCAGGAATGGATGCAGCTTATCCAGAGCTTGAAGCAATCAGAAAAGATGGAATGAGAGCATTTCTGAATGTCTCAGTCTCTGCATCTAATCCAGATGATTTCATTACTCTTGTAAAGCGCTTTGATCCTATTGCAGACTCTATAGAGCTGAACTTCTCATGCCCTCATGCTGCAGCTGGCTTTGGCGCTTCAATTGGCTCAGATATCAATATTGCACGTGAGTATGTTGAGAAGATTTCTAATGCGACTAAAGATAGAAAAGCACTTCTGATAATCAAGCTGACACCTAATGTCGATAACATTGGCGCTATTGCAAAGGCTGTAATAGATGCAGGTGCAGATGGCGTTGCCGCAATCAATACAGTTGGACCCAAGCTATATGTCGAGAAAAACTCAGGCCTTCCTATTCTCAATAACAAAGTAGGTGATAAAGGCGGGGCATCTGGAGAGTGGGTATTTTCCAGAGCGCTTGAGTGCATCAAAGAGATAAGAAATGCTATTGGCGATGAGCCAATCATCTTAGGAATGGGTGGCGTTACAAGAAGCGAGGACGCTAGAAAGCTCATAGAAGCTGGTGCAGACTCAGTAGGAATCGGTTCTGCGCTCTCTCGTGTTGAGCCATCAGAGTGGGCACTCTATTTTGATAGAATCAAGAAAGGTGAAGATGTAGAGCCTCTTCTCTCTCATGAGAATATGCTTGAGTACAAGAAGCATAAAGTACTATCTGTAACATTCCCTGAGAGTGATATCATGCTCATGGAGCTAGATGGAGAGGTTGATTGCAAGCCTGGTCAGTTTGCATTCTTATTCATTCCTGGAAAGGGTGAGAAGCCTTTCAGCATTGCACGCAATAAGCCTTTGACATTCCTGATCAAGAAAAGAGGCGAGTTCACAGCTGAGTGCTTTAATCTCAAAGCTGGAGACGATGTATATCTCAGAGGCTTATATGGAAAGAGCATTGAGCTGGAATATAGCAAGAATGCGCTCTTGATAGCTGGTGGCTCTGGCGTTGCAGTGCTTCCGCTCCTTGCTGAGCGTTTGGCTCCTCTTGGCGTTAAGCTCGATATCAGAGTAGGCATCGTCAATAAGAGCAGTACTGAAGATCCGCTTCAGAGTGTTCTTGAAAAGTATGGCACTTATAAGTCTGTTGCAGATGAAGGAAAACCAGGCAGAGTACTCGATACTCTTACAAAAGAGTCAATACTTCCTGATATGAAGGCTTATATCGTAGGACCTGGCAAGATGATGGATGCTGCTGCTAAGCGTTTAGTCTCACTAGGTCTTTCTTCAGATGATATCTACATGTCTATGGAAAAGAATACAATGTGTGGCATTGGCATGTGCGGCGAGTGCGTATGCGGCGGCAAGCTGCCATGCAAGGATGGTACATTCTTCACATATTCAGAACTGCTTAAGAATGGAGTAGAGCTATGATTGATCCTCATGTTCATCTTCGCGATTGGAAACAAAGCAATAAAGAGACAATACTTCATGGGCTAACAGTAGCAAAGAATGCTGGCTTCACATCTCTTTTCGATATGCCTAACACAGACCCAGCTTTGACAAGCCGTGATATGATTCTCAATCGTTTATCAGATGGACTTGAGGCTGCAAAGACAGTCAAAGGAATAACATACAGAGTTTATGGTGGGCTGACAAAAGACAAAGAGCAGATTAGAGAAGTAGTATCAGCATACAATGAGCTCTTTCCGCTGATTGTTGGTCTGAAGCTATTTGCTGGAAACAGCACTGGCAATATGGGCATAGTCTCTATAGAGGACCAGAAGAGCGTATTAGCAACTTTGACAGAACTTGGATACGAGGGCGTATTAGTTGTTCATGCAGAGAAAGAGTCTCTTCTTCATCCTGAGCTATATGTCAAAGGCAAAGCAGAGACTCATTCTTTAGCGCGTCCTAAAGAGGCTGAAATAGAGTCTGTAAGAGATATCCTTTCGCTTTCTCGCTTGGTAGGATTCAAAGGAAATATCCATATTGCTCATGTATCAACTAAAGGCGCTGCTGAATTGATAAAAGAAGCAAAAGAAAGAGGAGAGAGAGTGACTATGGGTGTAACACCACACCATGCGCTCTATACGAGTGAAGATGCATTAGTCAAAGAAAGATACTTGAAGATGAATCCTCCGCTTCGTGATAAAGAAGATAGAGACGCTGTCTTCTCATCTCTTTTAGACGGAAGCGCAGATTGGGCTGAGTCTGATCATGCTCCTCATACGCTTGAAGATAAAGAGAATGGCGCATCTGGTATTCCAGGCTTTCTTGGAATGCTCCTTCTTATAGAGAAACTCAGAGCAGAAGGCTGCACTGAAGAGCATCTTAAAGAGCTATTCGGCTTAAATGTAATCAAGACATTCAAGCTTGAAGAGGAAGAGATCATAGTTCCTAAGAAGACAAGAAAGAAGATATATCAGATAGCTGATGAATATCCATTCAATCCATATAGCGGACTATAACTTATTGATCTGCTGATACATCATATAAGATTTTCCAGTACGTCTGATACCTACAAAACAGTAGTTTACGTTTTCTTCCAAGAGATATTCTCTGAAAACCAAAGGATTATTTAGATACATCTCTCTTTGGACAATCATTATCTGCATTAGTTGGTCTCTGTTCATAGCGATATCTCCTCCCGTTTAGTCTATGTATATGAATATTATTCTGTCTACAAGACAAAAATATATATATTTAAAATCCGAATCTGCAAACGGGGATGAATTTCATAGTTGAAATAGCATAAACAAAGATGATAAATTAGCCACATTGG
>CAKQJZ010000027.1 GCA_934247875.1 uncultured Spirochaetales bacterium
GTTATCAATACCCTAGCCACAAGGACCAGGGCCATTATACTTTGATTATTCTTTCCTGCCATTTCCCGAACTGGCTTATTTTTAGTTTTCTACCGTTCGTGTATTGAATTGACAGAAGCTCTCTTACAAGCCTCTATATCTTCTCTTCCCTTCGCTGATATATCTATAAAAATCATCGCGCTTTTTAGATTCAATCATCTAACCGCGCCCTAATAAAGTAACAAAAACATAATGAATTTGTCAACAATAATTTTAAAAATTTTGTAAAGATTTTTGCTATTTCTTTTATCTCTTTATTAGACAACGAGATAAAATTTCTGAGACTTCTTTGACGCCATATCCGCCATCCCCGTCTGTTATATAACGTGGCAGATATTGAAACTTCTCTTTACATCTCTCTACACTCCTCATTCCAATAGAGAGTGGAATCTCTTTAAACAGAGGCTGGTCATTTAAACCATCGCCTAAATATATTGAAGAGCTTTTTATTTCTTCGATTCCTTTCTTGTAATAAAGAGAGAAGAATGTAGTTAATCCTGAGAATTTATCATATGGAGAGAACCATACATTTATATGAATAGAACTCTCAGCGTAAAATGCACCAGAGTCTTTTATGAGCTTCAATATCTCAGCTTTCTCGCTTTCGCTGAGTTTAGATTTGTCGATAGCTATATCATATAGCCTTGCATATTGGTCTGTTGAGAGCAAATTCTGAGGAATGCTCTTCAGAAACTCATCTTTCTTTTCTTTGGCAGCTGATGTGATTACTGGGTTTGTCTTATATATAATCTCGCCATTCTCACGTGTTAGAAACAGAGCTCCAGACTCAGCAATGACTCCGTCAACTGGCCACTCTCTTATATACACATCTGCCCAGCCAGCAGAACCACCAGTCAAAAGAATGATAGATCTTCCAGATTCTTTGATTGAATAAAGAGCGGCAAGCGCCTCTGGAAGGAGCCTGCCGCTGTTAGTGATTGTATCATCTACATCAGAGATGACATATTCAATATGTGCTACTTCTTTCTTTAAATCAGAAATCGGAAGCATTATCTTGTCATTCCAGAGAGAGCTTTGGATGCAAAAATATCCTTTACATATGTTACGAAGCTCAAGAGAGATGCAAGCGCTGCAAGTGCAAAGAATACATATAGTACTGTCTCATATGTTCCCATCCATCCACCTGGTGCGAATGTCTTAAGAATCATATATATGATAGATAAGAGAGTTGTAAGTGCATAGAATGCAGTCTTGCTCTTTCCGAAGATATTAGCTGGGACAGCCTTTCCAACTCTCATCATCAGCATTCTCAAGAATAGAATTGCGAACTCTCTCCACATGATGATTATGAAAGACCAGACTGGCATGATGCCTATCTTCATAAAGCATACGAAGAATGTCAGATGAGATAGTGTATCAGCAAAAGGATCCAGTACCTTTCCTAAATCTGTTACCAGATTGTATTTTCTTGCAATTTTACCATCCAGGAGATCTGAAAGCTCTGCAACTGCATAGCATATTACCATCATTACTGTGCTTATGACCTCTGCGCCTTTGAAGCTTAATGTGCTGATTAAGAAAGATATGAAGAAGACAGGAACCATAACAAGCCTGGTTACTGTCAATTTATTTGGCAAATTCATAATAACCTCTTTTCCCTTAGTTAACGAACTTATTTAAAAGGTACTCCTTATATGGCTTTACGTCAATTTTGGAGCCTGTGAGACTCTCTAAGAGTTCACTTGGACGATATACAGAGCCATTTCTCCAGATATTCTGATCAAGATAATTGATAATGGAGTCAAACTCTCCTCTTTCAAGAAGAGATGAGAATGCTTCATCTCCGCCAAGTGCGGCCTTCATCTTACCAAAGATCATGACAGAGTAGATATTTCCAATCGCATAGGATGGGAAATAGCCAAAGCTGCCACCTGCCCAATGGCTATCCTGCAAAACTCCTTCACTATCATTCTTGATATCATAGCGAATGATTGAAGAAGAAAGTGTGCGCCAGAGTTCTGGAAGGTCATTGACTTCTATCTTTCCATTTATCAAAAGCTTTTCAATACGATAGCGAAGAATTACATGAAGCGAATATGTAAGCTCATCTGCATTAACTCTTATAGCTGAGCTCTGACTCTTGTTTATAGCCTTAACATACTCATCAAGTGTTACTTTCCTAAGGTTTGGCAAAGCTTCTTGCAGTTTCGGATAGAAATATACCCAGAATGACCTATTGCGGCCAATCAAGTTCTCAAATAGCCTAGACTGTGACTCATGCAAATCCATATATAGACCGCCAGAGAGTGAAGTTCCGCGGATTTTAGGATTCTTAGCTGAATATAGCTCATAAAACGCATGGCCCATCTCATGAATTATAGAAAATATTGGATCTGCAAGTGATGCATCTGAATATCGTGTCGATATCCTGACATCGTCACTTCCTAGTGTAGTAGTGAATGGATGCAGCGTCAGGCCAACAGTGGCACGTGTTTGATCAAAGCCTACTCTATCGATCAGATCAACTGAAAAACGATGGAGTGCTGCCTCATCATACTTCTCATACAGAAAGCTATCATCAACGTTGCTGTCTGTCTTATCCATTATGTAGTGGATAGAGCTTTCTAGCTCATCAAAGATAGAATCAAGTTCTTTCTCTCCAAGCTTATCAAGATAGAGGTCAAGAAGCGCATTGTATGATCCGTCGCCTATGATAGAGGCCATCTCACGCTGAAGCGAGACTATCTCTGATAGTGGCTCTGAGAAGATTGAAAAGTCAGATTTGGCTCTAGCTTCAGCCCAAGCAGAGTGTGCTCTGTTTGTCGCAAGTGCCAAGCGCTCAACAAAAGAGGAAGGCAGCTTAATAGATGTTGCCATCTCTTTCTTCCAGACTCTGACAAGTGCTTTGTCTTCTATACCAAGAGACTCTCCATCTAATATATCTATAGCTTCTGAAAGCTTTGGATTTACCTTCTCTTTATGTATTAAAGCAGAGAGGAGCGCTAGCTGCTCTCCTCTCTCTTCTTCTGCTTTAGGAGGCATTACAGTCTCTAAATCCCACTCAAGTGCAGCGCTGATGTGGCTCAGCGTCACAACTTTATGATCGATTTCCTTTAATACCTTTAGTGCCTCGTCTTTATTCATCAGATCTGTGCCTTCTTCTCAATTGTCTCTTTGACTTCTTTGATGAAATCAGAAGTTGAAACGCCATTAACCTGCTTGCCACCTCTGTATCTAATAGCAACAGTATCATTAGCCATCTCTTTCTCGCCGATGATGATCATGTAAGGAGTCTTGAGCTTCTGTGCATTTCTGATCTTTGCGTTCATTCTCTCTTCTGTGAGATCTGCGTATGCTCTGAAACCTTCCTTCTTGAGTCTCTCTTCAAGAGATTTAGCATAATCAAATGCAACTTCACCTACAGGAATGATCTTGATCTGCTCTGGAGCAAGCCATGGTGGGAATGCGCCAGCATAGTTTTCAAGAAGCACGCCAAAGAATCTTTCAATAGAACCAAGCAAAGCTCTATGAATCATGTAAGGTCTCTTCTCAACGCCATCCTTATCAACGAAAGTCATCTTGAATCTCTCTGGAAGGTTGAAATCAAACTGTACAGTTGATAGCTGCCACTCTCTGCCAATAGCATCTTTGATCTTAAGGTCAATCTTTGGTCCATAGAATGCACCGCCGCCTTCATCGATATCATAAGAGAGGCCTTCTTTCTCTACAGCCTTCTTAAGAGCTTCAGTTGCAGCATTCCACTTCTCTACTTCGCCTACAGACTTCTCTGGCTTAGTTGAGATATATGCATGGATATCCTCAAAACCAAATGAGTGAAGCATATGAAGTGAGAAGCGAAGAACTTCCATGATCTCACTATCCATCTGCTCAGGAGTTACAAATAGATGAGCATCATCCTGAGTAAATCCTCTTACACGCATAAGGCCATGAAGCGCACCAGCTTTCTCATATCTGTAAACAGTGCCAAGCTCTGCCCAGCGGCAAGGCAGATCTCTATAGCTCTTCTTGCCATTCTGATAAATCATGATATGGAAAGGACAGTTCATTGGCTTAACATAGTAGTCAGCCTTATCCATAACCATTGGAGGATACATAGAGTCCTTATAGAAACCTAAGTGACCAGAAGTCTCCCAGAGCCAGCTCTTGCCAACATGAGGTGTGTATACCATCTCATAGCCATTCTCATAGTGCTCTTTTCTCCAGAAATCCTCGATGATCTGTCTTACTCTAGCTCCCCTAGGATGCCAGTAAACAAGACCAGGACCTGCCTCTTCATGTAGAGAGAATAGATCCAGCTCTTTTCCAAGCTTTCTGTGGTCTCTCTTCTCGATATCTGCAAGATGCTCAAGATACAATCGCAGATCCTTTGGAGTCGCCCATGCAGTACCATAGATTCTGGTAAGCATTGGGTTAGTCTCTTTGCCTCTCCAATATGCACCAGCAATATTCAAAAGCTTGAAGCCATCAGCGCATAGATCTTTTGTAGACTCAACATGTGGGCCTCTGCATAGATCTGTAAATGCGCCCTGATTATATATTGTTACAACTTCACCCTCTGGGATTGCATCCAGAAGCTCAAGCTTATACTTCTGGTTCTTGAAAATCTCAGCAGCTTCAGCTCTGGATACTTCCTTTCTAACAAAAGGCTTACCCTCTTTAATAATAGCCTTCATGTGCTCTGTGATTGTTTCAAGGTCTTCTTCTGTCAATGCTCTTGGAAGATCAAAATCATAATAGAAGCCATTCTCGATTGAAGGTCCTATTGCAATCTGGGCATCTGGAAACAGCTCTAGCACAGCTTCAGCCATTACATGCGCAGTTGAATGTCTTAGGACATCAAGGTCAATTACCTTAGCCATCTTTCTCTCCTTATAATAAAAAAACCTTTACAGCATCATCCTTACAACATATGCAAGGACGAAGCTATAAAGGCTCCGCGATTCCACCTTGCTTCCCCCAAAAGGGACGCTCAATTATCCTTTAACGAGAGGTCTCGGCATGCCATACTCGTTTCCTTTGAGGCATGCAGCTCGGAAGTGGTTTTCGTCTTCTATCTCCAGGCGTCTCTCACCCATATAAAATGGACACCCTCTCAGAGGCAGAATCAAAGATTACTCGTCTTCGTCAATGCTGTTAAGAAAATAATAAATCAATTCACCAAAAATTATCAAGAGAGAGATGAGACAAGCTTCGCAATTCTCTCAACAAGCATTTTATCTGATAAAGTGAAGCGTGAGAGCACTGGGCTATCGAGATCAATGACGCCATAGAGTTCGTCATTCATTATTATTGGCACTACAAGCTCACTTCTAGAAAGAGAAGAACATGCGATGTGACCTGGGAACAACGAAACATCATCAACGACGATGCTCTCTTTCTTCTGCGCAGCGCTACCGCATACGCCACGAGAGATGTCGATCAATGTGCATGCAGGTTCCCCAATGAATGGACCAAGGACTAAGCGCTCTCCATCATAAAGGTAGAAGCCTGCCCAATTGAGATTATCCAGATAGCTATATATAGCAGAAGCAATGTTGGCAAGGTTTGCGATGCGCTTATAAGCAGAACCATCTTCTCGTATCATCATAGCTGAGAGAGATGAGAGAAAAAGCTCATCATCTCCCTTAGGAAAGTTTTCAAACATAGACTCAATAAATGAGTGCCACCTCGCGATGACACTCTATAAGTTATTTCTTGATTCCTCTGAGCTTCATAGCAAGCTGAGGCTTAACAATAGTTCCAGGACCAGCGATACATCCGTTTTCGCAGCACATAACTTCAACTAAGTCTGCTTCAGGAGCTCTCTTTTCCCAGGTCTTCATAAGTCTGACTGTCTTCTTATCAAGGCCATTGATAGCAAGGATTCTGATATTCTTATCCTTCTCTTCATAGCGCTTCAATACGCAATTAGCTACACCGCCTGATACAGCGAACTCTCTGCAATCCTCAAATGATTTAGTGTCTCCAAGATCTGCAGCTTCAATGCTCTGGGTATCGATACCCTTAGCAACAAAGATAGAAGCAAGCTCAGCGAATGTGATTACACCATCGATTGTATCTCTGTACTTCTTTGCAGCTTCAACACGCTTAGCAAGACATGGACCGATGAATACTGTCTTATATCCAGGGAATCTCTTCTTGCAGAGTTCTGCTGTGTAACCCATTGGAGATAAGCTATCTGAATACCTTGTCTTGAGGTATGGAATATGAGTCTCAATCAACTCCATCCAAGCAGGACAGCATGAAGTTGTCATGAAGCCAGCGCCGCTATCAATCTTCTCTTCAAGTTCCTTAGCCTCATTTACGCTTGTGATCTCAGCACCCTCTGCAACTTCAACGACCTCTGTAAAACCAGCAGCCTTTATAGCAGCTTTGATCTGGCCAAGAGATCCTGAGAACTGGCCTTCGATAGCTGGAGCTATCATAGCAACGACCTTCTCATTGTTCTTCAGCATCTTAGCAACTGGGAACAAGCCTGAGCGTTCTACGATTGCGCCGAATGGGCATGAGCGTACACACTTTCCACAGCCAATACACTTTGAGTGATCTACTACAGCAACTCCATCCTCGTTCTTCTTGATTGCATCAACAGGACAAGCCTCTTCACAAGGAACTGGGATATGGACAACTGCGTGGAAAGGACATACTTCCATACATTTTCCACACTTGATGCATCTGTCTTCCTGGATATGTGCTCTGCCATTCAAGAATACGATTGCATCTTTTGGACAGTTGGACATACATGGACGAGCAAAACAGCCTCTGCAGCCATCTGAGATTCTGTAAACAGACTTAGGACAGCCTGAGCAGCCAGTAGAGATTGTTGTAAGAATTGGTAGTGGTGGCTTATCTTCGCTAACTACATCCTCGATGTATGAAGATAGAGAACGGAACTCATCATCATCCTTCTCGATATTAACACCAGCAAGTGCCATGATTCTGTATCTTACGAGAGCTCTCTCTTTATAGATACAGCATCTGTTAGGTGTTCTATCTTTAGGAATGATCTCGATAGGAAGTCTATCTGCAGTTTCAACTAAATCATCAGCAAAGAAGTGCTTCAAGACTTCAGTGTCTATCTTGCGCTTCATCAAAGTATACTGGTTATTGATTTCAAGCATTCTTTACGGCCTCCGCTAATAGGCGGCAGAAAAGCTCAGGTGTAACAGAGCTATAGATCTTATCATTGATTGATACAAAAGGCGCACTGGCATTCCCTACTTTGCACTGCTCTAGACAAGGACATCCCTCAATATCGCACTCAGCGAGAACTGCTGGATCTACAAAGTCATTATAGAGGAGCAGATCTGCACCACCCTGTACGAAACAAGCTGTTCCTAAACAGATTTTAACTTTTACTTTGTTCTTCATGTATATCCTCCTACAGATACTCTTGTGAAGTTTCTTTTAAATATATTTCTTCGAGAGCCTTTCTCAGGCGCCCGATAATAGTTCGTCTGATTCCAATCTCAACAGGAATGTTAGGATCCTGATGAGCCTCATTGATCTTTGTTCCAACTATGAAATGAACCTGGTCGCTATCAAGAAGAATCTCGACAAAGCGTTTAGCAGGGTCATCTGGAAGCTCTGCAGGGTTGAGCCTCTTCTCAAGTATTGTCGCAACACGAGAGAGAGTCAGCATGCCCTCTGTTACCAAATCAGCACCTTCCATCTTGCTTGCAGGCGGAACATCCTTTGACCAGCATTTCATATCTACAGTGAGACGCTTGTCAAGTATTCTTGATACAATCTGCGCAGTTGTGCCACCAGAGATGATCTTTCTGCCATCAAAGGCTCTTATCTTCTCACCAAGAATCTCATCTGCTTCTTTTGTGAAAGGAGGCCCTGTAACAACGAGTGTTCTTCTTGGCTTTCTGATATATACGACAACGCATGTTATATCATCCTTGGAAGAGAGGCCATCTAAGCTATTTGCTTTATTGACAATAGCTCTGCTTAATTCACGAGATGAAATATCTGGGTCTTTCTCAATCTCTTCTTTGACAAATGAAGCAACGCCATCCAGACGCCAGCCAAGAGGGAGGCTCTTGCCTAGCCCTGACTGTGTGACTCCGTCGCTGAACATAATAAGGCGCTCTCCAGGAGAGAGTGAGAATGCAGATGAAGATATTACCTCTTTCTTGAATGCACCCTCTCTCTGAAGCTCTGTCTTCTCACGAGTCCATTTAACCTGTTCACTTCCATTGAAGCGAAGCGATGGCGGATTGTCATATTCAACGAGGTTTACTTCAATATCTTCATTCTTTTCCTTGTAGCGAATATCAGCGATAGTGAATGTTGAGTAGCTTATCTTCCTCTCTTTGCATATCGGAAGAGTGTCCATGATAATCTTCGCAGAGTGATTTAAATCTATTGGAGAGAATGAGAGCTTATGAGCCATATGCGCAGTCAAAGACGCAAGCACATTGGCCTTTACTCCGCTTCCAAGCCCATCAGATAGAGTTGCAACTATCTGGTTGTTCTCAGGGTTCCTTGAAAGCAGGAATACATCGCCGCCAATCTTCTGGCCATGTTTATAGATCTGAGCGTAATCGACATCTATGAATACATTATTCATGAAAGTGAGCCATCCTCATCTTCAGTAAAGCCCTCGCCCTCATCTTTGCCTCCATGCACGCTGAAAGCATCAATCAGAGAGTTGAGCATGATCTCTGTCTCTGCAGCATTCTCACCTAAAAGCGATGCTATCTGCTGAACAGTCTCAAGTGACTTCTGGATAACATCCTCAGCCTTCTTTACAACTGTCTCACGTCTGACTGTCGGAGAAGTAATATCTTCAAACATCGCACCAAGAAGTCTCTTCTTCTCAACTAAGAAGAATGTGACTCTCAGGAATTTATCTCTATAGTGCATCCTGTACTGTCCAGGATGTGCAAGATAGAACTGGTCTTTGAATTTATCAGCAAATGGGATAAAGCGCTCAACAGGGAGTCCTTTTACCATATTAAGCACATTCTGATCGACAAAGCCCTCTTCCATATCACCAAAGATATCCAAGAAACGAGTATTGCAATCTGCAATCTTAAGCTCCTGATCGACTATGACAATACCATTAGGAATAGTCCTCAAAAGCACATCGACCTTGCTCTCAGCCTCTTTGCGCATCTTAGTTACGCACATCTCAGCTTCAGCCATGCCAGCAAGGTATGCGATTGCCATATCGCGGCAAGTGTTATAGCCACAGCCACCGCAATTGAGCTCATCTGCTTTTGTGACTTTGCCAAGCTCTACAAGAGTCTTCTTGATAACGTCCTCACTGAACTCCTTCTTAAAGCCATCTTCACGAGCAGGACCGCCGCTCTTAAGAATTCCATATCCACGCTTCAAGAGCTCACGAGAGAACTCTTTGTCTCCCTTAAAGAGCTTCTCTTCTTTGATACGCTCTATAGAGTATTCAGCAGCGTCCGACTTGCGCTTCGCAACAGAGTCTCTGAATGATGCGCCAGGGCCATTGATGCAGCCGCCATCACAGCAAAGCAACTCCAAGAAGATCTTATCATTCTCAAGACATGATAATGTACTTGAAATCTGTTCCATTCCAGAAAGTGAAATAGCCTTTGTGCCAAGATCGAAACCTTTCCAGTAGTTAGATGACTGAAGTTGTCCTGACTCAATTGGATATATAGTTGAAATGCCTGCGCGGGATGGGATGAATTCAGCCTTTTTCTCGACTTTGACATTCTCGAGCACTATTCCTTCTCTCTTGAACCACTCATCTACTTCCTTAAATGAAAGTGCGAAATCTGGATACCCAGGTGTAATCTCAGCTTCAATCTTCTTCGCAATGCATGGTCCAATGAATACTACTACGATATCTTCGCCATAGAGGTGCCTTAAATATGCGCTATGAGCTTGAAGCGGAGAAGGAATCGGAGAGAGCCTTTTGACATCTTCTGGATAGTACTTCTTAACAAGCTCTACAACAGATGGGCATGCAGTTCCAATCCATGGTGCATAGCCATCATGCTCAGAAGCATATAGATCTGTTGCTTCTGTAACAAGTGCGGCGCCGATTGCTGTCTCGCTTATTCCATCAAAGCCCAGCTTATAGAGAGAAGAGAGGAACTCTTCTTCGTATCCGCTATAAATAGATGCAAATGAAGGTGCAAGTGAGCATATTACTTTGCGCCCAGAAGACTCAATAGCTAGGCGTACTCTATCTACATCATCTCTGACTTTCTTTGCGTTATTAGGACAAACATGGACACAGCGACCACAGAATATGCATCTGTCTTTGAGTATCATCGCATTGCCATCTTTGATCTGGATAGCTTTTACTGGACAAGAACGTACACATTTATAGCAATCTCTACAGCTTGTAGTTTCTGTATAAATAGGATAAAGCATTATTCTCCAATCTCCTTTTTAAGAAGATCAATAACACAATCTGATGACATCGCACTGTATTCAACGCCATTAATTCTTACATGAGGACCATTGTTGCATTTGCCTAAGCAAAGATGCCCAACAAGCTCAACATCGTCATTCAATCCGTTCTCATCGATGTAGTTTTCCAAATCGCTAAGAACAAAGTTATTACCGCGTGCAAAACAGCTAGAGCCCATGCAGAGTTCCACTGTGACTTTCTTCTCCATTATTTTTTGCTTCCTTCTGTTAAATCAAGCCTATTCCAACTATTGATAGAAGTCAATAAAACTCTTCAATGCATATAAATAATGTACATTTAGATAATAAAAAGCCTGCAATAATCTGATGAAATGCAGGCTTAATGTGAAAAGAGTAATATTAAATTGAAGTTTTACTTCTTAAAGAACATCTTCTTGTTCTATTACATCACCTGAAGTGCCATATTTCTTTCTTAGTTTTACTGAAAGCACTGCAAATGAAGTTGCAAGGTCAGTTCTTTGCATAACAACATCATCAGGAAGCTTAAGATCCTTAGGTGCAAAGTTCCAGATTCCTCTGATTCCGCACTTGACGAGAAGATCTGCAACAGCCTGAGCTGCATGAGCAGGAACTGTTATTACAGCAATAGAGACTCTATGAGTCTTGATGTACTGGTTGATCTGGTCCATAGGAAGGACAGTGAGGGCACCTATCTTAGTTCCGACCTTTGCTGGGTCCTTATCAAAAGCTGCGACAATTCTGAGGCCATACGCATCAAAGCCCTCATACTCTGCTATAGCTGTGCCAAGATTGCCTGTTCCGACAATCAGAGCATCTGCTGTATTGTCCCAGCCAAGCACATGAGTAATGGAATCGATAAGCTCATCGATTTCAAAGCCTACTTTAGGCTTGCCTTCAATGCCTGTGCATGAGATATCCTTTCTGACCTGGATAGGCTTCAGGCCAAGTTCTTCAGCAAGCACAGTCGCACTTATATGACCCATCCCAGCTCTCTGATTCTGCTTCAGAATCCTTAAGTAGGATGGGAAACGCTTTACTGTTGGAATTGGTATTACCTGGACATCACTCATATATTTTTGCTCCTTAGCGTATCTATAACTTCTTGATAAACAGACTTCGGAGTTGAAGCTCCAGCAGTCACACCTATTATATTATATGAAAATACCTCTTGTGGAAGCTCTTCAGCCGCTTCAATTAAAAAAGCTTTCTCACACCCATCTTTAGCAAGCTCATAAAGCTCTTTGGTATTAGCGCTGAGTCTGTCTCCAACTACTACAAAAGCGTCAACAGACTTACGTAGCTTCATAACTCCAAGCCGCCTCATGCGAGATGCAGAGCATATTGAGTTAAGAAAGCTGATTCTTATAGAGCGCTCTGCAGCACGCTTTATGATTCTCTCAAGCTCAACATCAGAAAATGTAGTCTGAAGCACTGCGCTATAAGAGATTGATTTATCTAGACTATCGATATCCTCTGAAGAGGTAATCACTTTAGCCTCTTTATCAGTCGAACCTAAAAGCGATATTACCTCTGCATGCTTTGGATAGCCTACTATCAAGAGGTTTCCCTCTTCTTTTCTGACAAGCTCCTGATTATGCTTCACAACTGGACAAGTTGCATCAACAAGCACAAAGCCTTTCGCTTCAAACTCAGCTCTCTCTCTGTCTGCAATGCCATGAGCTCTTATTATGAGCACACCTGGCTTTACACCTTCAGGGCTATAGATGCTTTTGATGGATAGCTTATCGAAATAAGCAATGACTCGCTTGTTATGGACAATGTCTCCATAAAAATAACAAGGAAGTCCATCATTCATAGCTTTCTCTGCAGCTTCGAATGCTTTGTTGATAGCACTCTCCACTCCAGAGCAGAAGCCTAGTTTCTCAGAGACCAATACAGTTCTATCAGACAAGAGAATAATCCTCATTCTTCTTGATCTTTATCTTATTGATAGGACTTACTCTGTTAAAAAGAGAGAGAAGCCCAGGTGCGATGAAGTTAGATGAATAAGCACCAACAACAACACCCCAAGTCAAGTTGATTGCAAATAGCTTGATATCTCCAGTTGCAAAGATAGCAAGTGGAACGATTGCGCATAGCGTTGTCAGGCTTGTGATGACTGTACGAGTCAGAGACTGTCTTACAGATAGATTTATAAGCTCATCAACACTCTTCTTTCTATCTTCTTTGATATTCTCTCTTACACGGTCAAAGATAACGATTGTGTTATTGAGAGAGTATCCGATTATAGTCAGGATCGCTGCTATCGTCGTTGCAGATACTTCTAAGCGGAAGATCAGAATCAAGGCAAGCATCATCAATACATCATGAAACAGTGCAATGATTGATGAGAGCGCATAAGAGAATCTGAAGCGCAGTGATATATAAAGAAGAATCATGAGAATAGCAAGCAGGATTGCATAGAAAGATGACTTCAGGAGAGAAGATGAGAACTTAGGTCCTACAAAATCCGACTGCATTACAACTACATTCTCGCTTCCAAATGCACTTGAGAGCGCATTGTTTACTCTCTCTTCGACTTCGCTCTGAGTCTCGCCATCGCTGACATTGACTCTTACCTGGAAATATCCTGCGTTCGCATTGCCAAGAGTCTGTATATTTGCGTTTCCGAGGCTGGATAGAGATGCCCTGATATCTTCAATGTTTACATCACGAGTAGGAGTTGCAAAGTTAAGGCGTGTAGGAGACTCTGATAGTGTTGCAGGGAATCCAAAGCCTGAGACAAGGTTCTCAGTAAGGAGAGTGCCATTCTCTACTTTGACGCTGAGACCATCCCTCTTCATCTGAGAAGCTAGCTCTTCTACTGTCTTATAGCTTCCTGAGCTATAGCTATATGTAGTAACGCCAGATGAGTTTCTATACTGAAGAGTAAGCACTCCTGAGTTTACTGAAAGCGTTGCACTATCATTCCCGCTATAGCTTACATATAGTCCAAGCGGAGCTATCTGCACGCGTTCTGAGTATCCAGAGCCAAAGTCAATTCCAGTGTTGAAGCCTCCGCATGCGAAGAAGAACACAAGGCCAAGCACAATGAATAACAGCGATGAACCAAATGCAATATATTTATACTTGATTACTTCAAATGGCTTTTTATCTTTCATGAGTCTTCCTCCAAGAGAGCTTTATAGAGCCCTTATCCTCTCTTACGATGAGATCAAAGAAGAGATGAGATACAAATAGAGCTGTAAAGAGTGAGCATGCAACACCGATTGCGAGTGTGTTGGCAAATCCCTTTACAGAGCTTGATCCGAATATAGAAAGCACTACAGCTGCGATGATTGTTGTGACGTTGGAGTCTGTAATAGTCCAGAAAGCCTTTCCAAAGCCCTCCTTTACAGCATCATAAATAGTCTCACCTGCTTTAAGCTCTTCCTTCATTCTCTCATATATGATTACGTTGGCATCGATTGCCATGCCAAGCGTCAAAACTAGGCCTGCAATGGAAGCGAGAGTGAGTGTGAAGTTCATCGCAGATAGAACTGCAATCATCATATAGAAGTTCATTAAAAGCGCAAAGTCTGCAATGAATCCAGCAGGTCCATAGTAAACAGCCATAAAGAGCACAACGAGAATGATGCCTGCGCATATAGCTTTCAGCGCAATCGAAACAGCATCGTCTCCGAGTGTTGCACCAACAGATTGCTGAGAGAGCACTTTGAGATCAATTGGAAGCGCTGCTGTCTTAAGCACGATAGCAAGTGAGTTGGCTTCCTCTTCTGTAAATCCACCAGAGAGCTGAACGCTATCCTGAATAGCACTATTGATAGTTGCGACGCTCTTTACCTTTCCATCCATTACTACAGCAAGCTGATTGCCAACATTAGCTTTAGTAAGCGCATAGAATAGCTTTCCGCCTTCACTATCGAGATGGAAGTTGATTACAGGTCTTAAGCTCTGATTGTCCTTGCTTACTTCAGCACTCTCAAGGTGAATTCCATCAAGTCCGATTTCATCATTGATTACAACAAGGCTATCTAAGACTTCAATGCCATATTCATCTTCTGTATAGTAACCAGCAAGAGTCTTGCCCTCTGGAATGTAGCTTGGAGTTATCATATGGCCATCATCAGAGAAGATTGAGCTAGGATTGCGCTTATAAGAAGCATTGACTTCTTTAGTCAGCGCACTATCAACAAGCTGGAATGTAAGGGAGCCGCTTCCGCGGAGGAATGAGTTGACACGCTCAGGGTCTGCCTCTCCTGGAACTTCAATCAGAATCTGATCCGTGCCCTGGAGACGGATATCTGGCTCTGATACGCCAAACTGGTCAATACGAGATGTGAGTATGTCGATATCATCAGACAAGAGCTTTGTAAGCTCATCTTTAGTAGGTTCAGTTCCTGTCTTCTCAACATAGCTATCGATATCTGCTTCAAGCAGAACAGACATACCGCCTCTTAAATCAAGACCTAGCTGCAATACTCTAGATGAAAGCTTCTTGACAGCCATGATCTCATCACGATAGATGCTTTCAGATGCTTCAAAGCATGCAGCTTCGCTATCAAATGCAGATAGAAGCGCTTTGACTGTCCAGCTCTTAGGGCTCTCTTTACCACTCTTTTTCAAAGCAGCCTTAGCAGATGGAATCAAAGCTTCATATTTCTCAGGAATCTGAGACTCAGGAGATGATGAGAATAACGCTTTAAGCTCTCTGACATCTCTGGATGCCTGACCTCGTGAATACTCACGTATTTGCAAATTGGTTCCAGCAGCTAGCTCTTTGAGACTATCTGGGGTAAAGCAATACCACTTGATTGTTGGAAGCAGCAGCATAGCTCCGACTACTATAACCAATAGGACTAATAGAATTCGTCCAGTCTTTTTCAAAACACTCCTCCTCTATAAGGAAAAATGGGCAAGATTTCTCCTGCCCCTTTATTTTCAATTAAAAAGCAATTCCTGATTTATTTTGTCTCTTCTTCTGCTTTTGGCTCTTCTGCTTTGACTTCCTCTGTCTTAGCCTCTTCTACTTTAGCTTCCTCAGCCTTCTTTGAAGAGTTCTTGACAGACTCTTTGTTAGTTACAGTTGAAATAGCACTCTTAGAGAACTCGATTCTTGCGCTGTCATCTACCTTTACTACTACAGTATTGTCTTTAACAGCAACAACAGTTCCATGGATTCCTCCAATAGTTACTACTTTATCGCCTTTCTTGAGAGAATCGATCATTGCTTTTGCTTCTTTATCTCTCTTCTTCTGTGGTCTGATGATCAAGAAATAGAAGATGAGAATGATTAAAACAAATGTAACAAGTGTTGTTACCATAGAGCCTTGAGCAGATGCGTCAGCAGCCATTAAAGCAATCAATGCGTTCATAAAATACCTCGTTTTTTTCGATACTACAAAAACTAACATCTATTGAGAAGTAGGTCAAGTTGCGCTTTCTTGTTGCATCTCTTTTCATTGTTAAACTTTTTTTTACTTTTTTGACTCAAAAAACCCATGGTAAAATTTTAGCTATTAAGACAAGGAGGAGCTTATGGTTGTTAACACTGGTGCTCTTATAATCGTAGCATCATACCTAATCGGTATGCTTGCAATTGGTTTTATAGTTGGAAAGCTTAAAATCAAAGACAGCGAAGACTACATGCTCGCAGGAAGACGAATGGGACTATTCATGATCGCATTCTCACTATCTGCTAACAACATCGGAGGTGGGTCTACAACAGGACTTGCAGGAAAAGCATTCGGCGCGTGGGGCATGAGTGCTATCTGGTACGTACTCGCAGCTTCTGTTGCTATGATACCTCTGGCATTCTTCGCACCTAGAATCAGAAAGGTTTTGGCAGTAACCATTCCTGAAGTAATCGGCAGAAGATTTGGCAAGGGCAGCAGCGTATTCTCAGCTATCCTCAACATACTTGCACTGTTCTGTCTCACATCCTCTCAGGTAGCAGCATCAGGCTCTGTTGTATCTACACTCACAGGCATTCCTCTTAATGTATGCTTGATTATCGCAGGACTAGTAATCGTACTATACACAACACTTGGTGGAATGATCGCTGACCAGATTTCAGACCTTGTTCAGTTCATCATCATTCTCTTCGGTCTTGCTATTGCAACACCTTTCGTTCTCAAAGGCGCAGGTGGCTGGCAGGCAATCAGCGCAAAGCTTCCAGCAGCCAAACTCGACATCACAGGCATTGGCTGGGTTGTAATCATTGGCTATATCTTCAACTACTTCTGCACATTCCTCTCTGGTCCTGAGATGATCAGCCGCTTTGAATCTGCAAAAGATGAGAAGACAGCATTCAGAGCTTCTTTGCTCTCTGGTGTTTTGATGGCAGCAATGGCTGTATTCCCTACACTTCTAGGTCTTGCAGCATTCGCACTCAAAGATAACCTTCCTGGTGTTACAGGCGGAAATGCAATGATGACTGTTACAAGCGCATACGCACCAACACTCATCACAGGACTTGTTTCTGCAGCAATTATCTCAGCAACAATGTCATCTGCAGACTCTAACCTTCTATGTATGTCTACAATGGTTATGAATGATATGATCATCCCATATTCAAACAGAACATTCACAGATAAGGAAACTATCTTCTACACAAGAGCATGCAACGTTGTCTTCTGTATTATCGCAATGATGATTTCAATGCTTAAGATCAACATTGTTACAATGAACACATTCGCATTCGCTATCCGCTGTGCAGGCCCATTCGCAGCTTATGGTCTTGGCCTTGTAATGCCTCGCGCAACAAAGCACTCTGGACAGATTTCAATCATCACAGGAACTATCGGCGTAGTAATCTGGCAGATTCTCTCTGGCGGTGATTTCTACTTGGGAATCCTTCCTGTAGTATTCGGATGTGGCGTTGGCACACTCACATTCTTCATCGTAAACGCTATTGAATGGAAGCTAGGCGTAGAGCCAGCACCATCTGCATATCTCGACGAAGAGTAGGCATAAAAATAGCTCCAGGGCACTAAAGCCTTGGAGCTTCTTTTTGGACTAAGTAATTACATCATGCCCATGCCAGCTGGGTTAGCTGCTGGAGCAGCAGGCTCTGGAGCTGGGATATCTGTAACAGCACACTCTGTTGTGAGGATAAGAGATGCAATAGATGCAGCATTCTGAAGTGCTGAGCGAGTTACCTTTACAGGGTCGATGATACCGCTCTCAACCATGTTAACCCACTTCATTGCGTTAGCATCGAAGCCAACACCAGACTTCTCATTCTTGCATCTGTCAGCGATGATAGAACCATCAACACCAGCATTCTCTGCAATCTGTCTGATTGGCTCCTCAAGAGCTCTCTTAACGATCTTGTAGCCAACCTTCTCTTCCTCTGAAAGATTAGAAAGGTCAACCTTCTCAAGTTCCTTAACAGCCTGAACAAGAGCAACGCCACCACCAGGGATAACACCCTCTTCAATAGCTGCACGTGTAGCAGAAAGAGCATCTTCTACTCTATGCTTCTTTTCCTTGAGCTCAACTTCTGTAGCTGCACCAACGTTGACAACAGCAACGCCACCAGCAAGCTTAGCAAGTCTTTCCTGGAGCTTCTCTCTGTCATAGTCTGATGTGCAATCTGCAATCTGAACTTTGATCTGAGCAATTCTGTCTCTGATAGCTTCATTAGAACCAGCACCATTGATGATAGTTGTGTTTTCTTTATCAACAGTAACTCTCTTAGCTCTGCCAAGCATTGGGATATCTGCATTCTCAAGCTTCATGCCAAGCTCTTCTGTGATTACCTGACCACCTGTGAGTACTGCGATATCTTCAAGCATAGCCTTTCTTCTGTCGCCGAATCCTGGAGCCTTAACAGCTACAACATTGAGTGTACCTCTGACTGCGTTGAGAACGAGAGTTGCGAGAGCCTCGCCATCGACATCCTCAGCAATCATCAATAGAGGCTTGCCTGACTGAGCAATCTTCTCAAGAAGTGGGAGAAGATCCTTCATGTTAGATATCTTCTTATCATAGATAAGAATGTATGGGTTATCGAGAACTGCATTCATAGTGTCTCTATTGTTGCAGAAGTAAGCTGATAGATAACCACGATCGAACTGCATGCCTTCTACGAAGTCTACAGTAGTCTCGATAGTCTTAGACTCCTCAACTGTAATAACGCCATCCTTACCAACTTTATCCATAGCATTGGCAATCTCATCACCAATAGTTCTATCGTTGTTTGCAGAAATAGAAGCAACCTGAGCGATTTCTTCCTTGTCCTGGATCATCTTAGCTTCTTTCTTGATTACTTCAACAGTATCCTGAACAGCCTTGTCGATACCACGTCTGATTCCCATTGGGTTAACGCCAGCAGCAACACTCTTCATGCCTTCCTTTGTGATAGACCAAGCAAGAACAGTAGCTGTAGTTGTACCATCACCTGCAACATCATTAGTCTTAGCTGCAACTTCCTTAAGAAGCTGTGCACCCATATTCTCAAAAGGATCCTCGAGTTCGATTTCACGAGCAACAGAAACACCATCCTTGGTTACTGTAGGAGCACCATACTTCTTATCGAGAAGTACCAAGCGTCCCTTTGGTCCAAGTGTTGTCATAACTGCTTTTGAAATTTTCTCTACACCGTTAACGAGAGATTTTCTAGCCTCTTCGTTGAACTGAAGCTGTTTTGCCATTTTATATTCTCCTAAATTTCATTCAAGAATCAGTTTTCACTGCATTAGTAAAAATATCTAAAGAAAAGAGAAACGACAAGTGCTCTAGATGATGAAATATATAAGAGCTGAACCAAGTGTCGCCGCAAATAGCCCTGAAAGCGCATTTACTGCATCGTTGTTGATAATCGGAATGCCTCTAACTCTTTCATTGATAAGACCATCTTTACCATATTTATGCTCTGTAAGCTTTCCGCTCTCATCTCTATAGTGCACTTGTATAGTTGCACCAAGGACAGAGTCAAAGAGAGCGCCAAAGAATCCTGAAATGATGATTATGAAGAATGCTGGAAGCGATAGATAATAAGTACCTACAAATAGCATTGCAATAAGAATAGAACCAAGGAATGCGCCTAAGAAGCCTAGCATAGTCACACCGCCAGAGAGTCCTTTAGGAACTTTAGTGAATGTAATGATTGAAACAGGATCCTTATGGCTTAAATAGCCAATGTCTCCTGCAAATGTATCGGCCTCAGCTTCAGCGAGTGCAGAAGCAAAGCCAACTAAGAAGATGATGCTGTTATGAGTTAGTGCGCTAAGCAGCAAAAAGAGAAACGCAGGGCCTCCATTAGCAAGGACTTGATACAGATCGCGCTCTGAGCCCTTCTCTTCTATTTTATTGTGTCCTCCGATTGCTTTAGACAAAAGAGAAGCAGAAAGAAAGAAGAACAAAAGCATCAAATACGCAGATAGTCCGCCTAAATACAAAAAGCCATAACCAAGCGCTAACGCTGTTATTGTGCCATCAAGTGTCAAAAGCCTCTTCTTTTTAGCAAAGAAAATCATGATGAAGAGCAAAGCACTATAAATAAGAAAGCGCAAATAGAGATTTAGTGGATCAATGAGACTATCAAGATATCCAGTTATAGAGATCATAATACCTCCGTGAGGATAGCTACAGAGAATGGCACTGAGAGGTTATCGAGGCCTAGCGGAGTCATATTCTCAAAGAAAGCTGCAGCTAGAGCTACAAGAAGCGCATAGTACAGAGGAAGCTCTGTAAAGAGCAAAAGCACTGCAAGAGATACTATAAACATCGTAGCTGTACCCTCTTTGCTCTTCTTATATTTGCCATAAACTAAATAGCTGTTCTTACCGAACTTTGTGCCAATAAGGGCTGCAAGTCCATCTCCAAAGCCCATAGCGAGCACACCTACAATAACACTGCTTTGGCTTAGCACTTCAAAATGTTCCAAAAGCACTAAGAAGAATATTGAGAGAGGATAATAAATAAGGCCATTATCTCGCCTTCTATCATTCATCCCAAGAAGAGATGAGAATGATGAGAAAGAGAATGCACCATTAATGAATATGAATAGGAATGGGCCTAATAATTTCAAGTAGATGTTATCTATCTTGTATTCAACAATGAAAATCCAGAGAGATGTCATTATATGGATGAACTTTCTGACACCCTCTGAGCTGACGCGGAGATAGCGATAGAGCAAGAAGCCAATTGCAACAAGAATAGCTATATAGCTAAATGAAATCAGTAGATATAGATAATCAGATTGCAAAGTAATCTCTCCTTCCTAGTGCTAAGATAGATGAAAATCCTCTGTTATACCACCTTGAGATATATTCATGGAGCTTCTCATCCTTTTCAATAGCACTCTCATAATACGTAGCTATCTCAAATGAATAGCCTTTGATTATATCATCATCCCTCTTCATAACTGATAAATCAGCTGCTGCTTCCATGATATCTTTCACATGGTGTGCTTTAAGCATTACTTCAACTTTATCAAGTGCATCACTCTCTTTATATGTCTCAAGCACATACTTGCTCATAACGATAGAGCGTTTTCTAAGCAGCGCTATATTGCTATCAAGATCAGATATTATGCTAAGCGCATGCTTTGCAAACAGCAATAAAAGAGCAACATAAAGAATAAGCAAAGCTAAAAGGATAATAAATATAACCACTAAGATAGTTTAGAAAATAATCAAGCATTTTCCAACAGTTCGATTTTTTCAATTGCTTTATGCATTCTTTTTGTATATTCTGAATACATATTGCATAAAAATGCAAAATAAGGAAAAAGAATGAAAGAAAGACACAATCGCTTATCGGTTGTAAAAGAACTGATTAAGAACAACAGAATCGATAACCAGGACACTCTTCTTGAAATGCTAAAAAAAGAGGGCTTCAACGTAACTCAGGCAACACTCTCCAGAGACCTCAAGATGCTTAAAGTCGGCAAGATCTCAGATGGATGGTCTGGCTACTACTATGCGCTGCCAGAGAATGACCTTGTAAGCGAATCAGAAAAGAGCTACATACAAGATGTCAGAAGAGGAATTCTGTCTATTGAGTTCTCAGGCAACTTCGGAGTAATCAAGACAAGACCTGGACATGCTAACAGCGTCGGCTTTGCACTCGATGTACTTGCGCTTCCAGAGATCTTAGGCTCTGTTGCTGGAGATGATACTATCTTCATTATTTTACGTGAAGGAATGAATAAGGAGGATCTGCTGGAATCATTCAATGCAAGAATTCCAGAGATTAACGACTAAAATGGACTATTTGAACTTAGATAAAACAAATGCTTTCAAAAGCTTGAAAGAAGGAAAAGGCGTCAAAGCGCTTTTAAATGCTCAGCGCGTCAAAGAATCAAATATTAAGCTTGGCGGAGGCCTTACATATAACTGGGCTTCAATGCCTATAGATGAAGAGACTCTGAAGACTCTTCAAGCGCTCTCAGATGAGATGGAGCTTATTGAGAAATATAAGGCATTGCTATCTGGAGAGATGATGAACCCAGGAGAGAAGCGCCTTGTACTCCACCACTTAACTCGTGGCAATGTACTCAATGCCAAAATAGAGAAAGACGGAGAGAATAAAGCAGATTTCTATAACGGAGAGCTTCAAAAAGTAAAAGAGTTCTCTGAAAAAGTAAGAAGCGGTGAAATCAAGGGGTCAACAGGTAAATGTTTTGAAGCTGTATGCCAGATTGGCATCGGCGGCTCTGACTTAGGCCCAAGAGCACTATACATAGCACTCAATGGCAGGGCAAAAGGAAATGGCGTAAAGACTCTCTCTGGCCACTTCATTTCAAACGTCGACCCAGATGATGCAGCTGCAGTAATTTCTTCTCTAGACCTTGAGAAGACACTGTTCATTCTCGTTTCAAAGAGCGGAACAACTCAAGAGACATTGACTAATAGAGACCTTGTTCTCGATACACTTAAGAAGACACCTATCGATGGCTTTGATCCAGCTAAGCACATGGTAGCTGTAACAAGCAAGACAAGCCCACTTGCAAGCGATAAGTCAATGCTCAAGTCATTCTTCATCGATGACTACATTGGCGGAAGATACTCTTCTACTAGTGCAGTAGGTGCAGTAGTGCTTTCACTTGCTTATGGCTTCGACACTTTCAAAGCACTTCTTGATGGTGCACATGAGGAAGATGTTCTCTCTCTCGAGAAAGACATCAAAAAGAACGGAGCTCTTCTAGATGCACTTATCGGAGTATATCTAAGGAACATTAAAGGCTATCCATCAACAGCAATACTCCCATACTCACAAGCACTCTCAAGATTCCCTGCTCATCTTCAGCAGCTCGATATGGAATCAAACGGAAAGCATGTAAATAGATTCGGAGAAAAGGTTGACTATCCTACTGGCCCAGTAATCTTCGGAGAACCAGGCACAAATGGCCAGCACTCATTCTATCAGCTGCTTCATCAAGGCACAGATATCGTCCCATTGCAATTCATTGGCTTCAATGAATCCCAAGAGGGAAAAGATATCATAACAGCAGGATCTTACAGCCAGACTAAACTCAACGCAAATCTAGCTGCTCAGATAGTTGCTTTTGCACTTGGAAAAGACGATGCGAACCCTAATAAGCAATTTGAAGGCGAAAGACCATCATCACTTATATATGGTAAGCAGCTAACTCCAAATGCACTTGGCGCACTACTAGCTCACTTTGAGAATAAAGTAATGTTCCAAGGCTTCTTATGGAACCTCAACTCATTCGACCAAGAAGGCGTACAGCTTGGAAAGATACTTGCTAAGAAGGTACTAGCAGGCTGCGAAGGCGATGAGATCCTAAAAGCTTATAGCGACCTACTGATAAAGTAAGCACCAGATAATACCACATACAAAGCCTCTCGCTGGTCATCCCAACAAGAGGCTTCTTCTATCACATAAAGGTGATTAGCTATTTCAAGGATTGTATTTCCTTTGTAGATAAGCCAGATGCTTTAGACAGCACTCCGACATCTACTCCAGATTTCAATAAGTTGTTTATCATCCTAAGCCTTTCTCTTTCTTCGCCCTTCGCATAACCTTCTCTTCTAGCCTCTTCCTTGAGGCACTTCTTTACGTATTCTTCACTGAATATGTTAACCATAGCTCCAGATATCTCCGTTATTTTCTTTGATTATAACACTCTTTTACTAGTCAAAAAAACAGGATGAGCATCCGTCGTTATATTCTTTACACAAAAGTAAGCGTAATCTCGACCTGTCTTAAAATTAAAAATGCCCAGTGCTAGACTGGACATGCATGGAAAATAGTAATCTCAACAACACATTATTATTTGTTCTTCTTGCCCCTGAGAACATAAGGTTCTGTTCTTCCAGCAGCAGGAGCTGCAGAAGCAAGTCCTGCTATATAGTCTCTTGCATCAGCAAGATCGCAATGCCCTGGGAGAATGCTTCTCCAGCCCTTAATATCATCATCTTCAATGTAAGCGAAAAATAAAGCACTATCCCCAAAAATCACTGCAATAGTTATCTTGTTAAGCCGGGAGAAATATTGAACAT
>CAKQJZ010000028.1 GCA_934247875.1 uncultured Spirochaetales bacterium
ATACATTTTTAAACACAATCGAAAAAGATGGTGTTAATGCTTTTTGCAGGCAAGCCAAGAAGTTAAAAAATAAGGAGAAATAAAATGAGCAATGAGAAAGATAAAAAAATGTTAAAAGTTTTTATAAGTCAGCCTATGGCAGGACTTTCAGAAGAAGAAATTAAGAAAAGAAGAAAAGACATAGAGAGAAGCTTAAGAGAGATCTTAAAGCAGGAATTTAGTGTTATTCAGTCTGTATATGACGATGACTTTAGCAAGGAGAAAAACCCATCAGTAAAGTATCTTGCTAAGTCCATCAATGACCTTGCAGCCGCTGATATTGCATTTTTTGCTCATGGCTGGGAAAAAGCTAGAGGCTGCCGTATCGAACATGAAGTTGCCTTTCAATATTTTATTCGCGTAATTCATGAATAACTGTAATAGATAGGAGAAATAAGGAGGAGGAATAAGATGACAGACAAAGAGAAGAAAGAGTTCCTATTGAAGGCTTTAGAAGAGAATGGCTGGTATATGTCATATGACAATAATGAACATGGCGAAAGGTATACAAACCTTAAGAATGGAATGGAGTTAGCTGTTGTTTACAGTAAGAGAGACAAATGCTTATATCTCTCTATTTACATAAATTACGAGCATCTATTCGCAATCGAATTTGAAATGTGTGAAGTCTTTTCAGACCATATAGAATTTACATATGCAGGCTGTGCTGTAATGATTCGATTCTCTGACGCATACGTGCTTATGGAATACGAACCAGAGGTTGAAAGTGTTACCGATACTGTCACTGGTGTTCTTTCTGATTAGCTTAATAGGTTTCACGATATTGCTTGTGCTCAATACAACGAGCACAGGCATTATTACAGTGATATCGCTGATGATATTAACCTTCTATCTGTACATAGAAGCACTACAGTTGGTGATGAGATGAGAAATACTGATTTTTGTGACTTGCTTACATATGCAGTACTCACGGCCTGTACGATATACACTACCATCGATTTGATTATAGACGACAAGGCTATGGATTACCTTGTGTTCTCATGCTTGTTGGTGCTATCAATCATCTCGTGGCTGATACTATGGGACATATCCAACAGGATAGCCAGATGGCAAGTCAAGAAAGATAGGAAAGCAGAGGTAGTACTTAAAATGAGTGACTTTACAGCAGAGAGCCAAGAGGCTTTGGAGAAGCTTCTGGAAGAGGAATTTGAGATTACAATCAAAATAGAGGAGACGAAAAGCAATGATGATGGATTGCATAAACAGAGCTAAGGACATAGAAGAGCAGGAGAGCTTTGAGGCTCTTGAGAATGTGCTTGCTCTATACGTAAGGCTACTGGATAGTGGCTATACTTTCGAAATAGCTGATAGAGACAGGTATGAGTTTGTTGCTACCAAGGAACATGGCTCATTGTTCTTAACTGTCAGCGCAGAAGAAAACAGGATTTCCATTGTGACTTCAGCTGGAATAGAGGTAACTGGAAAGGCGTCAGACATAACAGTCTATGATAACTGCTTTGAGCTTGATGGCAGGCAGTTTCATTTTTAGGAGAGAGATATGATTTGGTTTAGGGTGATATTGGCTCTGTCGATTATTTGCAATCTTACGGAGAGTATGGTCTTGTTCTTCTGCGAGTCATTGAATAGGCACATTGAGTATGAGCAGATGACCATCATGCATTCAATCATCAATATTGCATTGCTGGTAGTATACTTTGCTTCGAGAAATAGCTAATCGAGGAGGAGTATATGAAGTTTCTATATATAGTAATATCGCTGTCGCTACTGTGGAACGTTGCAGAGTATGCGCTTTTCTTCTTGGAGACAATCATATTCCACGACGAGCCTTGGTATAAGCATACAAAGCATGAGTACATAGCTATAGCACTAACATTCATCAACATTGCATTGGCGATAATCTACCGCTTGGTTTTCGAGTGAGAGGAGGTATATATGGGAGACAACAAAGGGTGCTTCCGGATGATTATGCTGGGACTGATTGTATTCGCATTGGTTCTGCTGGTCGAGATATTCGGATATGCGCATAAGACTTACGAAGTAATCACTGGTGGAGAGCAGTATTCAGAGCTTAAGGTGATTACGGATTCCATCAAAGGAGATGTGGAGAAATGGACAAATCAATCATCATTGGAATAGACAACGGTTGCACTGGAACCATTGGCGTAATAGACAATCGAGGCGCAGTCGATTTCGTGCTTACTCCGTCGTTCAAAGGACAGGACTACACAAAGGCAAAAAAGACCGTATCACGCATCGATGTCCCTAAGCTGTATGATTTCATCAAAAGCAAGACAGAAGGCCGTGAGAGCCTTTCTATCGCTTACGTAGAGCGTCCTATGATTAACCCTATGAGATTCTCAGCGTCGATAAATGCAGCTAGGGCGTATGAAGCTACGATAACAGTGCTAGAAACGCTATGCATACCATACCAGCCAATCGATTCAAAAGAGTGGCAGAGAGGGCTTCTCCCATCCTCAGGAAAGAAGGGAGTAGAGGCTTCAGTATTGAAGCAGGAATCAAAAGACATCGGAATCAGACTGTTCCCTCAGTTCAGAGACCTTATTTCAAAGCACAAGGATGCTGATGGAATACTGATGGCTTACGCAAAGTCAAACATTCTGTAACAAAAAAAGGAAGGCTCACTACCTGCCGAGTTCACCTTCCAACGTCTGCAACGCACCAAACTAACATAGGAGTCAAAAAAGCGAGTAACAAATCTCGATTTCGACATTGATATCTTAGCGCACTTTTGCGTATGTTGTCAATTTTTTCATACCGATAGTAGAATAGAAGCAAGAACGATTATGAGAATACCAGATGAGACGCTTTATGAATATGGAGAGGGGTTTGAGGACAAGGCTGGATGGGTGTGCTGTCTACAGTGCAAATATTGTCCTCTCACCAATCAATCAACTATTTATGAAGATGGTGGATTCTGGTGTTCTGCTTTCAAGCAGTGGAGAAGAGGAGACGATATACTCGAATACCGATGTGAGCACTACAGACAGAAGCAATGCTCTAATTGTGGCAATACATCTTGCGACCTCAGAGTGAACAGGGACTTCGAGATGATGGACAAGATATCCTTCTGTGATAATTACGTACTAAGCCATGTGCGCTGGAAGCAGAAGAGATTCTATGGACGACGTGTTCTTACAGGATACATGCTCACCCAGAAGACGCTTGAGCTTGAGGAAGAGTACGCCGATAGAAAGCTAAAGGAGATAGCGAATGAGTACACAGTTGCCGACGATAAGGCAAGTCGAGTCGAAGAAACTAGAAAACATATCGAAAAAACGTGGCGAAATGAGAAAGTGGGGTTTATACCGCTATCCAACTCCGACGAAGCGAATAAAGTCAGTTGGAATGCTTAACAAGGCAATTGACGAGTTCTTCGAAGAGCATCCTCTTGATGTTGAAAGGGCAAGCCAGCTTCCAACGCCTACTGAGCTAGCAATGTATCTAGGATACCCATCACAGCAGGCTCTATACAACGAGGTGAACAATCCTGTTGAGCCTAGATACTCAGCAGTGCTTGCGCAGGCTCTAGATATGATTAGAGACGCTCTCTTAAAAAGGCAGATGGATGTTGCAGAGACTGGAAAGAGGTGGGAAGGCATAGACGCAGCTCTATCGAGAATGGAGAGGATAGAAGAGCGCACAATGCCAGTCAATGACAGCAAGTCATCAATTGCGATTCAGATAAACATGAACGCACAGCAGAAGACAAGACAGCTCATAGACGAGTCTGTATCTTCTCTCATCGCAGGACTTGCAGACAGCAATCTAAAGAACGTTACTGATATTGCTTCAGAGGAGATTGACGAATGACGCTAGAAGAGACAATGGGATTCATATCCTTTGAGATTCTCAGAGGGTATAGATATAGAGGGCTTCTTCCTTGGAACGGAATCTCAAGAGAGGAGTTCAAGAAGAAGTGCTGGAAGATAATCGATACAGCAGAGAAAGCCTGCATTGACGCTGGTGGCACTACAGAAGACGTGTACGCAGTCCGCAAAGCTGCAATGAGGAAGATTGCTGAATCAAACCTGTTCTTCTTCTGCATAGTCATTCTTGAAGCAGAGTTCGCAGACAACGACTATGTATTCAGACTCTGCATGGATGTGCAGGAACACAAGTGGAACAGGCTTTGGGTAATTGCCCGAGAGCACTTCAAGACAACTATCATAACCGAGATGTCAACGCTGTGGGAGCTGTGCCAGAACTCAGAGCTTACATATCTAATCAACTCGTACAACATCGAGTTCTCTGCAACCTGCGTAGACCATATCAGAACGTATTGCGAGAAGTGCAAGCTACTGCATGAGCTTTGGCCAGAGGTATTCTGGAAAGACCCTGCTAGAGGATACGAGGACAACGAGGACGGAACTAGGACTCTATGGACTTGGACTAAGTCAAAGATAGAGCTTAGAAGAAAGAACCATCCAAAGGAAATGACAATTGAAGCTGGTGCTATCGAAGGTGCTGGTCAGACTGGTGGACACTTTGACAGAATCATCTACGACGACGCTGAGACGCCTAGAACAGTCGAGACAGCTGCTTCCATAGAGAAGGCTTACAACAAGATATCTCTCGCTGTAAACACTGGTAAGACCGAGAACCTAGGTCTATGCTTCGTAGGCACGTTCTACGCCCGTGACGACCTATACGTCAAGATGATAAGAAACGGAATGGTTGACGAGGCAATAATACAGCCATGCTGTGAGCAGGACGGAACTCCTATATGCTACTCGCAGGATGTGCTTGAGAAGAAAATCAGCAAGATGGGACCAGACGCAGCTTACACGCAGATGTTCTGCGACCCTTCCGTAAACTCCCAAGCCTCATTCGATGTGCATTGGATTAAGAAGTGGAAGGCCGACTACTGGGACGACCTCAACGTGTATATGTTCGTAGACCCTGCAGGCTCAAAGCAGAAGACCACAAACGACAACACTGTAATCATAGTCGTAGGTGTAGACAACAATGCAAACTTGATGGTGCTCTACATGGTTAGAGACAAGCTTACACAAGAGCAGAAGTTTCAGAATCTAGTGTCGCTCTATCAGCGATACAGACCTCTTGAGACCTATTACGAAGAGGAATCCATGCAGGCTGATATCGCACTCATGAACAACTACATGGAGCAGTATCACTTCCGTTTCTCAATCTCTCCGTTCTCAATGAAGAAGTTCGGAAAGAAAGAGCACAGAATCTCAAAGCTTCAGTCTCCATTCAAGAGAGGAAAGATATACCTTCCAGAGCAGTGCTGGGGAGTCAACTATCTAGGAAAGGACGAGGACTACATCAACTCATTCATCACGCAGGAATACATGGGCTTCCCTGTAATCAGCCATGATGATGCACTTGATATCCTCGCTACTGCATACATCTATCTCGAGACAGGAAACATACAGTCACCGCTTGTCGGAATCGAATCGCCAGAGAGAGACGGATACTACTTTGAACCGCTGGTCAATCAGCACTACAGACTGACTGATGGTGGCAGTTCAGATGCCTTCGAAGACTTGGCATGATTTTGGCATGTTTGACACGGATTTGGCACTAATCCACATAGAAGATTTTCTAAGAAATCACTATAAAAACATCAAAAAACAGGCAAAAATGTAAAAAAATGTAAAATTTTTATATTTCTAAAAACTTGTTCTGGGCATATTTTTTTTCAAAAAATCTTTTACAAAATCCCAAAAATAATAAATTCAGCTAATACCATATATGTGCTAAAAAATAGCGCAGAGTATTTCTGAGAAAGAATCCATAACCTGCATTGTATCCAAAAGCTGAAGTGACTTCTCCATTGAATCTTACAGGCGAGAAAATCACGGAGGCGTTACATGAAGAAAATCACTGTCCTTTGCTTTGTCTTTATTGTGGCTATTATTTCACTTTTTGCTGCTAGCAATGATACAGCGTCTCTTATCATGACTTTCAAGCCTCAAGCCAAAGATGAGTCTTTCTTTGGCTTATCAGATAAGCCGGTTGAGTTTGTCTCAGGAGGAACTCCAGTTCTAGAAGCTAGCATTAACGAAGAGTTGCAATACAAAGTCACAAAGACTGTGTATTTTGGATGGCAATTTAGACAGTCTAATCCCAAAGAGACAGGTATAACTATTTCTTTCAAATCAGAAAATGGTCGTGTGCTCAAAAGCGGCATAGACTATATGCATGAAATTCCTTATTCAATAACACTTGGAGCGATGATTAATGGAAAGAATTCAGACTCTACAGTATCTGAATGGAACCCTGATAATTTGACAGACCCTACAACTGGTGCATCCTTTTGGTTGAATAACACAAAAGAAGCTGAGACAGGTAACTATCCATTTGAGTTCTGGGGTTGTATTCCTATCAAAATCATGATCGATGAAGACATTCCAGGATGTATGAATACAACCTTTTCAGATACCATCACGATAACTGTGCATGATTATTCTTAATAATCAGATTAGTCCAATCTCTTTTGCGATCTTCGTTGTTCCTGTATAGCTGAATACTGCTTTTTTAAGCTCATAGAAGAGCATTGACATAGTGTTCAGTATTAGCTCGCTTTTCTCATCTTTAGCTTCAACAACATATTCAACATCAGCGGTCTCACCAGTTGGCATGAATGCTCTGAATGACCATTTTGATACATCATATTCTGTCTCTATCAGATCTTCTTGGTCATCAGGAAGGCGAGGGAAGAAGTTGATTCCTGTAATCTCTTCAACATCTCTGACAGACATTGCAAATGATGCAAGTGGTTCTGTTGAGCCTTCGTTTGGAAGTACAAAGCCTATTGCTTTGATATCTGGATCTTTATAATCAAGAACTACTTTATAGTAGCGTTTAGGAACAGATACTCTATTCTTTCCTATTGTCTCATAAGGCCCATCTGTAAGAACTGGCCCTGTAACTACGTAAATCTCATCATTGTCGTATGCCATAGTCCTGACAGCAGCTTCTAAATCTGCCCAGATTCCTCTGTTGAATGCAGGTGCTTGTGGTGACATATTTGAAAGGAAGAAAGTATCACTCATAGCTTCTCCTGACCACTTGAAGTCTGCAGCTGGTGCCATATGGCCTCTGTCATAGCCGCTGCTTTTGTAGTCATTAAGCGTTGCTGAGCCTGTAGCTACTGCAGGATCTGCTTTGAAAGAATCTTCTCTTGTTCCGCTTCCAAGAACTTCAGCTTTGGTAAGTTCATAAGCAACCCAGTTGGCTTGCTCATGCTCTTCATTATATGAAAGCGTATAGCCTGTGTGTTTTATTATCTGCTCACCATCGATTGGAGCTGGTATTTCCAAATTCTCAATCTTTCCAGTTGCAGTGAGACCAACTTCACTCTCTTTTGGAGTGAGAAAACACAGTGCGACGAATAAACCGACTAAGACAACTAAGAGTATGACTATCTTAGTCAGTGCTTTTTTCTTTTTCTTGCTTTTGTTCTTTGCCATTTCAGTTCCTGCTCTCAAAATAGTTCTTTCGCTTCAATGCATAAGAGAAAGCGAAGAATATTACATAGATTACTATAGCCTCAAATAGAAGCAATGACGAATTATCACTACTTCTATTTATGAATATTGCTTTTGTCGGGAGTGCGCTGTTAGTGTAGTTGACTATCAGTGCTGCATATATGTTATTTGCCATATGCATAGCAATCGGGATTTCAAAGCCATCTGTATATAGTGCTAGCGACATCGATAAGAAGCCCCAGAGGAAGTAATAAATTACTGCTATCATCCCATCTCCGCTTTTGAGCACTTCTGGGTTTCCAAGGTGTGGAATCAAGAAGATCAATCCTGATACTAATGAAAGCGGAATATATGACTTTATAGTGTGTGGAAGCTCATTATGATACAGAAGCCGTGCTGGGATTGCTCTGAAAAAGAGCTCTTCAGATATTGTCTGAATAGGCGTCAGCAATAAAACAGGCAATACAAAAAGCAGCTTTTCTTTGTACGATGCTGGATCTATTTCAATTGTCTTATATGAAAAGAGCGAGAAAAGTCCAAGGATAAAGAAGTAGAGTGCGAAGCTTATTGCAGCTATTTTGAGGTCCAGTTTGCGCCCTGTGCCTCTGACTAGTTCTCTTAGCTTAGTCTTTAAAACAAAGTTTGAACCGAAGAATAGTGCTAAGAACATCATGACATATGGGATGTGTCTGAAAAGGAACTCTGTAAGCAGAATCCACTTATCTTCTCCGAGTGTAGGAATCAGAGTAAGAGATAGCGAGATAAGCGGCCCTATATTCATCCAGCATACAATTGTCAGAAGAATTACAAGGAATGCTAAAACAGCTGAGAATTCATTTGGCTTCTGTTCGTTCATTGTCTCAAAGTTACCATTTCAGCGTTTTTCTGAAAAGAGTTTAGATTTTTGTTTTCTTTGGGCTAATATACAAAGTATGACAGAGTACTTAGAAAAAGAGCTCTTCTCTTTAGTCGATAAGGGTTCAATCATAGTGCTTCCTACAGAGGAAAGCGCTAGAGCAGTTTTAAAATGCTATGTAAAATCGAGAAAGCGGGGCATACTTGCGTCTCAGATTATCTCGTTTGATAGATTTGCTTCTCTTTTTCTGGAAGAAGATAAGAGAGCTGTTGATGATTTTGAGCGTTTGCTGTTCTCTGAAGCTTTTCAAGAGCATGAGGTAGAGAAGCTCTCTTATTTCTATAATCCAGAATATCCAGAAATGAAGGATAATCTCTCTCCATTCATCCGCTCTATGCTTCCTTCCTTGAATGAAGTCTTTGAAAAGGAAATCAAAGACAAGAACCTTTATAAAGACCTTGTTCATATTATGGATTCTTATAAAGCTTTCTTAGAAAAGAATGATCTGATTGAGATGGGGTGGGCTCAGTATAAAGACAGAGAACTTGATAAAGATTACTACCTCTTAGAAAGTGATGCATTTCCCAAAGAGCGCAAGCTTCTGAAAGTGCTTTCTGACAATCCTAAGATCCATAGAATCAACAATGAAAGAAAAGAGTGCAATCTGACTATTTATAAAAATGAAGCAATCGAGCTAAGAGCTCTTTTCCAGAAGATAAGAGAACTCATTAAAGAAGGAGTTCCTTTAAATGATATTGCGATATCAACATCTGCGCTTACTCGACTTCGTCCATATATAGAGCGAGAAGCAGCGCTATTTGATTTGCCTCTGAACTTTGTGCCAGGCATAGCTGTTAAGTCAACGCCTCCTGGCCGTTTCATGCTCTCTCTAAACGAGCTATATCAGAAGAACTATAGAATTGATGATATGAAGCGTTTCTTCTTGGATCCAGCTTTCAGATTCAAAGATAGTGATGAAGTCTATGCATTCATCTCTAAAGCTGTAGCACTATCTGTCAAAGATGGAAGAGATAGGAAAAATGATAGATACCGTGCACTTGGGTTTCCTATCTACTCTAAATTCAGATCAGCTTTGGATTCTTTAATGAAAGAAAAAGATCCTTTGAAGGTCAGATCAAGATATGAGTCATTGGTATCTTTATTATTCGGAGAAGAGAGATTTGTCAATTCAGATATCAACGACAAAGTCTACGGCTTCACGCTTGATGCTTTCTCACGCTTTTTAAAAGAAGCTGAGTGCTTTGAGTCTATGCTCTCTAAGCCTCTGTTCCCAGTTTTCCTAAACTATGTTGAGACTCTTCAATATACGCCTAGAGAGAAAGTCAAAGGCATTAATGTATATCCATTCAGTGAAGCTGCATTGACTCCATATCGTTATCATTTTCTGATTTCTCTAAATGAGAATGAGAGCCATAAGCTTATAAGAGAAGCATCATTCTTATCAGAGTATGAGCGTGAGAGCTTCTCAGATATTGAGATAACAGAAGCTTTGCTAGCTTCTTACCAGCTAGTGAATGATAATATAAGCTATTCATCGAGTGAGAATACATATAGTGGTTATTCTCTTCCGCTTGTTGCGCTTATGGATAACGCTAAGCGTGTTGAGAGAATAGATGAAGATTCATACCAGAGAGAAAATGCTGGAAAAGAGCTTTCATATATCTATCCACTTGAAAGAGAAGGGTATGAGAGAGCACTTAAGTCTTCATTCAAAGATAACAAAATCCATGAAGAAATCATTGGAATCAAGAGTGATTATCCGAAGCTTTCTTTCTCTGTTGTAGATGACTACAGAAAGTGTCCATATCGCTATGCGCTGAAGTATCTCTATGGACTAGATAAGACACCTCCTTTTGAGATTGTGACTTTTGATTATCTAGAGCTTGGGAAAAGGCTTCATTCAATTCTTGAGCGTTTTTTCAAGTCAGGTGAGAAAGATAGTGAGAAAATCAAGGATTACTTTGATGAAGAGATGAATGCATGGTTTGAGGGAATGCGTTATAGCGCTGATGGCAGCTTGATACCTATGGAGTTTGGCTCTGCATCAGCTACTAAAGAGTTTATAAGCTATGTAGAGCATAAGTATTTTGAGAATCTTAAGAGCATTGTCAAAAAGATCGTAGCTGAAAGTGATGTCATAAAAGATGGAAATGAAATCAGGTTCTCTTCTGATATCGATAATAGCTACAGGCTCTCAGGCATTGCAGATATGATTGCATCATCAAAGCTTAATGATAGCTTCATTATCTATGACTTCAAGAGCGGAAGCAAATTCGATAAGAAAGAGCTTCCTGTAAAGAGTCTTCAATTCTCTATCTATGACATTTTAATGAAATGCGATGAGCGCTTTAGAGATAAGACTATAGAGAAGGGCGTGTTCGTAACAATCAAAGATGCAAATGTTGTGACAGGCTGGGAGTACGATGATGAGCGTGCGAAAGCAGACAAGGCATTCCTTGATGAAACAGCAGCGCTGATAAAGAGCGGAAACTGGAATATGAGTGAAGATAAGAATGAATGCCAGGGGTGTGCTTACAAAGGCATTTGCAGAAGGAAATTTGTAATAAGATGATTAACTCTTTTGATGATATTTTGAAAATTGCTGGCAAAGTGCTCTCTCCAGAGCAGCGTTCAGCAGTGTTTACCAATAAAGCTACTATAGTCTCTGCAGGAGCAGGATCTGGTAAGACTACAGTCCTCTCGCTTCGCTTCTTGCGTCTTATTTATGAGAGAGCAACTACAGCAGATAGAATTCTTACTTTGACTTTTACGCGTAAAGCAGCAGCTGAGATGTATGAGCGTATTTATATGCTTTTGCAGAAAGCTTCTAGAGAGGATGAGAGTGGACACCTGAAAAAGGAGCTTGAAGAGAACTTCCCTAAAGCTCAGATTTCGACGCTCGATGGCTTCTGGGGTGAGATTGCCAGAGCTGGTGCACTCTCTTTTGGCATAAACAGAGACTTTGCGCTTCTTGAAAGAGACAAGAGCAGAGAGATGACAGAGCTGATTCTCTCTGATATAGCTGCAGAAGATGATGAGGGGTATATTGCACTCTCATCGATACTTAAGCCAGATGATTTAGTTGACTTATTTGAGCAGATTGCTGGAACTATGGATATTCTCTCTCTTTATGATGAAGAAGAGATAATGAGTGAATATGCAAGGTTCAAAGAGCTCTTAAAAGAGTTGGCTGATAGCGAGGATATCAGGGGGATGCTTGATGAGATAACAGCTATAAGCAATCGCTATGATGGCGCTAAGTCTCATACTCTTGCAGATGTTCCTATCGCCATTGAATATTATGAGAAAGGGCTTTATTCAGCGATGCCTAACTTGAGTCTCTCAGGTAAGCGTGATAAAGAGATAAGCGATATTGTCAAAAATCGTTATCGTCCGACTCTTATGCTTTATAAGATGGTAGATCAGCTTGAGAATAAGAGAGAACTTGAGAGTTCGATTGCTAAAACTATAGCTATTTTCATAAAGAGGCTGCAGAAGAGTCGCAGAAGCCAGGCGCTTCTCTCTTATTCAGATATCGAGCGAATAGCTAAAGAGACTCTTATTAAGAATAAGAATGTCAGAGAATATTATAAGAGACGCTTTGACTACATAATGATCGATGAGTTCCAGGATAACAACAATAAGCAAAAAGAGATTCTCTATCTTCTCTCAGAGTCTTTGGATAGTTTTAATCCTTCAATTCCAACTGCTTCAGAACTTGATAAGAACAAGCTCTTCTTTGTAGGGGATGATAAGCAGTCTATCTATCGTTTCCGCGGCTCAGATGTTGCAGTCTTCAATGCGCTTAAGCGTGAAGTAGTAGAAGAGATGTCAGGCTTATATATAACTCTTGGTGCCAATTACCGCTCAGAGCCAGAGCTTGTTGAGCACTACAATAGTGTCTTTTCTGATGTCTTTGGATGCAATGAACTGGAAGAAAGCGATGAAAAAGAAGAGTCTCTTATCGCTGCTTTCAAAGGAGGAGAGAGAGAAGATTTCTTTGCTTCTCCTTCTTCTATTCTTGCAGGAAGGAATAAAGGCGATGCGAGTCCTGTAATAGAGCTCGATATTCTTCCAGAGCTGACAAAAGAAGAGAAAGAGGAAAATGATGATCTGCTCTATGGCAGAGAGAGCGAGGCTGAGTACATAGCGCGACGCATTGAGCATATTGTCACATCTGATGAGTTCAATATTGGCTCTCGCCATGCAGCTTATGATGATATTGCAATACTTTATAGTGTTACAAAGACCCAGATGGATATAGAGAAGGCACTGAGACGCCATAACATCCCATATAGCGTTGCAGAGTCTACTTCGATCACTGTCGAAGCTATGGCTTCTGATTTCTTCTCATTCTTGCAGCTCCTTGTATATCCAAATGATAAGACATCATTCTTGCGTTTGATGAAGTCTCCATTTGTTCGCTTATCCGATGAAGGAATGCTTAATTTCTTAGGAGAAGCATCTGCATTCAAAGCGTTTGAAGAAGTCAAGTTCAAATCTGAGCTTGACCAGATTTCATATGATAATGCAAAAGAATTCTATGAGCTCTTAAAAACCAGTGCAGAGCAATATACGCTGACAAAACTGATTGAGCTCCTATATTACAACAGTGGCTATTATACATATATCTCATCGTCATCGATGCTCTCTGTTTACAATGAGCACTTTGATTATATCTGGGCACTAGCTGAGAATGCTGATAAAGAGAGCTTGTCGCTTCCTATGTTCTTAGATCAATTGAGACCGATTATAGGGGATGCTGAAAAGCTTGAGAATATTACAACTCTTCAGCTCTCATCTCATGGTGTATCTCTAATGACAATCCATAAATCAAAAGGTCTTGAGTTCCCAATTGTAATAGTTGCTTGTGCTGCATCTGGAGGCTCAAAGCAAGAGAGCAAGAATATGGTTGTAGACTTTGAGTCAAAGTGCCATTTCGTGATTCCTGATGTCAGCTATGATGAGGATGATGAAGTAAAGAAGCCTCTTGCAAAGTTATTCAACTCATATGAAGAGCGTCGAGTGACAGCAGAGCGCAGCCGAGTGCTTTATGTAGCACTTACCAGAGCTATCAATCATTTGATAATCACAGCAGAAGACTATAGCTTCTTTACAAAGAATGGTGAGCCAACTAAGAAGATATCGCTATATAAGCTATATAAAGATGCTTTGGATAGGAATGGCATAAAGCTTACACATATAAATGAGATTCCTCGCTATAAAGAGGATGATATCATATATAGCTCTATCAACAGCTATTCAAGAGATAGATATGAGAGAGCAGCTATTGCTGAGCCTGGAGTCTATATAGAAGATACACTTGGCGTTAAAGAAGCTAATGAAGATATATCGCTCTCTAGCGGTACTATGCTCAGAGCCTTTGATGCTGATGAGATTCTCTCTCGAAAGCCTGATCTGATTCCTGACTTCGGAACTTTGCTTCACGCTGCGCTTGAATCTAAACTTAGCGCGTGTGGATTTCTGCCATATAACAACAGCTCATTGAGTGAGAGTGAGCTTGAAGTGCTCAATAACAGTGCATTAAGCGTTGCTGATAGCTTTATTGAATCTGATTTCTATAAGAAATATATCGAGAATAAGAGCTATGAGTGCGAGCTCAAGTTCTACTTCCCGTCTGATGAAATCATAATGATAGGGCAGGCTGACCTTGTTGTTGATATGCCTTCCTATTCTCTGATTATAGACTATAAGAGCGATAGGACTAAGCGTCCAGAAATACATAAAGGACAGCTGACTAGCTACGCAAAAGCGCTAGAGGATATAACTCATAAGAAATGCTATTGCGTGCTCTGTTATTTAAGAGATTTCTCATCTGGTCCTATCTGGGATAAAGATGGAAATGAGGTAGATGAAGGCTCTATCTGAGAGCCTTCACAGCTTTTGCTATATTCTCCACAGCCTCTTTGACTCTTTCTCTTGAAGTGCCATAGTTGAATCGGACAAAGTTGTAGTAATCATCTCCAAACCATGTGCCGTCGTTCATTGCAACATCCGCTTCAACTCCAAAGAAGCGTGATAGTATTCCGCCGCCTTCTCCGCCTTTGTAGCGCTCTTTATCGCTCTCTGCTTTTGCTTTGACTTTATCATAGATTGAAGCACAATCGATGAATGTGACAAATGATGCGTCTCCATTTACAAGCTTCAGCTCAGGTGCATTTTTCTCAAAGTATGTTCTGATGAATGAAGCATTATCTTCGAGGTATTTGCAGAGTTCTTTATTGTACTCATACCCATGCTTATATGCAGCGAGACTCAATTCTCCAATCAAATAGCCAGGAGTAGTCAAGAATAGTGCTTCTTGCTTTTTCTTGAATGTCTTCAGCATATCTTTATCGCTGAAAACAGCAAATGCAGAGTGTTCACCAGCTACATTGAATGTCTTGGATGGTGCCATATAAGTTATGCACTTAGCGCCAATCTTTTCATTTGCTTTTCCCATTGGGATATGATGAGCTTTAGGATGAACCAAATCGGCATGTATCTCATCTGAGAATACTAGGATATCGAGTTCTTTGGCTGTCTCTAATACAAATGATAAATCAGATTCGCTGAATACCAACCCAGATGGATTATGAGGAGAGCAGAAGAGGATCAAAGAAGATCTTCTTGCATGTGCTATAAAAGATTCTCTATCTAGTGAGAATCCTCCATCTTCATAGTGAAGTGGCATATCTTCCATGATTCTATCAGATGCTTCGCATAGCGTTCTGAATGGCCTATAAGTAGGACTTGGAACGAGTATTCTGTCTCCTGGCTTTGTAAATAAATCAATCGCAAGACCTATTCCATGCAAAAGTCCCATTGTAAATACAATATTAGCTCGATTGACATTCCATTCATGACGCTTTAAAAGCCATGATGAGAATGCATTTAAGAGCTCTGAGGACTGAGAAGGGTAGCCAAAGACACCGTTTTCAGCAATCTTTATGGCCTCCTCATGAATGTGGCTTTCAGATATGAAATCCATATCAGCAACCCAGAAAGGCTTTGCATCTCTATTTGATGCAATATTTGCTATAGCATCCTTATTCCACTTTACGCTGTTCGTATTTTCTCTATCAGCTGTTTTTGAAAAATCTATCTTCTCCATAGTGCTTCTGTATCCTGCAGTCCTAAGTATTGTCCATCTTGATCTTTGAAAAGAAGTGCATGCTCAGGACATCTATGATAGCAAGCATAGCAATCATTGCACTTGTCTTTGAATCTGATTGTGTCTTTTTCGATGTTATTTAAAGGACATATATGGTAGCAGACATTGCACTTAGTGCATTTAGAGCTATCTAGAGTGAGTTTATTGTCTTTGTATTTCCTATTTGCTTTTCTGGACAATGCTCCAATGGTGCGTGCAAAAGGAAGTGCTTTAGGAAGCTTGATAGTCTCATTCTCTATCTCTTCAATGATCTTATCTGTCTTTCGCTTCATCTTATTTGCAAAAGCAAGTGTTTCCATTTCAGAAGTCAGTTTCCTGTGTTTCTTCAGATTTGTATATGGCAGCTTGACAGTTGCTGCATAAGAGAGATTCAGGTTGATATTCTGCAAAAGCTTATCAAAAGAATATAAGTGAGAATATGGATTTCCGCCGTTAGTCGTGAATGCGAAGACATAGCCAATGTCGCTATTATCACGCTCTTTTAGCGTAGTGTTTACGAAATTGGCAACTATCTGAGGTATTCCCTTGTTATAGACAGGAAACATGATTCCAAGTCTATCGATTTTATCTGGAAGCTTATCACTTCCATCGAGAATCTTATCAATGAAGTGAATCTCTATATCTTTGAATTGAGATGCAACATAAAGAGTGTTGCCTGTAGCTGTATATAATGCAATTACTGTTTTCATTCAAATTCCTTTGGGTCGATTTCTTTTATAGTCCTCACTATGTACTCTGTATCTTCTTCGCTTACATTGAGGCTAAGTACCATGCGACCCATATTGCCTTCATTCAAGAAGAGGATATCTCTCTTTCTGAAAGCGGCTATTATATTACCAATAGAATAGGTTGAGGTAAAGAAAATCATATTAGTTGCGCTGATTTTAACATCTGCCCAGCCACTCTCTTTCAGCGCATCTGAGACTTTTTCTCTATTCTGATGGTCGATTTTCAATCTCTCTACATTGTGCTCAAGCGCATAAATGCCAGCTGCAGCCAATAAGCCGACTTGTCTCATTCCGCCACCGAGAATCTTCTTCAGTCTCTTTGCGCTCTCAATGAAATCCTTGTCTCCGCATAATAGAGAGAATGCAGGAGCTCCAAGACCTTTAGAAAGACAGAATGTAATATCATCAGCATTTGATGCATATTCTTTGACGCTGATGCCGCTCTCAACAGATGCATTGAAGATTCTTGCGCCATCTAGATGGAGCCATAGCTTATATTCCTCTGCAATTTGTTTCAGCTCTTTCATTGTCTCAAGCGGATAGATAAGCCCTGAAGTAGTATTCTCAACTTCGAGCATTGCGCTTTCAGACATATCATAGCTATAGAGGTGGATTTTCTCCCTGACGCTCTCTGGTTTCAGAATGCCGTACTCAGAGTCTGCGTAAACTGGAAGAGTTCCAGAAAGCGATGCGATTGCACCGATTTCATGATTCACTATGTGAGACTCTTTAGCGCAGATTATCTCTTTGCCTCTGCCACCCTTGAGCATCATTGGAATCAAGTTGCCCATGCAGCCTGAAGAAATCAAAAGAGCTCTTTCTTTGCCTGTAATCTCTTCAGCCATTCTCTCTAGTCTATTTACAGTTGGATCTTCTCCATAAACATCATCCCCAACTTCTGCATCATATATTGCTTTTCTCATCTCTGTACTTGGAAGAGTGAAAGTATCTGAACGTAAATCGTACATTTTTGTTACCTCTTTAAGCTATTGAATAAATCGAAGAATGTTGGGAAAGTAACTCCAGCAGCACTCTCATCATCTATTATTATACTCTCTTTAGCTCCAGCTGAAGCTACAGCAAGAGCCATTATGACTCTATGGTCTCCGTAGCCTTTTACAGAGCCACCTCTGACAGTACCTTTTCCATGTATTATAAGCCCATCTGGTTCTTCTTCGGCCTCAACTCCAAGAAGCTGCAGATTCTCACACATGACAGCGATTCTATCTGTCTCTTTGATTCTAGCCTGAGCTACATTAGTAAGCTTTACATCGCTTTTCGCAAATGCTCCTACAATAGATAGAATAGGAAGTGCATCTGGCATAGTGTTAAGATCAAAGACTCCGCCTTTTATCTCGTCGCCACCTTTTACTGTGACTTCATTGCCATTCCATGTGACAGTAGCGCCCATCTTTTCAAGGATCTTAAGTACCTCTTTGTCTCCTTGTGGATCGTTTCTATCAAGACCTTTGACTGTTATCGTGCTTTTGCTTATCAAAGCTGCAGCAAAGAAGAATGCAGCTGAAGAGAAGTCTCCAGCTATGTAGCTTTCAAAGCCTTTATAGTGTTGACCGCCTTTTATTTTCGCATGCTCTAAATCATCAGAGATTTCATATATGATTTGCTGGCTATCAAGCCAAGCGAGAGTAATCTCTACATATGGCTTTTCATATAAGAGAGAGCAATCAATTGTTGTATCAGCTTTAGCAAGCGGAGATGAAAGCAATAGCCCTGATAGATATTGGCTTGTCTTGCACTCAATTACTGTGTGTCCTCCGCTAAGTGGGCCTTTTATTGTAATAGGTGGCTTTCCGTTTTCGCTCTTTACTTCAGCACCAAGCTCCTGAAGTGATTTTCCAAGTGGTCCAATTGGCCTTGAACACAGCTGCTTATCTCCTGTTATTGTTACAGGAACGCCAAGAGATGCAGCTAAGCCTAAGAGCAGGTATAGCGTTGTACCGCTGTTGCCTGAGTCTATAGTCAATGAATCAAAAACAGAGAATGCAGCTGTGCTATCGACATAAGCTATAGACTGATCTTCGTTGAAATCTATCTTAGCTCCCATCGCGCGGCATGCTTCTATGCAGCTCTTGGTATCAAAAGAGAACAGTGGGTGCCTTATTGTTGATTTTGCTTTTGCAAATGTTGCAATCAGAAAAGCTCTGATAGTCTGGCTCTTTGATGCTGGTATCTCTATTTCACCTTCAAGGTGTGTTGGCCTAAGTTCAATCATAGTGCCATTATATTCTTTTTTATCGCTATTGGAAAACTAAGCTATGCTCGTTTATTGAGTTAACAGCAATAAATTAATAGAATAAAAAAGGGGAGGTCCAATATGAGAATATTAGTCACTGGTGGTGCTGGTTTCATTGGTAGCCACACTGTACTTGAGCTCTTGGAAAAGGGCTACGATGTTACTGTTATCGATAACCTTGTAAATTCATCAGAAGAGGCTCTCAAAAGAGTTGAGAAGCTTACAGGTAAGAGTGTCAGATTCATTAAAGGCGATGTAAGAGATAAGGCGCTTCTGGATTCCATTTTCGACACAGATAAAATAGATGCAGCTATTCATTTTGCAGGACTTAAAGCAGTAGGCGAGTCTGTTGCTAAGCCTATTGAGTACTACGACAACAACCTCAACTCAACACTTACATTAGTGAAATCAATGAGAGAACACGGATGCAAGAATATCATATTCTCATCTTCTGCTACTGTTTATTCAGGAGACAATGAGATGCCTCTTAGAGAGACATCAAAGATAGGTAATTGCACTAATCCATATGGTTGGACTAAGTATATGTCAGAGATAATCCTAAGTGATATGGCTAAAGCAGACAAAGAGTGGTCCGTAATACTCTTAAGATACTTCAACCCAATCGGAGCTCATAAGAGCGGAATGATTGGCGAAGATCCTCAAGGCATACCTGCTAATCTGATGCCATATATTACAAAAGTCGCAATTGGCAAGCTTCCTTACCTCAATGTATTTGGCGATGATTATGATACACATGATGGTACAGGCGTCAGAGATTATATTCACGTTGTCGATTTAGCTAAAGGCCATGTAGCTGCTATAGATTATATGCTCAAGCATAAAGGTACTGAGGTATTCAACCTCGGAACTGGAGTAGGCTACTCTGTCCTTGATATGGTAAAAGCATTTGAAGAAGTCAGCGGAAAGAAAGTTCCATATAAGATTGTTGCAAGACGCCCTGGAGACCTTGCTACTGTATACTCTTCACCTGAGAAGAGCTTAAAAGAGCTTGGATGGAAAGCTGAATACAACCTTCTTGATATGTGCCGTGATAGCTACAATTGGCAAAGCAAGAATCCTGATGGATACAAAGAGATTTAAGCTTTAGAAACAATAATTGATGGTCCAGTTCGGACCATCTTTTTTGACGTTATGAAGGCAAAAAGAAAGCACCCGAAGGTGCTTTCTTTAGCTTTGAATGGAACTACTTGAGGTAGACATTCTTTACAGGATGGTAATCCATTGTATTTGAGTGCCAGCCGCCCCACTTGTTTGTATCGATGATGTTCTGAGATACATAGTAGTAGAATGGGATGATAGCCTGATCTTCGTTGATGAGGATATCTTCAGCAGTTCTTAGAACTTCGTATCTGTCTGTGCCTGCAGCCATTCTTGCAGCTTCGTTGATAAGTGTATCATAAACGTCGTTAGAATACTTACCACCGTTCATGCCAGCGCCTGTGACGAACATATCAAGGAATGTGTTAGGATCCTGATAGTCACCTACCCAACCAGCTCTTGCGACATCGAAGTTACCAGCATTTCTGTTTGAAAGGTATGTTGCCCATTCCTGGTTCTCAAGTACGCAATCGATGTTGAGGTTTTCTTTCCACTGCTTCTGAACATACTCTGCAATCATCTTATGAGCATCGTTTGTATTGTAGAGGAGTGAGAATGATGGGAAGCCTACACCGTTTGGATAGCCAGCTTCAGCAAGAAGAGCCTGAGCTTCTTCGATCATAGCATCCATATCTCCATCGTGTGGGAACTCTAGCTGATCATATCCAGCCATTGAAGGTACGATACCCCAACCAGGAATCTGTCCAGCCTTTGTAACTGTCTCAACGAGAGTCTCTCTGTCGATAGCAAGAGATAGAGCACGTCTTACTCTAGCATCGTCAAATGGAGCTTTAGTTGTCTGGATTGTGTAGTAATATGTTGAGAGCTGAGGAGCTACCTGATAGTCGCTTCTGAGCATAGCAGAATCTAGCTTATCCTGAGGAATACCTGTGAGCCAGTCAATCTGACCTGAGAGGTACATGTTGTAGTTAGTGTTGTCGTCGTCTGATGCATAGAATACAACTTCGTCGATCTTTACATTGTCTTTATCCCAGTAGTTCTCGTTCTTTACGCCAACAATCTTATCCTGAGGTGTCCATTCTTTGAGTACGAATGGGCCGTTGCCTACGAAGTTCTCTGGAAGAACCCACTGATCGCCATACTTCTCAATTGTGTGCTGAGGTACAACTGCGAATGAGTAGTGGCCAAGAGCACCAATTACGTATGGAAGTGGTCCGAGAAGTTCCATCTGGAATGTATAGTCGTCAAGAGCTCTGATCTTAACTGCGTCAGCTGATGCCTCACCATTGTTATACTCTGTTGCGCCTGCGAGGAACATTGCTGGGAACCATGCATATGGAGATGCTGTCTCTGGAGCAAGTTCTCTTAGCCATGAGTATACAACGTCATTAGCTGTGATTGGTGTGCCATCAGACCAGTTAGCCTTTCTGAGATGGAATGTATAAACTGTGCCGTCGTCAGAAACGTCCCAGCTCTCTGCAAGACCTGGAATACCGTCAGCTGTCTCTGGATCGAAAATAATCAAACCTTCAAAGAATGTCTCAAAGAGTCTATGCTCAGGAACGCCCTGGATCTTTGATGGATCAAGAGACTCTGGCTCTGCTCCGTTAGAGATGCGGAATACAACCTTGTCTGATGCAGAAGTTGTTTCTGCTTTAGCTGGAGTAGCAGCTGGTGTTGCAGCAGGTGTTGCTGCTGGAGTAGCAGCAGGTTTAGCTGCTGGAGCTGCTGTTGTTGTAGTAGTAGTTGTTGTGGCTGTTGTAGTAGTAGCCGTTGTGCTTTCCTTCTTTCCACCACAAGAAACGAAAAGAAGAGCAACACAAAGAACTATTGTAAAAATAGAAATAGTTTTTTTCATTGCCATAAACTCCTTAATTTTCAATATAGGTTTTAGTTTAAAGGTTTTTATTCAATTGGTAAAGTTTGAGTTTTGCTAATTATGTAGTTAATTTGTATAAAAAATGCATAAATTTACATGCTATATGTAAAAATATTGTAAAAACGTGTTTATTAGGTTAGTTTCCTAATTTTCATTCCATTAGATAAATCAAGCTTTGCTCCTAGCTTATTTCCGCTTTCAATGCTCTCTTTAGTTGCACTTCTTATAGCTCTTTTTTCATTTCTTAGCTTTTTTTCCTTAAAAAACAGTTTCTGAGCAAGTCTTTTGTTTTCTTCTTTTACTAGTACTATTGCTTTTGTTGTTTCAGAGGAAGGAGGAGAGAGCTTTTCTTTAAGCTTCTGATACACACCGAGTGTAAATCCATTCTTTGTTATAGATTTACCTTGATGACGCAATCTCGCAATTTCTTTATCTATTTCTCCATCAAGATAGTCATATAGATATATAGCAAGCTCAACTTGTTCTAAGCTTCCAAATATTCTAATAAGCGAGATGTCCTTATTTCTGGATCTTACTGCAAAAATACCTGTCGCACTTTCGACAATATTGATGATGTAGATATCGGATGCGCTTATTCTGCTTTTCTCTATAAGCGGGGCTAAATAGAGCTTCTCTTCTTTCTCTTCATTAAGCGTCAATGCATATTCTTTTGTAAGCTTCTCGGCCATAGAGAGGGCTAGTGCTGCTTCTGCATCAAATGATGTCGAGCTTGAAAGCGACAAAAGCTTATTTACTTTCTCTTTTGCTTTGTTCTTTTCTTCAAGTTTTGTTTTTATGTCTGTCCGAGCTCTTTCAAAGCCTTCTTCTACGCCTATTAACGCACATAGCTTATGAAAGCGTTCGCCATGTCCTGAGCATTCTTTGTAGATATTGAATTCCAAAGCATGTGTAAGTTCATGTAGGAATATGTTTCTGATTGCATCATATTGACAATCAAGGATTGACTCATCGAGTGCAATTATCTGTGTGTTTTCTATAAAGAGACCAAGTGCATTATTCTCAAGGTTAGGGACAAAGAGAATAGCGTTATATAGGCATGAGTCAAATGAAATGCTTTGTTTTGCTTTTGATATTGCCTCTTCTCCATCCCTCTTAAGGTGCTTAACAACTTTGCTTTCTCTCTCTCCGATTACTTCAATTCTGCGTTCCATAGTCTTTATAGTAGACTAAGTGGAGGAAAATAAGTATATCAACAATATGTTTTCATATGATTTCAGAGAGAAGAGGGGAAAGAATATAGCTGTTTATGGGCCATCTTGGGCACTTAAAGGTTTATGTGCCTTCTTCTTGATTCCTATAGCAATAGGCTTCTTTATTGCACTTGATGAGCATACGCTTTCTGTTTCTTCTATAGTTCCTGTAATGGTTGCTCTGCTTTTGATAATAACAATCCTTTTCAGAGATGAATGGGTATTCGATAACAACAAGAAAGAGATTGAGTCTCGTTTTGGATTTGGTCCATTTGTGAAGCGAGAGAAGCTTTCATATGATGATATTGAAAGAATAGAAGTAACTCATTTCATAAAAGGCATACCAGAGTACTCTGAAAATCAGAAGCCTAGCTGGAAGCATAAGGCTCAAGTTGTCTTAGCTCTTCGCATCAATAGTGATGATAAGCGTGTGTTAGAAGTAATGGGCGAGAAGAAGAGCGCAGGGGAACTAGAGCGCAACGCATCTTGGCTTGCTGGCTATACAGGGCTCTCTCTATACGTCGATAGAGCACGTGATACAAAAATCTGAACTATTATTTGAGATTTAAAATATCTTTTTTAGTTAGTCCTGTTATTTGAGCGATTAAGTCTAAGTCCACGCCAGCATCTCTCATTCCTTTGGCTGTTCTTAGCTTCTCTTTTGCAATGCCTTCTCTCTGACCGATAGAGATGCCTTCTTTCTGACCAATAGCGATACCTTCATCTATTCCCTCAGCTTTGATGCAGGCTCTGAGGTAGTCTTCACTGAACATGCTCATCATAGTATCCATCACCTCCAACATTCGCTCCGATAAGAATTCTGATAGTATTCCATCTTTTATGCAGCCTTCAAGAAGAGCAACAAGATGTTCTCTCTTGATGTTTTTCGCACCTTTCATTTTGATTATAGCACTTACTCTTTTTGAGAAGTCAATATACTGGCTTAAGATGTCCTTGTCATTGAGACCTCGTTTCTTGACCTGTATCAGAACTTCTTCATCACCTTTTCCTCCATAGAACTCTTCTCTGAGGCTATAGCAATCTTTCACATTTTTTTTATGAAACAATACAGAATTTTAAAAGCGAATTATCATGACGAGAGGCCCTGCATTTAGGGTTTTCAATTTAA
>CAKQJZ010000029.1 GCA_934247875.1 uncultured Spirochaetales bacterium
TCTTCCCGGAAGGCTTTATGCCAGCAAGGAGTCTGCATGATATCTGCTGTTTTACCCACAGATGTACCCGAAGAGCCTAAAAATATATGTAATATAAAAGTTTATCAAAATATTAACTATACTAGTATTTCTCCTAAATAGAAGACAGAAGGCTAAATTAAAACCACCTAAACGGTGGTTTGATGAAAAACATAATGGATAGTAGGAATTTTTAACCGCACAGGTCGAAAAGCTTTAGTAGTTATGCATTATAGGAGGTGGATGAGGTGGTCCCTCCTTCCCCTGTCCAATTGGTGTGGAAAAACTGACCTCGCTCCTTATCAACTCTTTCATAAGTGTGAGCACCAAAGAAATCTCTTTGGGCCTGGATAAGATTTGCAGGAAGCTTTGCTGATGTATAACCATCAAAGTAGCTCAAAGATGATGAGAAAGCTGGGATAGGAACACCTAATAAGGATGCTTTAGCTACAACTTGTCTCCAAGAAGGGAGTAATTTAGCGATAAGGTCTTTAAAATATGGATCGAGCACTAAATTTGAAAGCTCTGGGTCTCTATCAAATGCTTCTTTTATCTTCCCTAAGAAAGTAGAGCGGATGATACACCCACCACGCCACATCAAAGCAAGTTCTCCATATTTCAACCCCCAACTATACTCATCGCTCACTTTCTTCATAAGTGCAAACCCTTGAGCATATGAAATTATCTTAGAAGCAAGGAGCGCTTTCCTAATCTCCTCGATAGCATCTGTTTTATCCCCATCGAACTGACAAACAGGTTTATTGTATATAGCTGAAGCGGCTACTCTCTCTTCTTTTAAGCAAGAAAGACTACGAGAGAATACAGATTCGGTGATCAAAGAGAGAGGGACACCTGCTTCAAGAGCTGTATTTGCTACCCACCTTCCAGTTCCCTTTTGTCCTGCACTATCTAAGATTTTGGAAACTAATGGAGTATCATCGGCATCTTTCTTCTTAAGTATCTTACTCGTAATCTCGATGAGATAGCTATCAAGTTCTGTCTTATTCCATTCTTCAAACACATGGCTTATCTCATCTTCTGAAAGGCCAAGTGTTTGCTTCATGAGGTGATAAGCTTCAGAGATGAGTTGCATATCTCCATACTCGATACCATTGTGGACCATCTTTACAAAATGGCCTGCTCCATCACTACCAACCCAATCACAACAAGGGATGTTACCATCTACTTTTGCGCTCACGGTCTGCAAGATATTTTTTATAAGAGGCCAAGCTTTAATAGAACCTCCTGGCATCATGCTTGGACCCTTTAATGCACCTTCCTCCCCTCCAGAGATCCCAGTGCCTATATAGAGCAGACCTTTACTTTCTACATATCCTGTTCTGCGGATAGTATCTTTAAAATAGCTATTTCCACTATCAATGATGCAATCCCCCTTTTCCATTAAAGGTATGAGTTGGTCGATACAATCATCTACTGGTGAGCCTGCTTTGATGAGTAAGATCACCTTTCTAGGGGTTTCTAATGAGTCAATGAGCTCTTTCATACTATGACAGCCAATGATAGCCTTCCCTTTACCTCTGCCCGCCATAAATCTTTCTACAACATCGATATATCTGTCATAGACTGCTACGCTATACCCTTTTGACTCTAAATTCATAACAAGGTTTTCGCCCATAACAGCTAGGCCGATCAATCCAACATTTGCACGATTTGCCATATATCATCCCTATATTTTTTTTGATTGATAAGTTTATTTGCTCCCACCTCATTTTAAAGTGAGAGCATCAAATTCTCACTTATAGATCTTTGAATAAAGATCGTTCCACTTAGCAAGTAGTTGGTCTTTCTTTTCTGTAAGTTCATTTACAGGTCTATCCACCCACTTGATGTCCTTAGTCTTACCAAGTTGGAATGTAGCTGGTTCTGTAACTTGAGAGTTTGTGAAACGAACACCACCATACATGCTATACATAAGCTCTGTACCTTCTTTAGAGGTCATCGCTTCTACAAATGCTTTTGCAGCTTCTGGGTGCTTACAATTAGCTACGATAGCAAAACAGGAGTCTTTACCTGATGTGCCATTTGCTGGATATCTCATCTCATAATCCTTAGCACCTAACATGGTTACCGCACCATTATCATATGTGAGGCCTACTACATATTCACCATTTGCTACATCCTTAAAACATTTAGAGGAGGAAGAACCAACTACCATACCATTTCTCATAAGGCCTTCGATGATTTCCCAAGATTTAGGACTATCAACACCATAGAGTGCAAAGATATTACAAAGGTTGTTCCAAGCAGCTGAAGAGCTGTTAGGATCTGAGAAGATGATCTTGCCCTTTAATGCTGGGTTTAAAAGGTCTTCATAGGTGCGGATATTTATACCAAGTTCTTTTTCAAGTCTTGTGTTAATTGCAAACACAACTGTAGACATACCATATACACTGTAATATCCATTAGTCATTGGAGAGATCTGCTCAGAATTATGTGTTGAAACATATGGCATGAAATATGATTGGTATTTGCTACCATCTGTGGATGAAAGACCACCTAACATGATATCTGCAATTGGTGCATCTTTTTCAGCTTGGAGACGAGCAAAGAGTTCACCAAAGCTACCGTTAACAATCTCAATATTCACATCTGGGTAGAGCTTCATAAAAGGTGCTGTCATAGCAGCGATCTCTGCCTCTGTGTTTGAAGTATAGATAACGAGTTTGTCGCCGATGACAGTTGTATCAGAAGAGGACTCTTTTGTACCTGTTGCAAAGATTGACATAGTTGCCAATAAAACGATCAATAATAATGTTGTGAGTTTTTTCATTTTGTTCTCCTTTTATTTACAGCCTGATATCTTCAGACTTACTTACTTTGAGATAGATGATCAAAGATATAACTGTCATCACGGTCAAGATAGCGGCGAACGCTGCTGCCATACCCTCATTTCCTCTTGTGATAGCTACATAAGCGGAAATGGTCATTGTGATACTCCTGTTGTTGTACAGAATGATTGCACTAGAGACTTCTGTTAGGATTGCTACCCAGCTCAAGATTGCGCCAGATAAGATACCACTACCCATCATTGGAACTGTGATCCGTGTAAGCGTCTTAAACTTTGTAGCACCAAGACTTATCGCTGCTTCTTCTATACTCATCGGAATCTGCGAGAGTGTTGCTGTGGCAGAGCGTATCGTATACGGTAATCTTCTGATGATAACTGCGAGCAACATAATGGTAAATGTTCCTGTTAGCTTGATAGGCTTACGACCAAACGCAGTTAAGAGTGCGATACCGATAACAACACCTGGCATGATATATGGGATCATGGAGAAGGTATCGATAGTATCATTTAGAACATTCTTTCGCCTTACTGTGAGGTAAGCGATCAAGATAGCGATAATGATGATGAACAAGAGCGCGAAAGCTCCAAGCTTAACAGTATTGCTCATAGACCTTACGAGCAGTCTGTTATAAGCGGCTTTATAGTTACCTAAAGAATAGCCTTCTAAGAAGATAGTGCCAGCAGCATTAGTCTTTCTAAAAGATAGATAGATGATAAATACTTGTGGCATGAAAGCGATAAAGCAAACGAGATAGCAATAAAGATGCATCAAGAACCCTTTAACGCCTTTTGCTTCCTTCTTCTCAACTGGGTGTAGTGAGTTTAAAGAGAAACTGAACTTTCTTGTTGCCCATTTTTGTAAGAAGAAGACTAATGCAGTTACTACGATTGCGATGACAGAGATAGCAGATGCAAAGCCAAAGTCAGCACCATTTTCATTAACGAACTCTCTATAAATCAAGACTGGGAAGGTCATATACCCTTCTCCGATGACGACTGGAGTACCAAAGTCAGCGAACGCTCTCATGAACACAAGGAGTGAAGCTGCAAGAACTGTTGGCATTACTAAACTTAAGATAACAGTGAACAGCCGTTTGATACCGGTACACCCTAAATTAGCAGAAGCCTCGATAAGTGAGTTATCGATATTCTTAAAGGCTCCGTTCATATAGATGAACACAAGTGGGAAAAACTTTAATGTCTGAACTAGGAGGATACCTCCAAAGCCATAGATATTCCCAATATTTATCCCTAGGCATTCTTTAAAGAATGTTGTGATAACACCGCTTCTACCAAGTAATAAAATCCAAGAATAAGCGCCTAAAAAAGGTGCGCTCATGCAACAAAGGATACTTATGGTGAAGATTAATTTAGATAACTTTAGCTTGTAGAATGAATAGAAATATGACATTAGAATGCCAACTAGCAAGGATGTGAGAGTTACAGCCAATGTAACCTTAACGCTATTTGAGATCGTGTTCGTATAATATTTCTGGCTAAAGAACTTCTTGAACTGTCCAAGTGATAATGAACCATCTTGGTATACCGCTTGTTTCATAATCCCAAAGAGAGGATAGATCAAAAACACGATAAAGAATAAGAACAGGACTATCGAGACAAATAGCCAGATGTCAAACTTCTGCTGTTTAAGCTTCATATTCTACCCCTTCTATATTGTCATTGATAACCCCGTTAAGGATGTTCTTTTCATCTTCTTTAGTGAAAACGTTAACCTTAGCAGTGTTGATAGTGAGTTTGATCTTTGAGCCTTTTTCGATGATGGAATCGATCGAAGACTCTTGAATGATCTCAACATCTTCTCCAGTTGAGAGAGTTACAAAGTAGTGAGTGTTAAGCCCTAAGAAGATACAACTCTTGATAGTCGCTTCCATTCCGTCAGCCTCTGTAGCTGCAAGCCTAAATTCTTCAGGCCTTACTGATAAGATGACATCTTGAGCTCTTTGATACTTCTCATTTACACCTTTTATCTCAGCTCTATAACCGCATTTTGTTACGATATAGCACTTTCCGTTTTCTACAACGAGCTTGCCATCAAGCACATTGGTACGTCCGATAAAGGTCGCAACAAAAAGATTTGCTGGGCGTTGATATATATTCTTAGGAGTGCCAACATGTTGGATTATACCGCCATTCATTACTGCGATACGGTCTGAGACAGCCATCGCTTCTTCTTGGTCGTGAGTTACATAAACAGTTGTGATACCAACTTCATTTTGGATCTCTTTGATAACAGAACGCATCTCAACTCTCAATTTTGCATCAAGGTTGGATAATGGTTCATCCATCAAGAGAACATCGGGTGTGATAGCAAGTGCTCTAGCAAGAGCAACACGTTGTTGCTGTCCGCCAGATAGACGTTCTGGAAGTCTATCTGCATATTCATCGACATGCATCAAAGCCATGAACTTTTCAGCTTGAGCTCTAATCTCATCTTTTGGGAGCTTTCTATTCTTTAGACCAAATTCAACATTCTTTCTAACTGTGAGGTTTGGGAATATAGCATAGTTTTGGAAGACCATACCGATATTCCGTTTAGCAGGGTCCATATCATTGATACGAGTATCATTGAAGTAAAAATCACCGTCTTCGATACTATTGAAACCAGCGATCATCCTTAGCAAGGTTGTCTTACCACATCCAGATGGTCCAAGAAGTGTAAAGAACTCTCCTTCTTTTACAAATAAGTTGAGATTAGGGATGATAACGTTGTTTCCGTACTTTTTAACTGCGTGGTCGATTTTAATGTTCTTTCTCATGCCTAGCTCCTTTGCTGTCTACACTAAGCATATATCAAGAACAATAATTGTCAATCTTTTATTATATTTTGTTCGTTTTAAACTAGAAATGTTCGCAATGTGCTAATTTTCGGTATTCTCAACCATGATCACTTCAATATTGCTCGCTTTAAAGTAATTTAAATAACTTTCAGGGATACCATCATCTGTGATGATTGTATCAATCACATCTAGTTTACCTACAACTGCAGATTTGGCTTTATCAAACTTTGTACTATCAGCAAGGAGGACTACTCTCTTTGCTTGCTTCATCACTTTCTTACATAGAGATGCTGTTTGGTGGTAATAGTTTGTGAGCCCGAATTCAAAAGAGATACCAGCAACCCCAATAAAAGCGATATCTGCACAATACTTCTGTATCTCTTCTTCTGTATTAATACCTAAGAACGCATGGTTATCACGCTTAAGCTCACCACCTAACGTATACACGGTGATATCAGGGTATTTCTCCAATTCTGCGATAGCTGGGATACAGCAGGTGATCACAGTTAGATCTTTTATCCCTTCTAGGTGTTTTGATACTTGCAATACGGTAGTGCCAAGATCAAGGATGATGGTCTCATCATCTTTAATGAGCTCTACAGCTTTCCGTGCGATAAGATCTTTCACATGGCTATTGATAGCGGCACGAGGGAAATAAGGTTTGTTCAATTCCTCTTCATTAAGGATAGCGCCTCCATAAACTCTCTTGATATATTTCTTATCTTCAAGTTCTGCAAAATCACGCCTTATAGTCATGACAGAGACATCAAATAATTCAACTAGATCGTTTATCTGAACACTTTTATTTCTACTTACTAACTCGATTATCCGCTTCTGCCTTTCACTACTAGTCATGATCTTCTCCTTATAAGTCTGAGCCGCTTTCACTCAATATACCCAATGATAAGATAAGCTTGATCATTTTTAAACCATTTTTACCTCTAATGTTAACAAAGCATGAAATACTTTGTTTGATTTAGCTATATGAAAAGAACAAGCAAGCATAAGAAAGAGATAAAAGAAGACCCGTCTTTTAAAGTTTAACACTTTAATGTTTTAAAGACCGAAAAATCAATCCAATTTTACATACAACTGCAACCTTTATTTATTCCTCACACACAAAATAGTTCTTTATAATCATCTTTATGATTATTGTCTTGATAACGGTCTATATATTTCTTCTGTCTAATTTTTCTGAGCTCTTCTTGTTCTTGGTTACTATGTTTTATTTTCATATCTCCATCGGAGAAGTCTTCCATAGAAAATACAGAATCATAATCCATTCCAAGAGAATAGTTTTCTCTTCTGCAAGATGAAAAGAAGAAAGGGTCAGTTCTTTTTTATGCCGTTATCATTCCTTTCGTAATAAAATGATTCTATGAAACAGAAGCTGGTTATTATTGGTGCGGGGCTTTCTGGAGTCGAAGCTGCTTCTAGATTGTCATCAGAGTATGATGTTGCATTGCTCTCTGAAGAGCAATATCTTCCTTATTATAGAATCAGAGTAGGAGAAGTTGTTACAGGCCTTCCTCCTGAGTCTCTATATATACATCCTGAATCTTGGTATAGAGAGAAGAACATTGATTTAATATTCAAGAAAGCCGAAAGAATAGATAACTCAAAGAAAGCTGTATGTCTTTCTGATGGCTCTTCTATACCATATGACTTTCTTATTCTTTCAACAGGCTCTTATCCTTTTGTTCCATCATTTGAAGGAAAGCATAAAGCGCTTATGACGCTGAGAACTATGGATGACGCATTGAAGCTGAGAGCAGCACTGCAGAAAGCATCTAGCATAGTAATAGTTGGCGGCGGAGTTCTAGGCTTGGAAGCTGCAGTATCGATTAAGAGAGAGTTCCATATAGCTGTGACTGTCATTGAAAGCGCTGACTATATTCTTTCTCGAATGATCGATAAAGACTCAGCTCTATTTCTATCTTCTCTTTTAGAGAAAGAGGGCATAAAGCTTATAACAAATGGAAAAGTAAAAGATCTAGCAAGTTCTAGCGTTATCTTAGAAGACTCGACAATCGACTGTGATGTCGTCTTATTCTCAACTGGCGTCAGAGCACGTGTTGAACTGTGCGAAGCTATAGGCATCAAAGTTGATAGAGGCATTGTTGTTGATAGCTATCTAAAGAGCAATATTGATTCAATTTATGCACTTGGAGACGCTGCTGAGCTTCATGGTATGACATTTGGCCAAGCGCAATATGCAAGAGAGATGGCACGCACTGTCTTAAGCGGGAGCTCTTATGTTCCATCTTCTCCTTCATCAATGCTTAAAGTTGCTGGTATAGATGTAGCATCCCTTGGTGTTTTTAGAGGAATAAGACATTCCATTAAAGGTGAAGATAGCTTAAAATCCTATTTTGTTGAGGATGGCATTGTAACTGGTGCTGTTTTGATAAACAGCAGAAGTGAGATGGCTAAAGCAAAAGCAGCTATTGGAAAGCCATTCTCGAATGGAGATTGATTATGGATTTAGAGAAAGAAGCATTGGATTATCACTCAAAACCTATTCCTGGAAAGGTATCTGTTTTCCCGACTAAGCCTTGCAAAAGCGCAGCAGATCTAGCTCTTGCATATACTCCAGGCGTTGCAAAGCCTGTATTGAAGATTGAAGAGGATCCTGAGAATGCTTATAAATATACTTCAAAAGGCAATCTTGTAGCTGTAATCTCAAATGGAACAGCTATCTTAGGACTGGGCGACAGAGGTGCACTTGCCAGTAAGCCAGTAATGGAAGGCAAGGGAGTGCTTTTCAAGAGATTCGCTGATATCGATGTATTTGACCTTGAAATCAATGAGAAAGATCCAGATAAGCTTATAGATATCATAGCATCATTGACTCCATCATTTGGTGGAATAAACCTTGAAGATATCAAAGGACCAGAATGCTTTAAAGTTGAACAGGAGCTTATAAAACGTTCAGATATCCCTGTCTTCCATGATGATCAGCATGGCACAGCTATCATTGTAAGCGCTGGTGCTATCAATGCTGCAGAAATCGTTGGCAAGAAGCTTGAAGATATGCGCGTTGTAGTCAATGGCGCAGGTGCTGCAGGCATCAGCTGCACAAAAATGATTGTCAAAGCTGGTGTCAAGAAAGAGAACTTGATCATCTGTGATATCGATGGCGTCATCTATAAAGGCAGAAAGATGACAAAAGAACAGGAAGAGTTTGCACGCGATACAGATTTAAGAACGCTTAAAGAAGCTATCGTCGGCGCAGATATGTTCTTAGGCTTATCAGCTGCTGATTGCGTAAGTCCTGAGATGCTCAAGACTATGGCTAAAGATCCGATTATCTTTGCTATGGCTAATCCTAATCCAGAGATTGATTATGATCTTGCTAAAGCTACAAGACCTGATTGCATTATGGCAACAGGCAGAAGTGACTATCCAAACCAGATCAACAATGTGCTTGGGTTCCCATTTATCTTCAGAGGTGCGCTTGATGTAAGAGCTTCTAAGATTACTGAGGGTATGAAGCTTGCTGCTTCTAAGGCACTTGCAGAGCTTGCTAAGCTTCCAGTTCCAGAAGAAGTTCTGAAAGCATATGGTGGTAAGTCATTCTCTTTCGGTCGAGATTACATCGTACCAAAGCCATTTGATCCAAGAGTAATTGAATATGAAGCAGTTGCTGTTGCTAAAGCAGCATGTGAAGAGGGCGTTGCTAAAAAGCCTATTACAGACTGGGAAGGCTATAAGCAGGAACTCAGAGAAAGGATGAAGAAATACTGGGATTAGGTAGAAAGAAGGCATAACCCACATTCTGAGCTATGCCTTCTTTTCTCTTAACCAAATAGTGTTTCTAGCTGAGCTTTTGCGCCATCGAGGGTCTGATTGTATTGGTCGTCTAAGCGCTTTAGATTCTGATCTAGTATATTAAGGAACTCTTTGTCGTTCTCAAGAGAAAGGTGTACATCTTCTCCATATTGATTCTTGATCTTCTCTTCTTTCTCTCTGAGCATTGGCTCTGCCTGAGCCTTAAGCTGATCTACAAGCTGCTTCCTATGAAGCGGATATTGCTTTAAGAATGCAACTATCTGAGAAAAGAGCGCATCAGCGTTCTCATCATTAAGTGCAGTGTCCAATAAGCATTGAAGCCTTTCGTATCTGTCGTCTTTTACTTCTTCTTGTGGAAGTGATAAGCCATTTATGACAGAGCTTTTCAAAGCTTCTTTTATATCTTGGCTATTGAAGTCTTTAAGGCTGTTTCTCAAAGACTCTTCGTCTTTATTGTCTGCAATAAGAAAAGCACCAGCGGCTCTTCTTATTTTGTCGATAGTTTCCTTATGTCTGATTTTCTCAGCATCAATCTCGATATTGTCTGTTCTTTCTAGGGCAATTTCCCAAGCGCTTCTAATCTTTCCCATGCCATAAATATAATACAAAAACCAATCTTGTTAACCTCTGTTGGCTCTTTTTTTCCTTTGGATTATCCTAATGCCATGGAAAATGAATTTCTCTATGCTTTAGACCTCTTTGGCACATTTGTATTTGCGCTTACAGGGGCTGTTAAAGCTGTTAAGAATAAGCTGGATTTTCTGGGTGTCTTGGTCTTTGCAATGACTGTCGGATGCGCAGGTGGAATGATTCGCGACGTGCTCTTAGGCACAGTGCCTGTTGCTGCGTATCAGAATGCATCATATATCATTGTCTCTCTTATAGCAGGTGTGCTTGTATTTGCTTTTGCATCTAAAATAGACGGACGATGGTCACTTATAACATATGCAGATGCAATAGGTCTTGGCGTATTTACAGCACTAGGCTGCGCAAAGGCAGCTAACAGCGGAGTAGGTGCTGTCGGCATCCTCTTTTCAGGTACTTTGACAGCTGTTGGCGGTGGAGTATTGAGAGATGTATTTGTGCATGAAATCCCTATGATCTTCGCATCCGATTTCTACGCATCTGCTGCTATATTCGGAGGCTTGTTCTTTCTGCTTTTATCTCATTTCAATATAAAAGCAGACTATGTTTTAGTCGCTACAATCATATTCACAATTGCACTGAGAGTGATAGGGTATCAGCTTCATTTCTCACTCCCTGTTGCGAAGCTCAGAGAGGAGAAGAAGAAATGACAGAGCTTTTATACTACAAAGATGCATATTTGAAAGAAGCTGAAGCAGCTGTTACTGAAGTCAGAGACAATGGCATCATTCTTGATAAGACGATCTTCTACCCAGAGTGCGGAGGACAGCCAGGAGATAAAGGCTCATTTGGTGAGTATGCAATCAAAGACACAATCAAGCTTGAAGACGGAACTCCGCTTCATGTTATAGATGGCGAGAAGCCAGAAGTAGGTACACCCCTCGCTCTCAAACTCGATTGGGACCATAGATATAAATACATGAAAGAGCACAGTGCTCAGCATCTGCTGTCTGCAACGCTCTTTCATGAGTTTGGAATCGGAACTGTCGCAGTTCATCAAGGTGAGACTATTCTCACTATTGAGACAGATAAGAGTGAAATAGATGATGAAGTGCTTTTGCGTGTTGAAGATTCAGCTAATAATCATGTGAGAGAAGGCCTTAGGATTTACCAGGAAGAGGTAGATCATGAAGAAGCAGAGAACCTTCATATGCGTCGCTCTATCAAAGTCGAAGGGAGAGTTAAGCTCGTATTCATTGAAGGCTTGGATGTTGTTGCCTGTGGTGGTGTCCATATTGCTAACAGCAGAGAGATCGGCGAGATCCACTATGCTGGGAAAGAGTCGATAAGAGGCCATGTTAGAACTATCTGGAATGTATCGAGAGAAGCAGTAGAAGAGAGAAGAGAGAATGAGAGAGCGCTTAAAAACGCATATAGGCTTCTCTCTACATCACGCGATGAGCTAGGCAGTGCTATTTCACATCTTCTTGATGAGAATTATCAGCTTAAGCACAATGTGAAAGCACTTGAAGCGAAATTAGCTCAAAAAGAACTAGTGTCGAATGGAGAAAATCCTATTATATTCTCTACTGACATTTCTTTAGATGCATTCATGCCTCTTCTGAAAGAAGGCATTGAAGCTTTTATCGTCAATGTCAGCGATAATACATTTCTCTACTATGGCGAGAAGTCAAGGTTCTTATTGCTTAAAGAGGAGCTTAACTTAAGAGGTGGCGGTAAGAGCGTTATGTTCCGTGGAAGCTTTAGCGGAGAGGATATTCTTAATAAGGCAGAAGGTATTCTGAAATAATATGAAGAAAGAAGAGAGTGGTGATAAAGAGCCGAAAGAGGTAAAGCTTGAGTGGAAGAAGCTGTTGATAATAGGTCTGATTCCGCTCTTTGCAATCTTTGCTAGCTATATAGTTGCTATAAAGAGCATGGGTGTTGAGAAATACAGTGCTGTCATAGATTGGTTCTTTGATCGCTTCGGGCTTTTAGGTGTCTTCTTATATGCATATATTGTAGATACTCTCATTCTTCCTCTCTCTCCAGATCTTGTCTGGCCAATAGTTGCATCCCTAAAGTGGTATATAGTAATACCACTCATTGGCAGCGCATCTGCACTTGGCGGCGTCACATCATATTTCATCGGAGTCCTTATCGATAAGATTCCATTCATAAAAAGACTTACAGGTAAAGCCAATGAAAAATGGGGCCCATACATAAGAGTATATGGTTCCCCATTCATGAGTATGGCGGCTATATTCCCGCTTCCATATTCGACTATATGCACTGCAGCTGGAGCTATGAAGCTGCCGCTGAAGAAGGCACTGCCTTCAATAGCACTTCGCTATGTTCATGCATCTATCTATTTCGTGCTCTTCAGAGCAGGCCTTTTGCTCATATAGTCCTTTATTACAAGCTCTGTGCGCTCCACTGCGTCGCCGATGTATCCCTCTGCGCTGAGCAGTGCTGCTATCTCTTCTTTTGAGAGATAGCTAAGGATTCTCTCATCGTTTAAGAGGTTCTCTTTCAAGTTGTTGTCTTTGCCTCTCTGAAGCTCTGCCCAAGCCTTTAAGCTCTCTTCTCTGATTACTTCATGCATCTCTTGTCTATCTGCACCTTTCTTTCCAAGTGCCATCAATAGACGCTCTGTAGATGCAAATATTCCATAGTTCGCCATCAATCTAGCTGTAGCATCGCTATGGATAGACATGCCTTTGACAATCTTGAGCTCAGTAAGCAATATCTCATCTGTTGCGATGAATGCTTCAGAGATGAATACGCGTCTGTTAGCGCTGTCATCAAGAGACCTTTCAAGCACTGTAAGAGAGGCATTTAACCATGCAGTCTGGTATGAGCTCTCAACTAAGCGGCAAAGAGAATCAATCTTCTCGCTATTGATTGGGTTGCGCTTGAATGGCATAGCAGAAGAACCGACCTGCATCTTTCCAAATGGCTCTGAGAATTCTCCGATAGGAGGAGACTGGAGAATTCTGAAGTCCTGGCTGAACTTATGGAGAGTTGAAGAGAGAGATGAGAGAGCTGCGATTATTCTCAGATCCTGTTTTCTAGTGTAAATCTGAGTTGCTGCATTGTAGCTCTTGATTCCAAGCTCATTCATAACCATCTCATCAAGTTCCATCGATGAGATAGGTGAGTTCTCAAGCAGCTCTTTGTAGCTAGCTGCTGTACCAACAGCACCTTTCATGCCTTTGCCTCTGATAGCGTCTCTGACTCTCACAATCTCTTCTAAATCATCTGTAAGATCCTGAAGAGTCTGTGAAAGACGGTAGCCAATAGTAGTGATTTCAGCTGGCTGGATATGAGTGAAGGCCATAGTCGCAGTTGCTTTATACTCTTCAGCTTTAGCTGCCAATGCATCAGATAGCTCTACTAAGCGAGATATTGTAAGATCAAGAGCTTCTTTGAATCTGACAGCGTCTGCGTTGTCGAGGGCATCCATGCTAGTTGCGCCTAAGTGTATGATTCCACCTGCTTTAGGGCACTCTTCAGCGTATGTCTTGATTTCTGCCATCAAGTCATGGTGGATTACATTCTCAATCTCTGTTGCACGTTCGATGTTGATATCATCCTTATGAGCTTCAAGCTCTTCAAGCTGTTCTTCGCTGACTATTCCAGCTTTCATCTCAGCTCTTGCTAAAGCTATCCAGACACGGCGAAGCAGTTTTCGCTTGTGTTCCTCTGAGAAGATATATCTCATCTCCTCTGATCCGTAGCGCCATGTATATGGACTTATATATGTGTCATGAGAGAATGTTGTCATTTAGCCTCCGATTAATTTACGTATCTTATTTTTTCCCAAAGCTCATTATAAAGGGCTAAGCCTTCAGCCAGGTCATCTTTAGTTTCGCATTTTTCGAGCATTTCGACACTATAGAAAGGCTTTGTTGTCCTATATTGTTCTGCTTCGCTGTTAGTAGATGCAGGGAAGTGGAATCTATCGAGGAACTTAGCATAGTTCTTAGGATCATGTATGTAGTTTATGAATTCTAGCGCAAGTTCATAGTGCGGGGCCTTTTTAGGAATGCACATGCTATCTATATACATTGCGCCACCTTCGTCTGGAATGAAGAAGTCAACATTGTCCCATCTATCTTCAGGAATCTCTTCAAAGAATGCTTCTGCGTACCCATGAGCTACTGTGTATTCACCAGTTGCAAATGATTTGGCAAAGCCTTCAGCATCAAACTTAGTAAGATTAGGCTTCCACTTGTTGTTTATCAGATCGAATGCTTCATTGAGTTCATTGATATCTGTTGTGTTGCATGAGTAGCCAAGATATATAAGAGCGTCTCCAATGACTTCTCTCATGTCATCCATCATGCACATCTTGCCTTTTAAGTCTTCGCGTTCAAATATAGACCAGCTCTTTTCATAGTCTTTGAGTTTGGTCTTATTCACAGCTATGCCTGCAGCTCCCATGAAGTAAGGTACAGAGTACTTCATTTCACTGTCATATGTAGCTTTTGATTTTACAAGATCTGTGATGTATTTGGCATTAGGAATCTTTGAGAGATCTATCTCTTCAAGCATTCCAAGCTTGATCATTATTGATGTGTAGTCACCAGAAGGGAATATGATATCGTATCCACCGCCACCTGATGCCATGACTTTGGCAAACATCTCCTCATTTGATGCAAAGTAGTCCATTACGACATTGCAGTTGTATTCTTTTTCGAATGATTCGATTACTTCATCTGGTGTGTAATAAGACCAGTTATATACATAAAGAACTTTCTTCTTCTCTTTTGAGCATGATGTGAAGAGAGCAAGAATAGCAAAAAGGATAAAGAGAACAGCTTTTACTCGAGGTTTCATTTCAATCCCCCTTGGTGATTATTTTTCATGAAAATAATGTACTAGAGCCTATATTTGGTCAATAATAATCCCTCGCTTTTAACGAGGGATTATAGCTTTAATTCTCTGATAATGGAGATTTTCTTAAAATAAGCTGATCTCTTTCAGGTCCAACACTGATGATTGTGATTGGAGTCTTTATGAACTTCTCGATATTCTCGATAAGAGACTTAGCGTTCTCTGGAAGCTCATCGTAAGTTCTGCACTTAGTTGTATCGCTCATCCAGCCATCAAACTCAGCATAGATTGGCTTAGCTCTTTCCTGCAATCTTGTCTCAGGAAGGTTAGAGTAGTACTCGCCATCAATCATATAGCCTGTGCATACTTTGATCTTCTCGAAAGTATCAAGAACATCAAGCTTGGTAAGAGCCAAGTCTGTGATTCCATTCATGTAGCAAGCGTAATCAGCTGCAACTGCATCGAACCAGCCGCATCTTCTAGGTCTGCCTGTTGTTGCGCCATACTCATGTCCGATATCTCTTAGCTTCTTTCCATCTTCGTCAAATAGCTCTGTCATGTATGGGCCGCCACCAACGCTAGTTGAGTAAGCTTTAGCAACGCCATAGACTTTGTTGATAGCTCTTGGAGGGATGCCAGCACCATTGCAGCCACCTGCTACTGTTGGGTTAGAAGATGTTGTATATGGATAGATGCCCCAGTCGTTGTCTCTCATGATTCCAAGCTGGCCTTCAAGGAGAATCTTCTTTCCAGACTCAACTGCTTCTCTTACAACTGGAACGCTATCGATGATCTTATCACCAAACTCTTTCTTCCACTCTCTGCACTTCTCTAGAAGCTCTTCAAGTGTGTATGTAGGAAGACCATAGTACTCAAGATCTCTGTTCTTCTTTGGGAGAGCCATCTCAAGTCTTTTCTTAAGTCTCTCTTCATCCATCAGATCTGCTGCTCTGATACCTGAGCGTGCAGCTTTATCTTGATAGCAAGGGCCAATGCCACGCTTTGTTGTGCCAATCTTCTGAGAGTCATCTCTCTTTCCTTCTTCAGCTCCGTCAAGTGCCATATGATAAGGAAGGATGATATGTGCTCTTTCATCGATGAAGACATTCTCAGCTTTGTAGCCAGAGATTTTCTCGATGTTATCGAGTTCCTGCTTCATTACATCGAAGTTGACAACTGTACCTGCTGATACAATATTCATTGTCTCTGGATTGAAAACGCCAGATGGAATGATATGAAGAGCGAATTTGCCCTTTTCATTGATTACAGTATGTCCTGCATTGTCTCCACCCTGAAAGCGGATAACGATATCGGCATCCTGTGCAAGGTAATCGACGACTCTGCCTTTACCTTCGTCTCCCCATTGTACTCCAATAACTGCATTGACATTAGTTTTCATTGCTTGTTTTCTCCTTTGAAAGCTCCTCGAGCATCAGAGCTTCCATCTTATTGTGCTCATCGATATCATCAGCATCCCATGGATATTTGATCCACATGTCTGAAATCTCTAGAGCAGGGTAGTAGCGTTTGATCTCTGGAGGGAAATCGACATCTTTCTTCTTCAGTTTGTTGTGAAGAACAAGGACTGCAATCTCTTCAGGTTCATAGCTTAAAAGCTCACCTACACAATATGCCAATGTGGCTCTTGTGTCATCTACTTCATCGATTAAAAGTACCTTTTTCCCTCTTAGCTGTTCCTGTACTTCATCGATCCACTGGATCTTGGTAGGGTGCTCTCTATGCTTATGATCAATACCATAGTAAGAGATGCCTACAGCATAGATAGGACGGTTGATGAATGTCTTAATGATTCTGGCAGGGATAAAGCCGCCAGATCCGATTGCAACGATTACATCTGGATCAAAGCCTTCATCTTCAATCTTCTTAGCAAGCCCTTTGATGAGCTTGTGTACTGTGTTGTAGCTTACATAGAATTTCTCAATTTTACCCATATTGACCCCTTATTTCTGTGGATACATCTCTGCGATATATGGAAGTGTTCTGTATCTTTCTTTGTAATCAAGACCATAGCCAACAACCCATACATCTGGGATAGCAAAGCCCATATACTCGATATCTACTGGAACTTCATGGCGCTCTGGCTTATCTAAGAATACAGCTGTTGAAACAGTTTTGACGTTTCTGGCTCTGAATGTCTTGATAAGATAAGAGAGTGTGTTGCCGCTGTCGAGGATATCTTCAATGATAAGCACATGATGGTCAGAGAGGTTCTCTCTAGTATCCATCAAAAGTCTTACTTCGCCTCTCTTGTCGCCTTTAGCTCCATAGCTTGATATAGCTATGAAATCTACAACGTGTGGAATCCTTAGCTTTCTAACAAGATCTGCTAGGAAAATAAAAGAACCCTTCAGTACTCCAACGAGAATCAAGGGTTCTGTTATGTCCTTATAATTCTGATTGATCTCATTAGCCAGCTCTTCTACTCTCCTAGATATGCTCTCTTCGTCAATTAGAACACGAACGAGGTCCTTTGTTAGAGGAGGATTAGGTAAAGATGGTGTCATTTCAATCTCCATTTAATATAGATGTGCAAATCATATAATAAAGGGAAGATAAAGAAAAGATAGCAGCAATGCTCTCTATAGCTTAAAAAAGCTATTTCCTTTCTTTTATCTTCCAATAGAACTTGTTATTTATATTCGTTTTGAAATACTTCTTCCTTATAAGGGATGGATTGCATAGCGCCGTGCCTAGAGACTGTGAGTGCAGCAGCTTTTGAAGCTATTTGCAGAGCACTTTCAGGATTAAGGCAATAAGCTATTGATGCTAAGAAATATCCAATGAATGTATCGCCTGCAGCTGTTGTGTCAACAACTGGATATTCTTCATATGCTGGAGCATGAATGAAGTTATTTGCTTCAATCCAATATGCGCCATGAGAACCGACTGTCATTAGAATCTTGTTTTTTGGAAAATTCTTTATCAAAGACATAGCTATTTTGCTGTAATCATCAGATGGTTCAATACCTAGTAAACCAGATGCTTCAATTTCATTGACTACGATTATGTCGATGTCTTCAAGAGGCAAAGTCAGCAACGTCTTTTCAAAAGGAGCTAGATTCATGCATATTTTCATCTTCTTGCTTTTTGCTGTTTTTATCAGCAGATCAAGCATATTGATTTCATTTTGCAATACAAGCCAATCACCTTCTTCGAACTTTTCAAATACATGATTGATCTCATCTTCAGTTATGTTTCTGTTTTCTCCTCCATATATTATTATGCCATTCTGTGCAGAATCATCTATTTGGATAATAGCATGCCCAGATGGGTTATCTGAGATGGTTACAAGAGAGCTATCTACTCCATATTCATTTAGTTCCTTGATAATGAAATCAGACTCTTTTCCTGTTTTGCCAGCCATATAGACAGAGAGCCCTGCTTTGGCTAGTGCTGCGGCTTGGTTAGCTCCCTTGCCGCCAGCATTCTTCTTATAGTCAAAAGAGGATTGCGTTTCTCCTGGGATGACTAAATGGTTAAGTCTATATACATGATCGATATTAATCGAACCATAATCCAGAAATTTCATAGCAGCTCCTCATTGCAATATAATCTGACGGAAATATTCCACAGCCTCTGCTTCTTTTACTGTTGCGGCTGCTTCGATGCTCTTCTCATCAACGACGCTCTTTCCGAGTTTTGTCTTTCTGAATGTCATGCCTCTGGTATATTCACCTTTGAGTTCCACGTTTATGCTCTCTTTTTTGAATTCGAATAGATCAGGGCAGGTTAGTGCCATGAGAGCAAGAGGATCGTGCAAATATGTATTTCTGCCTCTCTCTGCTCTATAATGAAGCAGAAGCTTTCCTAAGAGATCTGTAAGTGGTGTGCCAAAGCTATTTATCTCATTCTGCAGTTCATCTGTTACAGGACATTTAAGTGTCACATCTAAGCCTACAGCTTTGATTGGAATACCGCTGCCAAATACTATTGCAGAAGCTTCTGGGTCACATACCATATTCCATTCATCATAGTGGAAATAGAAAGCGCCACCCATCATGACTATCTCTTTTACCATTGGAATTACATCTGGATGAATGCGTATCAGCATTGCGATATTTGTCAGAGGTCCGATTGGTACAAGAGTGACTTCCCCAGGATATTTCTTTATTTGCTCATAGAGAAATTCAATTGCACTGACATTCTCTAGAATCGGAGCATTCTCCATTTCTGGGAAATACTGAGTAGGAGGAGTGATTGTATTGGCCTCATTGATTATCGGGTGTCCAACTCCAGGAACTACAGGCACATCATGTACATCAAGAATAGACAATAAGCTTGATGCAATCTTTGCACGTGCGTATGTGTTTCTGAATACAGTGGTGATACCTAATATATCAAATACGCCTGATCTTACTGCAAGTGCAATAGCGAGTGCATCATCTGCATCGTCTCCGATATCTGTATCAATAATGATTTTCTTTAGTTCGTCCATAATCAATTACTCCTTCATTCCTGATGTGCTGATACCGATTGTGTAATACTTCTGCAAAGGCAAGAAGAATAGCAAAGGTACAGCGATTGTTATGATGATAGAGGCGAATATTTCACCCCATAGTGTCCCGTATTCTTGCTGGAATACAGATTGAGCTATCTGTATTACTTGTACATTTGGCGCATTGGCAGCTAGCAGCGGCCACATGTATGATTGCCACTGGTAGAAGAATATCAAGAGACCTGCACTTACCATTATTGGTTTTGAAAGCGGTAGATAAAGTGATCTGAAGACTTTGAATCTTGATGCTCCTTCAACTATTCCTGCTTCATAAAGGCTATGAGGGATATCTTCATATGCATTCTTGAATAGGAAGATATAAGTGCCATTTGCAACAGCTGGGAGTATAAGTGCCGTTCTGGTATTAACTAGCTTGATATTGTATATGAGCGAATAGAGTGGAATTGCTATTGCTTCAAATGGAATTATCATCGTGATGATAACGAGTGTAAACATCCACTCCTTTCCTTTGAAATCGATTTTAGCGAAAGCAAATCCTGCCATAGCATTTAGAAGTATTCCCAAAACTACAGTTATCAAGCAAACGCTTACTGTATTCATAAGTGGCTTTAAGAAATTGTAATCAAAGAACAAGCTGCGGAATGATTCCAATGTCAGTTTTTCTGGGATAAGTGTCCTGTAAGAGAAAGGCGCTGAGTATTTGAATATCTCTGAAGCTGGTCTAAATGCAGATGAAAATGCATATATTACAGGCATGATCAAGAATATTGCATATAATACCATCAGCAAGTATTTGATTATTGCTAATATGATAGTTCCTTTATCATTCTTTGTGTTCATATTCACCTCAATATTTTGGCTTTAGAAGCTTCATCTCAATTCTTACGATGATGAATGCAAAAATCAGCAGAAGTGTGATGATTGAATAGCTGATTCCGAAGTCTGAGTAGACGAATCCACGCTTGTATGCTTCATACATCATTAGGTTTGTAGAACCAGTAGGACCACCTGATGTGATCATATGCACAGGTACAAACATTAAGAGGTTTGCTATTGTGTCAGAGACAGTAACAAACATTATTGATCTCATGATCATTGGAAGTATTATGCTCCAAACTATGCGGAACCTACCTGCACCATCAATCTTTGCTGACTCAAGCACAGACTGTGATACATCCTGGATTCCTGTCAGAAGATAAAGCATCCAATATCCACAGCCTCTCCAGTTGCAGATCAGGATAACGCAGAACATTGCCTGAGCGCTGCTGGTAAAGAACGGCTGAGATTTGATTCTGAATAGTGCCAAGAGGCTATTCACTATACCCTGGTTAGGGTTAAGCATGATATTCCAAAGCATGCATGCAGATGTCAGTGCAATGCATATTGGCATCATGAAGATTACTCTGAAGAAAGAATGTGCTTTGCTTGGCTTTGCAATAGAAAGCGCAAGAAGCAGGGCAATAACTATCTGCAATGGGGTTGTTATTATATTGAATTTGAAAGTAACCCAAAGCGAATTTAAGAAATCATTATTACGGAATAGGTCGATATAGTTATCGAATCCTACGAATACTCTTCCTGAATAGAACGATTCATTGAAGAAGCTACCTACAAAGGAAATGAGTATTGGATATATCTTGAACAGAAAGAGCAGAATCATAGCAGGTGCTAGGAAAATAAAGGTTTCTACTGTCTTCCTGGTTTGTCTTGTTTTTTTCATTAACATTATTCATCCTTAAAAGAGATTGCCGCCTTCAGAAATCTCCCGAAAACGGCAATCGGTTGTAGAATTTATCTGCTATATTTCTTTAAGAGGCCATCGATCTTCTGAGCACCATCACTCAATGACTTCTTAACATCAGCGCCGTTTCTGATATCTTCGATAACGTTATCAACAACATCAGCCCATTCATTGAAGCCTGGAGTCTTTGGACGGCCTACGCCGTAGTCGAGCTCACTAGCAAGAAGTGAATAAACTTCTGTATCAGGGTTTGTAGTTTCAATGAGTTCATTGATTCTTCTCTTGCAGCAGCCAAGGTTGCTCTGAGAGTCTAGGAACATATCAGCACCTTCTTCTTCTGTGATGAATCTGATGAATAGAGCTGCTTCTTCCTTATGCTTTGAGTAATTATTGATACCAATGTGCCATGAATCACAACCAATTGCTGGTGTTCCATTCTCAAATGCTGGTACTCTGCAGAATCCAACATTAAGGCCTCTCTGTACTGCTCTTGCATAGCATACTGGGTCGCCAAAGATGAATGCGCAGCTACCTGCATCAAAGAGTTCTCTTACTTCGTTTACATTGAGACCTCTTGGAGCGATTCCTTCTTCAAACCAGCTCTGGTAGAACTTCATAGCTTCAATGCTCTTTTCGCTATCAAGGTAACCTGTTGCTTTGAATCCATCTTCGCTTAGCCATGTTGCGCCATTTGAGTTAGCAATTGGCATGACGTTCCATGCTCTGTTGATCTGATCTGGAACAAGACCCCATACAACAGTATTACCGTTCTTCTTTTCAACGCACTGAGCAGCAAGAGCTTTGCATTCTTCCCAAGTCATTCTGCCATTCTTATCTGGATATGGTATGCCATGACGGTCGAGAATATCTTTGTTATAAACCATTACCATTCCTGACTCACGCTTAGGAACAGTCATGATTTTTCCTTGGTATGTAGCAGCAGAAACACCAGCTCTTGTGAAACTGCTTTCAATATATGCTCTATCAACAAAGTCCTCATAAGGTGCTAGATAGTTGCGGATAGAGTAGGAAGCTACCAAAGGTGCATCTACGTTCAGGATATCATAATCAGAATCCTTTGATTTCATTTTGACTTCAACGAGTTCCATGTACTGGTTGAAAGGATAAGCAACCGATTTAACGCGAATGCCATATTTATCATAGAAGGCCTTGAATATTTCTTCTCCAATCTCTCCATCCCATACGTTTCCGTGAGAGTTCAGATATACAAGCTCTTTAGCTGTATCAGCCTTTGCTGGTTCACTCGCTTCCTTGCCACCTGCTGCAAAAACACCTGTTATTACAGAGAGAGCGACTAATAAGAATACAAAAAATTTTGAGTCAAAATCATTGCAGGTGGTATTTGAGAGAAAGATATAGATAAAAGAAAGGGTGTATTCCTATAATTGTAAAAA
>CAKQJZ010000030.1 GCA_934247875.1 uncultured Spirochaetales bacterium
TCTTCCCGGAAGGCTTTATGTCAGCAAGGAGTCTGCATGATATCTGCTGTTTTACCCACAGATGTACCCGAAGAGCCGCCTTAACAAGCTTTTTGTCCAAAAGATTGAAACGACAACGAACGCCATCAAGCTCTTCTCTAATCCATGAGGTCTTGCCCGTCTGCCTAGGGCCAACCAGAAACTGTGACTTTCTTTCTAAGTCATGACTGATATTCAATACTCGTTTAATGTATCTCATGCCAATAGTTTAAGCTGAAAAAATACAGTTATCAATCAATTTTCATGAAAAATGACTTTTGAAAAGTTGATTTTCATGAAATTTGATATCTTATTGTACGGCTTCTCATATTTTTAGCTATAAATTCAGATTATCTCTGATTGAAGAAATCTTGATTAGAAAATCTTCTTTCGTAGACTCCTTGAGGTTCCTACTTAAGAACCTTCCATACTCCTGTTTTCCTTGATCCAGTGCGCTCTACAAGACCCTTTTCAATCATTCTCTTAATTGTTCTCGCTATTGTTGCTCTTCCGACAGAGAGCAATGATGCAAGTTCTTCATAAGTTATATCAGGAGATTTGGACAAAGCATGTAGAATTCGATCTTCCTGTGTCTCGCTATAAGTTTTTAAAGTATCAGTTTTATCCCTTAAAGTATCATTTATAGTATCACATTCGCTATTTGAAGTATCATTTCTACGTCTCAAAGTATCAATCTCATTAGGGGATTCAGCAAAAGGGAATGCTACACGGATTAAGTGTTCTGAAATTCTAAAGATGCTTCTTTCGTATGAACGGAGAATACGATTCATACCAGAACCAAGCTGTTCTACAAGATCTAAGTCCTTGAAAATTCGCATCAACTCTCTATTACGTGGCATCGATGCACCAGAGAAAAAGTCCTCTTTGCTTTGTCCTGACACCATGCCACCATGCGATGTCAGTTCAATTCGGTCAGAAAATATTTCAGCAACTGGTGTATATCCTTTTGAGTAGTCATTGTGGACAATCATATTAATGAGAGCCTCACGAAGAGGCTCTGGATCAACGAGCTTTCTTTCTATACGACGAGGATAAGTTATCTTCGTCATAGTGATATTCTCTGCTGCCATTCTCTCTAGAATACGATTGGTCGCTGTTATAAGACAGCAATAGCCCTATTCAGTGCTTTCAAGAAGATCGCATTTATCAGTGCCAGCATATTTCGCAACCTTCATTGACATGTCGTTCTCATCTGCAAGCAAATATGCAAGAAAGTTGTATCTGCCATCTGTCGTAAGAAGCCCTAGGGAATAGGCAAAACGATTATTGAGAGTTATCCCTTTTGCTGCATAATGAGCTTTCAGCTGATTGAATGTCAGATTTTGCCGAGGAGAAGCCATGATACTGATGGAGGTATGAATACGAGAAGAATACATCTCATCTATCATCTTGTCCGTCATCGGAATTGCAGCCGCACCCACACGAATGAAACACCCTTTTGAGCTTCTACCATACTTTGCGATGTAGTAAGGCTTATCAGTGCCTCCGGAGATGAAAAGACGAATAACAACCTTATCTTCTCTTTCTTCTGTGTGAATATCAAAGAGACCAAGTGTCTCAGGTCGAATATTATTCTTAATTCTATCACTCAAGGCAAGTTGCACTGCATCCAGCTCATTGACACCGACAACTGCTCCATCATCAGCTATGCCAATGTATATTTCACCACCATGTCCGTTAAGAAAGGAGACCACATCCTTCTCAATGCTGTCAGCAAGTTCTCTTTTGTATTCTATATTGTTGTTCTCAAACATCATTCAACCTCTTTATACATCGCAAAGAGCTCCTCATAGTAATCCTTCACAATAATCGTCACCATTTGTCTTATTCTATCAAGGAATTCTGGGTAAGTCATATTTTCCCTTATTGCAATCGTTGAATTGAGTAACACATCTTTCACAGCATCATAAAAACATTAATGAAGTTTTCTTAAGACAATGACATGTCAAGACTCCATCAAAGATTTCCATTTGTTAGGTCTATCACGTTATCTGTTGTATTACCTTAAAGCGTTTTTGTTCTATTTGCGTCGAACTTCTCTAAGCAGCGTCTGATATCTCCATTTATCATCAATGAAAGCTTATCGACAATACGCTTTGGGTCATCCATCATAGCGCTGTCGAGCCACTCTATTACAAGACCTACCAGACCAAACTTATAGAAGTTGGCAATGAAGTCTTTGTCTTCTTCTTTTACTCTCAGTCCTACGCTCTCATCATCGACGACGCTTCTTAAAAGCTTGTAGCTCTTTTCGTAGAAGAATCTGTATATATAATCTATTGAAACAAAATGATAGACAGAAAGTATGAAATTCTGGTTCTTCTTTGCCCAGTCGAATAGAGCTAAGAAACCTACTGTCCAATCATCGGCTTTTGTTTTGCCTTCCATAGCCTGTATGCTTGATGTCTCAAGTGTCCAGACAATCAGGTCGTTGATATCTCTGAAATGATAATAGAACGTATGTCTATTCATTCCTGAATCCCCTGTGATATCAGATATAGTAATCTTTGATAAGGGTTTCTCTTTTAGTAGCTTGATAAGGCTCTCAGAAAGAGCTTTCTTAGTAACTGCAGACAAATCCAATCCTCCCTTTAAAAAAGATAACCTTTAAAACAGAAAAGGGAAAGCCAATAAAAACAGGCAGCCCTAAGACTGCCATAACTCACATCTTCTCTGTAGCTCTCCAAAGCTTTTCGAGATTGTAGAAATCTCTTAGCTCCTGGCTCATCAAGTGGATTACGATATCTCCACAATCAATAAGCTCCCAGCCATCATCTCCAGGGCTCTTATGTCTGTTGTTTACACTGAGGCCCAGCTCATTGAGCTCAGACCAGATCTGATGTACAACACCCTTCAAGTGTCCAACAGATGAAACAGTTGCAATTATAAAGCAATCTGTCCAAGAGCACTCAACAGCACTCATATCAACAATCTCAACATCCTCACATCTATGATCTGAAAGATATGTCTTGATTCTCTCTGCTTTCTCTCTTATTTCTTCTCTCATATTATCCTCTTTCAAGTGAAATCAATGATAGCACAACTATCAGAGTTTTCCACCACTCTTAATATATTCATAGAGCTCATCAGATACCTTTGCGCTCTTTATTCCTTCTTTATCAAAATATGCTCTTTGCATATCCATAATGCGAATAATCATCTCTTCAAGCGTCGAAGAAGAGAAGATGAACTCTCTATCCTCTTCATTCAGATGCTTTCGCCCTGGCTCTGTGAAATCAGCAATATATATAATAGCGCCAAGTACGCCCATAGATACAGAACCAAGAGTATGGAATCTTACAGCTTTAATATACTCTTCTGGGGTGTCTTCACCTACATCCTGTCTCATGTAGAATGCTGCAAGCGGTCCATGAAGAAGCACTATATCTTCTTTCTCTTCTTCCTCTAGCTCTACTCCCTTAGACTCTAGAAAAAGAGCTGTATTTGAATCTGCGCTATAGCGATATGAATCATGATAGATGCCGCATATTGCTGCTGCATCTTCACTTACGCCAAAACGCTTAGCAAGTGCTGCTGCGACTTCTTTGACACCAAGAGAGTGGATATATCTGCTCTCTTTTATGCGGCTTTTTACAAACTGAGCAACCTCAGTATAGCTTTTCATTCTCAACGTACCTTCTTACTCTAGGAGATAAGAGATCAAGATTTCCATCTCTCACATCACTTGATGAAGCATTGAAAACAGGAGATGGTATAAACTCAACATCTGCACCATGAGTTTCTAAGTTCTCTTTGTTCCTTGTAAAGCATATGAAGTGGACATTCTCTTTCAAATACTCAAAGTCATGCCACTTATCGAGGTCTTTCAAAAGATCATCGCCGCAAGCGAAGCTGACCTTCTCATTCCACTCCAGCTCTTTAAAAAATGCCTTAATAGTCTCGCTTGTGTAGCTGACTCCGCCTTTTTTGCCTTCATAGTCGCTTATTACTACTTCTAGCTTATCTTCTGGAAAGAGTTCTTTATAATCAGCAACAGAAAGCCTAAGCATCTCTAAACGCGATGAAAAAGATGCAGGCTTTGAGTCTTGCTTGAAGTTTGAAATCAGTGCAGGAATCACATAAAGCTTCTCGATTTTCCCATACTTATAAATATTATGGAAAAGATAGAGATGCCCTAAATGAACAGGATCGAATGTACCACCAAGGATAGCGCTTCTACACTTCATCTCTGTAGGTTGCATCATTATTCACCTTAGTTGTAAAGCCACCAGATGCATCCTCTTTTTTGCCGCCAGACATTGCTAGATGCATGAAACCCTGCTTTACTGGGAGCAACAAGTCATCATCGTAAATAGAGAGAGGAAGCACAGAAACGCCAGAAAATCTGCTCTTAAGCTCTTCAAAGCGCTCGTCAGCTCCGTCTTCATCTATCTTAGTGCCAATGATCACATATGGCTTATTTACCAGATTTTCACTATATTTCTTAAGTTCCCCTGAGAGGATATCGAAAGCTGTCAAGTAATTCTCATCGGATAGATCTATCAGATATGCCAGTCCCTTTGTTCTCGAAATGTGCCTTAAGAACTTAAAGCCCATTCCAACACCTTCACTAGCACCTTCCAATAATCCTGGAATATCGGCAAGAACTATATCCTGGTCGTTATAGCGCATAACGCCAAGCTCTGGAATCTTCGTTGTAAATGGATAGCCAGCAACTTTGCTTCGAGCATTTGTAAGCAAATTCAATAGCGATGATTTTCCAGCATTAGGAAAGCCTACAAAGCCAATATCAGCAATGACTAAGAGCTCAACGCCAACACGCATTGCAGTGCCTTTCTCACCAGGCTGCGCAAAACGAGGAGTCTGTCTGGTTGCTGTCTTGAAGTGCCAGTTGCCTTGTCCGCCTCTGCCGCCCTTTAAAAGGACAAAGCGATCAAGACCAGTGAGGTCTTTGATAATCTCACCAGTCTCAGCATTTTTAAGGACTGTTCCAGGAGGTACAGGAATCTCAACATCCCTGCCATCTCTGCCGAAGCATCTATCCCCCTGGCCGCCTCTGCCATTCTCTGCATTGAAAGAACGGATCATTTTCAAATGTCCCAGTGTTCTCAGATTATCCTTAACAACAAAGACAACATCTCCGCCCCTGCCGCCGTCTCCACCGTCTGGGCCACCTTTAGGTATGAATTTCTCTCTATGAAAAGATACGCATCCAGCGCCGCCATTACCAGAGGAAACGTCTATATAAGTCTCATCTGAAAAACCGAACATTCTATTAAGCTTCTACCTCAACAATGTTGCAGTACTTTCTGTTGTTTCTCTCTTTGAACTCAACATTGCCAGCAACAAGTGCAAAAAGTGTATAATCCTTACCAAGACCGCAGTTAGCACCTGGATGAATTACAGTACCTCTCTGGCGAACGATAACCTCACCAGCCTTTACAAACTGACCACCAAATCTCTTGACGCCAAGTCTCTGTGCGTTACTATCGCGTCCATTGCGGGATGAACCGCCACCTTTCTTATGTGCCATTTCTTCCCTCCTTAGCCTTCAATCTTATTGATTGTGAGTTTTGTATACTTTTCTCTGTGACCCTGTGTTCTTCTATAACCCTTTCTTCTGTGGAACTTATAGACCTTTACCTTGTCACCCTTAACTTCTTCACCAACTGTTGCAACTACTTTAGCACCCTCAACATATGGAGCACCGAACTTTGCATTCTCGTTGTCAACAATAGCAAGAACCTTCTCGCTCTCATAAGAAGCACCAGCTTCAAGTGGGAGTCTATCAACAAGAAGTACATCACCTTCAACAGCTTTATACTGCTTGCCTAGGATTTCAACTAATGCGTACATGTTCTGTCCTTTATTATTTAATCTTCAGTTGTTTTACATTAGTTCAAAAATCCTTTCAAGCGAAAAGAGATACAAAAAGCCCTTTGAGTGGAAAAAACTCATTTACAAACCGAACGGTTGGTTGATACAGTAAGAATATGAAAGATAATATAAGACTAGCTGCGCTTGAGATAATCGCACTTGATGGAATAGATAAGCTAACTATGGGTGCGCTTGGAGAACGCATTGGGCTTGCTAAAGCGACGCTCTACCATTACTACAAAAGCAAAGAAGAGATAATTGACGATATATTCACTATTGGCCATAAGCATTTGATGAAGAATGGCTTTTCGCTTGATATGAAAGAAAGCTGTGATAAGCTTTTCTTAGCTATAGCTGAGAATTGGAAGAAGCTATTGAAAGATGATGACAACTATCTCTTCTTGAGAGCTATATCAGAGCTTAAGCTAGTCAATGAGAGAGCAGCAGAAGAGAATAATGCTATAAAGCTCATGCTGAAAAGCCAGGCAGAGACTGTAGCTACGAAGATAGAAAACAGAGACCAGAAGTCTATAGCATTCCTTTTTTCTTCAATTCTTTTCTCTTTGATTGATGAAGTGCTCTCTGAAGAGATAAGCGAAGATGATATCGTAAATAATATTGAAAGCTTTATAAGCCTGATTGCTTTATAATGATTATATGGAAAGAAATCTGACAGTAGAGAAAAGAGAAGCAATAGAAAAAGGCGAGATAGCTCTAAGAGCGCTGGAAGACGTAAGGCGCGAGCTCTCAGGTGCTACAGCCTGGTCATATCTAGACCTCTTTGGCTGCGGCAACCTTTCTGGGCTCTTGAAGCACATGAAGCTCAATAAAGCATCTATGCTCCTTGAAAGAGCAAAAGACGCAATCATCGTCTTCAAGCGTGAGCTGAATGATGTTGCATTAATCGATGACAGCTACGACATCGATATAAGCAACCTCTTAACATTCTTTGATTTCTTCACAGACGGAATCATTGCAGATTACCTTGTTCACAGGAAAATCAATGAAGCAGTCAGAAATACAGAGAATGCAATCTATGAGATCAAGAGCATCTTAGTGCGTTTAAGCTCTTGAGCTTGCAACTCCATTCATTGGCCTGATTGAAAGCTCTCCGCACTCTTTGATATATACTGTCAATCTTCCTGCGTTGAATGAAAGCTGGATTTCAATTGAGCCTAGCTCTTCTCCTACGTAGCATGCGCGGATAGCTAAGCATCTCTCGCTTTGCCAAGCAGCAGATGAGTACATAGGAACACTTCCTTCAAGGTACCCAGTAGCCAAAATATTATGCCCTAGTCCAAATGGAATCTTATACTCTTCATTCTCAATCTTGAAAGCAAGGACACCTTCTCTCTCTTTGAAATCACACTTGAGAGAAGTCAGAGAAAGAGAGTTTGAATCAAATAAGAACTCTTTGCCGTCTATTTCATAGACTGCGTTGCTGATAGCTTCTCCTTCGACTTTCTTAAGTTCTAGAGTCGAAATATACAGAGAGAGAGCATCATATGAAGCATTATCAGCTGGGAGCGGCTCAGAAGCAGAATCAACAATTCTCCAGATTTCATCAAACAGAATAGACTCAGCGCCTCCATTTCCCTGTGTATCTGCAGTAACTACAACAATCATGTCTTTCTCTGGTATTGCGAGAATCAGCTGAGAGCCCATTCCATAGAACATATATCCATGAGAGTTCATCCAGATCTGATAGCCATAACCAGAAGATGTATCAATAAGGCCACCACGAGAGCCGATTGCAGTATCTATTCTCTTTGTTGTTGCAGCTTTTAGATATGCACTATCGCTATGCATTACTTTATCAAGTACAGCCAGCATATCTTTGCTCTTTGCCAACAAGCCGCTGCCGCCTGCGCTAGCGCCGCCTGGTGCTTTCAGTACATATGCTTCTTTGCTGAATGGAACATCTTTCAAGAATGTATCGCGGAGATATGAAAGAAGATCTTTTGAACTTAGACGCTCAACAAGAGACGCAAGTGTCTGAGTTGCGCTTGTGTCATATATGAACACTTCGCCTGGCTCATGATCTGCTTTTACTGTAAAGAATGATGATACCCAATCACGGTCAGAGAACTCTTTTATATAACTCCATGATTTAGCGCCTTCTTTGTACGCTGTGCGTCTATGAGGAGATGCCATCATAAGCATATTCTTTATTGTGCAGCGTCTGAGCTCAGGAGAAAGAGATGGAGTATCATACTCAGGGAAATACTTTATGATTGGATCCTCAATTGAAAGCTTTCCTTCTCCTTCTAGCTCTCCGATTGCAATTGAGACAAAGCTCTTAGTGCATGAGTACATTCTATGAAGCGTATTCTCATCAAATGGCTTCCAATAAGCATCAAGCGCTATCTTGCCATTACGTGAGATAGTAATGCTATGGATAGGAACAAGTGCATTATCCATCTTAGTTAGGAACTCTAACAAAGACTTAGATGAGAGCCCTATGCTCTCTGGTGTTACATATTCGTAATTCATTATAATACCTTTAAATAATCCCCACATATTGTGGGGATAGTCTTACATTGCCTCTAAGAAAGGAACACCAATTAAGGCAAATCCATTCTTAACAATTGTTCTAAGTGCTTTTATAAGCCTTACTCTGGCTTTTATAAGCTCTTTAGACTCAGCATCGAGGATTCTATTGTCATGATAGTAGTGGCTGAAAGTCTTAGCTGCATCATATAAGAATCCAGCAATTACAGATGGGTCAAAATCCAATGCTGCTTTAGCAGCAATGCTTGGGAACTCTGCAATCAGCTTTATAAGAGTCTTCTCATCTTCTCCAGAGAGGAGCTTGCCATCAAATTCTGTATTCTCTAGAGAGTCTTTGATCTCTTCATATTTTCTTAGGATAGATGAGATTCTTGCGCCAGTGTACTGAAGGTAAGGGCCTGTGTTGCCATTGAAAGAAATAGACTCTTCAGGATTGAATACCATATCTTTAGTTGGCTGAACCTGAAGAAGATAGTAGTTAAGCGCGCCAAGTGCGATTGCCTTAGCTGTCTCATCTACGTCGCTTACAGCATCCTCTCTGCCCTTCTCGATAATCTCGGCTTTAGCAAGCTTAGATAGCTCAGCTAAGAGATCATCTGCATCTACAACAGTACCTTCTCGTGATTTCATCTTGCCGTTTGGAAGATTTACCATGCCATATGAGAGGTGATGAAGCTCATCAGCCCACTTATAGCCAAGCTTAGAGAGAATATAGAAAAGGACTTTGAAGTGATATTGCTGCTCAGAAGCTACAACATAAGTAAGGCTATCAAATGGCCAGTCTTCATGGCGCTTAACAGCAGTGCCAATATCCTGTGTCATATAAAGCGTAGTTCCATCACGGCGCAGCAGTACTTTCTTATCGAGCTTGATAGGAGCGAGATCAATCTGAACAGATCCATCTTCCTCTCTCTGGAATATGCCCATTTCAAGGCCTTTCATGACCTCTTCTCTGCCGAATTTGTAAGTATCTGACTCGTAGTAATACTTATCAAATGAGATACCCATATTCTTATAGCTCTCAGCAAGGCCATCAAGAGTCCACTTATTCATAAGAGCCCAGAGCTCTCTGACTTCTTTATCTCCATCTTCCCATCTCTTCAGCATCTTCTGTGCTTCGCTATCTGGATCGACAAAGGAAGGATCATTGACTATCTCAGGATTCTTTGCCTTCTGTTCTTCAACTTCTTTCTCCCAAGTTGCAAATCTTACATAATAGCGACCAACAAAGTGGTCTCCCTTCTCTCCTGTAGAGAGAGGAGTCTCACCGTGTCCAAACATCTTATAAGCAAGCATGCTCTTGCAGATATGGACACCTCTGTTATTGATCAGGTTTACTTTCATTACTTCAGCATTCTGGCTCTTGAGAAGCTCAGATACAGACTGGCCAAGGCTGTCGTTTCTCATATGGCCAAGATGAAGCGGCTTATTTGTATTAGGGCATGAGAACTCAACCATCATCCTCTTGCCTTTCATTGTATCGCTCTTGCCATAGTCATCGCCCTTTGATTCAACTTCATCAAATAAGCTTGACGAAAGTGATGAGAGATCGAATGTGATGTTGATATATGGACCAGCTGTTGAGATGATTCCAGATGGATGGTCTTTCTCTTCAAGACGCTTAGCAACCTCAGACGCTATAAGCGCAGGAGCCTTCTTCGCACTCTTTGAATATACAAACATTGGGAAAGCAGCGTCTCCCATATCAGCTTTAGGTGGAACACCAATTGTGAGACTCTGGATATCATCAGAGCCTAGATATTCTTTAAGTTCTTTTTCAATAGCCTCTTTCCAGGCATTCTTAAGAGTATTCAGCATTATTACCTCAGACATTATATATTATTAGAAATATTGACTATTTAGCTATAGCTTAAGCGAAACTTCTCCAGAAGAAAGTGCTTCTTCTTCCCCTGTGAGGTACCTTACAACAAGGTGACCTTTATCATCAATACTGAGAGCAGTAGCCTCTCTCTTTGTTCCGCCCTTTAAGACATATAAGCTTCTGCCAAGTATGAAGCAGCGCGCTCTATATTCATCCAAGTAGCTTTTGCCTTGTATATCGATAACTGAATGAACGCACTTAGCTATCATTTCTGCTCTTGTTATCGGCGCATCTCCATCTGGATAAAGCGATGTGACAATAGAAAGAAGATCTTCAGGAAAAGCAGAAAGAGGAGTCTCATAGTTGATTCCGATTCCGATGATAGCTTTATCTAGCCCACCTTCTTCCAAGTTCACTATGCCCTCTGTAAGAATACCAGTGCACTTCTTTCCATTATAATAAAGGTCATTGACCCACTTGATCTTGATATCTTTACCTGTGACTTCTTCAATTGTCTTAGCTGTGGCAAGAGACGCAGAAGTAGTCAAAAGATCGACATCAGGGACATCTCGGCCAGATAAGCATATCGAGAAATACAGTCCGCCTTTTGGAGACGAGAACGATCTAGAGAGACGACCTTTGCCACCGCTTTGCTTCTCTGCAACAACTACAAACGGCGTTTCAGCTCCACTGATTGCGATTTCTTTGGCTCTGTTATTTGTTGAGTCTGTTTCTTTATAGAAATAAATGCCAACACCAAATGGAATGAAATGTCTTAATGTAGTCTCAGATAGAACATCTAAGCTGTTGATTCTATATCCAAGACGCTTAGAAGACTCAATATCATAATCATCACTGGTTAAGCTCTGAACAGCTTTGCAAATACTCATTCGGCTAACATTGAATTCCTTAGCCATTCTCTCGCCGCTAACATAATCTCCACCAGCTTCCAGCAAGAAGCGCAGTACATCACTTTTAAGACTCATACCAAAATAGTAAACAGATATCAAAGAAAGGTAAACAGAGATTATATATAATTAGTGCACTAATATGTATATTTAATTAATTTAAAAGGAATTAAGTTCAAACGACATATATTATCGGCATCAGTTGATCTATCATCTTAAAAACTGAATTATTAAATCATTATTAATATTTATTATTCCTAATTAAGAATTAAATCTTAACAATAATTAAAACAACACAGAATACTCTTCACCTTTTTTCAGATGAAGAGCATTCTTTTAATAGATGTTCTTGTTTTCTCTATACTCTCTCCAGACATTCTCAAAAACGTCATCAAGTGGAGGAATAGGATTAGGTTTACGATATGAGAAGCTTACTTTATCACCAGCAAGCTGCACTTCCTGTATTTCTGGCTCATCTTCTGTCTCAAGAGTATATGAGAAGCGAGAATCAAGATGAGATGGATGAATCATTCCATTCTTATCGCTGTATAGCGCAGAGCCCCTGCTCTTACCGCCTTTATCGATATAATCAAGCATGCTAGAGAGATATACTCTTTGAGTTATAAGCGCATTTCTAAGCTGGAAATAAAGCCAGATTCTCCCTTTGCTTTTTATTTTTATCTTATCAAAAGATGCTAATAATTCTTCAACATATGAAAGCGTCTTCAGAATACTCTCTTTATTGCGCAGAGCTGAAGCAGTAAGACTCATATTGCTCTTTACAGTTTTATAGAGCTCTTCTGCATCAATAGATCCTTCTAAAGCATTATCCAAAAGCAATTGAATACTCTTTACATCGCTTTCGATATCATCAAGAGATGGAGAGAAAGAAGGACTCTGATGAGCGCTGATCCACATAGCAGCCCTTCTGCTGCCACACTGCCCAGCATTCAAAGCAGAACCACCTGGACGATATACACCATGCGAAGCTGCACATTCGCCAACAGGGAATAGGCCGCTGATATTTGACTGCCACCATGAATTGATTGAGAGTCCACCATTGTTATGCTGTGCGCATAGTCCAATCTCTAAGTACTCTTTCTCTAGATCTACACCTTTATCGAGATAGAAATCATAAGCAGGAAGATTCAGAGTCTTAAGTCTATCTATTGGTCTGTCGCCTGTAGCATTTGATGAATAGAGATACTCTCTTGTCTCAGCACCAAGTGCGTCCCAGCAAATAGGTTCATTATCTGGATTATGGATGAAATCGAGATAAACACGTCTGCCTTTCTCACTTTCCAATAGACAGAGAATATCGACTATTGATGAGCCTGTTTCGAGTTTTCTTACATCAAATGGCCATTGATAGCCTTTCAAGAATATTCGGTCAAGCAGCTCTGGACGAGAATAGACATACGAAGAGAGAAACTCATGCTCTTCCCCATTTTCATCAATAGAGACAAAACGTGGCAGAACTTGCATATAAGAGCCAGAGACATTCCATCTTGGCTTCAAGGATGCAAGGCCATATTGCCATTCTGTGAGGTTCTTTCCTTTAGCGCCAGCTTCAAAAGCAATGCCAGATGCACCGAATTGGCTCATTGGGTATACGCTCTTTTCATATATTCCTGCAGGTCCACCTGTTGCAAGAACTAAGTTATTGCATAGCACAGCAAAAGGCTCTGCGCTCTTTCTATCAATGAAGATTGCACCTTTTACTTCGTCATTTCTCGTGATTATCTTTACAAGCTGGCTATTATCTACAATCTCTACGCCTAGTGATTTAGCTTCTTTTTCCAGATACTCTGTCATGAAACGAGAAGTATAAGGGCCTGCAGAAGTTGCACGACGATGAGGATCATGATCAGTCTTATAGCCTATGTATTCTCCATATCGATTGGTTGGGAAAGGAACTCCTAAGTCTGAAAGACGCAAGAAAGAAGGAGAAGAGAGAGATGCCTCAACTAAAGCAATATCTCCATCAACACACTTTCCATTGTATAAATCGGATGCAAGATCTCTTATTGAGTCCGGATCATTTCCAGAGAGTGATAGCTTGTAGTAAGTCTGTTTATCTGAACCAGTATTGCGGCTTGTTCCGCTCTTGATTCCTTCTGTTATCAAGACTACGTCCAAACCTTCTTTTTTCAATAAAGAAGCTGCATTGAATCCAGCTGCACCACTGCCTATGACTATATTCTCATGAGCAAAAACAGGAGTATTATCTATATTTCCAATTCTTTTCATCAAAGCCTCTTGATATGGAAACCACCATCAACATCGATATAGTTGCCAGTAGTAAATAAAAAGTGATCATCAGCGAAAGCAGATACAGCATTGGCAATGTCTTCTGGCTCGCCCCAGCGTGCAATCGGGAATACGCCATCTGCGATGAGCTTATCATACTTCGCTGTAACAACATTAGTCATATCTGTTGCTATGACGCCTGGTCTGATTTCATGAACAAGTATTCCTTCTTTAGCTAATCTATCTGCATAAAGCAGCGTAAGCATGCTCACACCTGCTTTTGAGACACAGTATTCACCTCTGGAAATAGAAGATACTTCAGCTGAGCATGATGATATGTTGATAATCGTTCCACGCTTTTTGAATAACTGCTCTTGGGCTATCATGGCCTTAGCAACCTTCTGAGTAAGGAACATATTGCCTTTAGTATTGATTGAGAGAACTCTATCAAAGCTCTCTTCGCTCATATCCAAAAGATCTGCGCGGTTTTTAGGAGCAACGCCTGCGTTATTGACTAAAACGTCAATACGCCCATAGCTTTTTAAAGTCTCCTCGACTATTTTCTCTCTATCAGCAGAAGATGAAATATCTGCTTGGATATAAATCCACTCAGACTTATCAGCTGTGAGAATATCAAGATTATCTTTATTTCTCTCTTTATCGCTAGTTGCTACAAGAGCAAGGCGAAACCCATCTAAACCCAATCTTCTTGCAATTGCAAATCCAATACCACGACTAGCACCTGTTATCAAAGCAACTTTTTTATCCATAAAGCTTATCCTCTAAAATTCTCTGGCAGATTCTTCTTCTCAATAAGCCATTCTTTATAGAAAGGCATAAATGTAGCATTATCTCTGATAACGCAGCCTGTAGGCTTATGAGAACGTATCAAGTCTCCGCATTTTCCACATGTAAGACAGACTCTGTTCTTATCAATTCTTCCATTCTTGATTATTTCATTTGGGAAATCTGGGTCAGCGAATGACATTCTTCCAAACAGGAATCCATCTGCTAAGCTTTCTTCTATAGCTCCTGCTACATACAAGTCTGAATATTCTCTTAGATAAGTTGGAGCAGAACCATAAATAGTCATATCTGGAACTTCTTTCTTCATTTCCCCGATTCCAAAGCACATCCTTGCTATTCCTTCAAATGGATGTTCATCTGGAACATATTTACCCATATCATATGGGCGTGTTACATGCGTTGTAGCGTATGGGTTTCCCATAGTGATGTTCACAAAGTTCAAACCAAGCTCATCATGAAGCTCTCTTATAAGTCTTTTAGGCTCTCTCAGATCTAGATTTCCATCTTCATCTTGTCCAAAGCCTCTGCTGTCTTTTGGGTATCCATCATAAATACCAACACGAGCAGTAACGAAAAAGGAATCGCTTTCATACGCTTTTGCGCTCAAAATAGAATTCTTCAACAGCTTAGTTCTATTCTCATAGCTTCCGCCATATTCGCCATTTCTATCATAAGCAGCAGCAACTTCCTGGAAAAGATAACCATGGCATGACTTAATATCTACTCCATCAAAACCAGCTTCTTTAGCTAAAAGCGCAGAGTGGCCAAAATCATCTTCCATTCGCTTCAGATAATCATCACTGACAATGCATTTATCATCTGCACTGCGGAAAGACTCAAGAAATCTATTGCGCTCAGCAATCATAGGAGCTGGCTTATTATCTGGATTTGAGTAACGGCCAGAATGATTTGATTGCATTATCAAAAGCGGAGCATAACCATTCTTCTTCAGTCCCTCTTCCTTGACTTTCTCATTCAGACGCTTAAAAGAATCCAAGTTCTTCTCATTGATCAGAAGCTGTGTTTTAGATGATCTGCCTTCTTCAACTATCGAAATAGCTTCATACCAAATTATGCCTGCGCCGCCTTTAGCTTCATTGACGTAGCGTCTCTCTGTATAGCTGCTTGGTCTTCCATCTTCAGTTGAATCAGCACCCTCCATTGGTGCTATTCCTAGTCTGTTGGAAACAGTAAATGGACCAATCTTGATTGGTGTTTTGAGTACAGCTGTATCACTAGAAAAAGGAATATGAACTCCTAATTCTCTGCACTTCTCTTTAACTTCATCTAAGCTTTTATAGTGAAACTTCTCATGCTTCATTTTATTATTCCTCTTTTCTCTAAAAGAGCTTCTTCGCCATCAATAGTGAACAATCCATCAACTCAAAACTGTCTTATACTTTATAATGCATGGAATCGTTCCCATAACTATTTTATCACATACTCTGTTTGTTTAGCAAAGAAAAATATTGATCATACTGGAGAACACAAGAATGAACTGAAACAGGATTGTTTCATCAGTGTTATTTTACAGTGTCTCTTTCGATTAGGATCGGATCGAAAGTAAAGTGCTTTTCACCCTCTCTATCCTTCCCTTCTATCATATCGACAAGGACATTCACTGCTTTTCTGCCCATCTCTTTAAAAGGCTGCCCAATAGCAGTCAGACGAGGAACAAGAAGCTCAGAGATCGGAACATTGTCATAGCCAATGACAGCTACATCATCTGGAACAGATAGTCCTAACTGGCTAAGAGTATGAATAGTTTCAACTGCAAGGTTATCGCTTGAGCAGAGCACAGCATCAAAACTGATGTTTTCATTAACGGCATTCTTGATCTCACGAGATACAACCATGCTTCCATTATCTATGCCATGCCACACCAAGCACTCATCAAAAACCAGATTGTTTTTTTCTAGAGCATTTATGTAGCCAGTGTATCTATCGCGATAAAGCTTCAGCTCTTCTTGGCCTTGAAGGTAGGCTATCTTGCGTCTTCCCTTTGAAACGAGATAGTCAATAGCCATCTCTGAGCCCTTCATATTGTTCAGAGAAACAGATGGAGTGTCAGAGCCGTCAATTCTTAGAAGATTAAGGCACGGAAGCCCTGTTTCCTTAGCTTCCAGAATCTCTTTATTATCACTCTCATTCCAGAAAGCAGTTGAGAATATAAAGCCATCAACGCTTCCGCTCTTAAGCTTTCTGATATACTCTTTGGCAATCTCTTTGTTCTCCTGGATATCACACAAGAGGATTGTGTATCCTCTCTTGAGCGTCTCATCCTCCATAGCCTGGATTATTGCTGGATAAATCATTATCTCAATATTCGGAACAAAGAATGCAATAGTTTTGCTGCGCTGTGTCTTTAAGGCTTTGGCAAAATAGTTAGGCTCAAAATCGAGCGCTTTAGCGCAAGCAAGGACTTTGGCTCTTGTCTCAGGGCTGACATGGATATCATTGCAGAGCACACGGGAAACTGTGCTTTTCGATACTCCTGTCTTCAGCGCTATATCTTTTATTGTCACATTTTGCCTATCCATGGAGAAACATTATCACACATTGGCTTTTTGTTGCAAAAGAAGATTTAGTTTTGATACAGAAATAACAAGATAAACATACGTTAGCTACTGTTTTCAGACATTCAGAAATATTTTCCAAAAAACTTAGTCAAAATCAGTTTTATTTCGATAGATAAAGTATAAGGAGATTAGAAAATGAGCAAAACAAAGCAACCCAAGCAACCTAATGAGATGATTTTCTGCATGGATATTGCTGAAGATGAGAAGTCACTAAGCTGTATCATCGACAAGGCATTGAAGCACAAGAGCAAAGGTGAAGGAGGAGATCATGAGGGCTTGATCTGTGTCTCCATCTTAGATAAGAACAATATACCTATCTACTTCACTACTGCGAAGACTATCCGCTCAAATGTTAGAGGCGTGGCAGTAATCGAGATTCCATATGAATCAATACTCGACGAAGACAATCCTGATCATGTATCAATCAATGAGACTTATCGTGAGCTATATGATGATGTGAACCAGGTCAAATCGTTTGTTGCAGGCTATACGCATGGCTACTTAAGACGCAACCTCAATACGTACGGACCAATAAGAGAAGAAGATCAGAAAGCTATTGTTGATAATCTCAGTTCCAGCTTTGAAGGTATTGTAATAAAAGATGGAATGCGTTTTTCAAAGGGTGAAGATAAGAATTCATTGATCAGTACTATTATCGAAGAAAACAAATCAAAATAATTGACTTAATATAGGTGCATTATGTAAACTCTTTGCTGTTTGGAGGTTTACTAATGTACCTATTAATACCACTATTTACTGCACTTATCGCTGCTGGAACATTCATTAAGATTCCTATGATCCCTGTCCCAATCACACTTCAGACTCTTTTTGTATTCCTAGCAGCTTTATTATTGAATCCTACTGAAGCATTTCTATCAGTAGCACTATATATCCTTCTAGGAGCTATTGGCCTTCCTATTTTCACATCAGGCGGCGGACTTGCAGCACTCCTTGGCCCAACTGGCGGCTTCTTGTTCTCAATGCCTATAGCTGCGCTATTTGGTGCTTTAGTCGTAAAGAAAGACCATAAGAGCATAGTAAGAGCCATTCTTGCGCTTATTTTAATGGAAGTCATCATCTATGTAATAGGTGTAGGCTATCTGATGTATCAGCGCCATATGACACTTCAGAAGGGATTGATGGCTGGCTTTGTTCCATTCATTCCTGGCGATATCATAAAGTGCATTGTTGCTATTATTGCTGCTAAGTATATCTACCCAGAAAAAGAGAAGCTTATTGAAAGAAGAAAAGCACGTGAAGAATAGTCAAATCCTCTCATAAGTGATATTTTCATCTTATGCGTTACGACTGTTCAAACTATCTAGATAGTTATCTTACTTCCTTTGGAAGATACAATAATAATCAATTCAAACATGGTACTAATCCACTCCCATCTATGAGAGATATCAAGAAGATGGAAGATGAATTAGTATCTTTGTTTTTCCCAGGGCATGCTGGAATAAGAGACAATACAAGCCTTAAAGAGATTGTTGGCATGCACCTTGAGATCTCTGCTAACCTCCTCTATCAATCAATATACCTCTCACTTGCATATGAGAACTCAAAAGAAAGCGAGAGGAACCTTCAGAGAGATGCAAAGAATGCAACAGATAAGCTCCTTACTAAGCTTCCTGAGATCAGAGCTATGCTAAAGCTTGATGCTGAGGCGGGCTTTGTTGGAGACCCTGCGGCTAAGAGCATTCATGAAGTCATTCTCTGCTACCCTTCTATCAGAGCATTGATTGTTCATAGAATTGCTCACATCCTCTATGAGATGGAGATTCCGCTTATTCCAAGAATGATGAATGAGATTGTCCATAGCCAGACAGGTATCGATATCCATCCTGGTGCGACTATCGGAGAGTCTTTCTTCATTGACCATGGAACTGGTGTAGTAATCGGTGAGACAACAGTAATCAAAAACCACGTAAAGCTCTATCAAGGCGTTACGCTTGGCGCGCTGTCATTTCCTAAAGATGGCTGCGGAATGCTTTTGCGAGGTGCTAAGCGACACCCAACGATAGAAGATTACGTAACAATATACTCCAATGCTTCAATTCTTGGAGATATCACAATAGGTGAGCACTCAACTATCGCATCCAGTGCATGGATCAAAGAAAACATTCCTCCATACTCCAGAGTAACAACTCAGGAGCAGAAGCTAACAATCAAAGAGAAACAACGATTGGATCTGTCGAAGTAATGATTCCTTTATATAGGCCTCCCTCTTTTAGTGCGAGGCCTTTTTCATTCTTTATCGCAGCTTTTAAATAGTTGCCAGTTGTGCCTTCTTTGCACTCTTTGCCTTCAACGAGTATCTCAACGCACTTTCCCGCCTGGCGCTCCAAATACTCTTTTGACATCTCAAGTGAGAGCTCTCTCAGCTTCAATGCTCTCTCATCTCTGACTCTCTCTTCTGGCTTCAAGCGAGAGTTGTAGAGCGCTGTGTCAGGGCGAGGTGAATATGGAAATACATGAAGTGCTGCAAACTTATTCTCTTTCAGGAAATTATAGCTCATCATGAAATCTTCCTCTTCTTCTCCAGGAAGCCCCGCTATGATATCACAAGCGATGAATGGATCATCTTTATACTCTCTGAGTTTCTCGATGATATATCTGACATGGTCTATCGAATAGTGTCTGTTCACTATTTGGAGTACCTTTGGAGATGCACTCTGGATAGGTATATGGAAATGAGGCTGCATTCTCTTGTCTTTGATAGCTTCAAGCACTCTATCATCGACATGGTCTGGCTCCATAGAGCTCAGCCTTATCCTGATATCGTCTCCAAGAGAATCAAGAAGCTTTTCCAAAAGTCCACCTAGTCCATCTCCGCTATGATTGTAATTAGTGAGATTTACGCCTGTAAGCATTATCTCATGAAAGCCTAAGTGCTCAAGCCTCTTTGCTCTCTCTACAACTTCAGCTTCATCTAAAAATACAGATGGACCTCTGGCTATGCTTGTCCTGCAGTAACCACAGTGGTTATCGCAGCCATCCTGTATCTTCAGATATGCTCTTGAATGATACGAAAAAGAAGTTGGATCAAAGTCAAATACACTGCGCTCTCCGCGGACAAAAGCAGACGCAGCTTCATAGACTGAAAGCCCCTCAGATGTTTTGCTCTTTATGTGCTCTGGCAGCTCTAATAGCGCAGCTTTCTCTTTGAGAGAGAAAATAACGATGTTATCAGAGAGAGTCTCAAGTGCAGAGCGTGCAAGCTCTGCATAGCAGCCTGTAACAATCACAGCATCAGATGATACAGCTAAAAGCCTGATCATGCGTCGTGCTTTCTGCTCTGCTTTGCTTGTGACAGTGCATGTATTTATGATTACTATATCGTGCTTAGCTCTTTCTCCGACAATTGAGAATCCTGCCTTCTTGAAAGCATCAGCAATCGCTTCGCTCTCTGCCTGGTTAAGACGGCATCCAAGTGTATAGACAAATACGTTCAAATCTTATCTTCCTCTTTGGCAAGTCTATTGAGAACCTTCTCAATAGCAACCTGGAGAGAAAGCCTCATTTCCTTCGCATATGGATTGTAGCGCTGAAGATCATAAAACAGCTGAAGCGGGTCGTTGCATGTCTGCTCAACAATAGTCATAAGCGACCTATAGCCTTGCGTTGCTATCTCAGTTGGCTGAAGCTTCATCTCATCAAGCACACGGCCAACAAAGTGTGTAACGCCTTGTGAATATGCAGCCTCTTCATCATGCTCTCTCTCACTCATCTCAAGGACTTTGAGTCCCATATCAAGAAAGAGAGTCTTGATTGCTATATAGCGGTCATCTATAGGAGAGATAGGACACATGACAAGGGAAAGCCCTTCTAGCCCATTTCTGCCTGAGTCAGGTCCGAACATCGGGTGTGTTGCTATTTTGTAGATATCTTTTCCAATGTATTCTTTCATCCATTTAGCAGGATATGTTTTGACAGAACAGGTATCCATCACGACAGAATCCTTTCCGATTCTTGATCCTACTTTTTTAAGCACATCCTCAAAACTTGATATTGCTACACAGAAAAAGATATAAGGTGCACTTAAAACTTCATCTTCACTTGCGCTTCTTACACCCTCTGGAAGAGTGTGAGGAGAGCGTGAATATGCAATGACATCTGCACCTGCATTCTTTAGAGAGCTTGCCCAGAATGAGCCAAAACGCCCTAGCCCGTATACTCCGATCTTCATAGCACTTAGAATAGCCTTTATAAGAGATTTTACGCAAGCGAGAGAGAAAAAGAGGATGACCACTTTAACAAATATTTTGTTGGGTATAGACTGAAAATACAAATAAGTTTCACTTAGGAGAAATATTACAATGACATTTGCTGAGAAGATGAAGGGTCTTGCTAAGAAAGCTAACAAGCGTCTTGTTTTAGCTGAAGGCCTTGAGAAGAGAACAGTTACTGCTGCTAGAAAGATTTTGGATGAGGGACTTGCTTCTTCTGTTACATTAGTTGGAAACGAGGAGAAAGTAAGAGCATTTGCATCAGAAATCGGCGTAGACCTTACTGGTATCGCAATTTCTGACCCAGAGAAGTGCGGAAAGAAAGAGGAGTTCGCAACAGAGTACTATGAGCTTAGAAAGCATAAGGGCATGACAATCGAGCAGGCTAGAGTCGATATCGTAGACCAGCTCAGATGGGGTGCAATGCTAGTACATCTAGGCTATGCAGATGCTATGGTTGCTGGCGCAGAGTCAACAACAGGCAACGTACTGAGAGCTTGCTTCAACATCATCAAGTGCAAGCCAGGCATCAAGAGCGCATCTTCATGCTTCGTTATGGCTACAGATAAGACACAGTATGGCGTAAATGGTTCATTCATCTTCGCAGACTGCGCAACAATCCCTAACCCAACTGCTGAACAGCTTGCAGAGATTGCAGAAGCTTCAGCAGAGAGCTGCAGAGTATTCTTGGAAGCAGAGCCAGTAGTTGCTCTTCTCTCATACTCAACAAAGGGCTCAGCTAAGGGTGATCTTGTTGATAAAGTTTCAGAGGCTGCTGCACTTGTTAAAGCTAAGTGCCCAGAGCTTAAGGTTGACGGAGAACTTCAGCTTGATGCTTCTATCGTTCCATCTGTTGCTGCTCAGAAAGCTCCAGGCTCAAATGTTGCAGGAAAAGCAAACACACTTATCTTCCCAGATCTTCAGGCTGGAAATATTGGCTACAAGCTTGTACAGCGCCTAGCTGGAGCAGAAGCTTATGGTCCTATTCTTCAGGGCTTTGCTAAGCCAGTATCAGACCTATCAAGAGGTTGCTCTGTTGAAGATATCGTAGTAACTTCAGCTATCACACTTGCTCAGGCAGGTTCAGCAAACAACTAATAGTTCTTGCTTATAAACTAAGGTATTACAAAGCATAAGCCGCGTAATACCTTTTCTTTTTTCGTCAAAACCTCTTCGTTAGTTTTTATCTCTATTTCTATTCTAGTCGATAAAAATGATATTTACACACTTTTTCATTCTATATCCAAAACAATAATTAGCTGTTTTTATTCTACGCATAGAATAAAATATATAACTCTTGATCTGCAAACGGGGATGAAAAACAGCATTTCAGTGCATGAATCAAGGTTTTTGATCCCTATAAC
>CAKQJZ010000031.1 GCA_934247875.1 uncultured Spirochaetales bacterium
CACCGATATAGAGGGTAAAACCTCAATTCACGCATTTAATTGAGGTTTTCTAACAACACGGTGCAAGAAAGCACTTTTTCTAAGATAGATACTTAAAGATTTTCAATAACAGATTATTGCCTTTTCTTTATACTTTAATTTTAACACGTATAACAATTTAAGTCCAACATAATCATCTCAAACGCTGCAAATAATAAGACTTGAGCCTCTCATCCCACGGCTAAAGCTCGTGGGCTTTCTCGGCTAGATATCGTAATACCCTGTAAGCTCTATTTGAGGAAGCTCTGCACTCATCTTAACTTCCTGAACTCCTATGATATCAGGATTGATAGTGCGCATATATTCTTCAAAGCCCTTTGAGACTATAGCTCTGAGTCCATTAACATTCCACGTCAGATATTTCACATATAAATAGTAACTCTGATGAGCTAAAATTGTTAGAATCAATGTAATGAATAAACGAATAACAAAGCCTTTGCGCTTTTTGCTATACATAGTGCTGACAGCATTAGCTGCGCTTTTCTCGTCTTTTGCATTTCCTGGCCTTCTATCTGAAAAAGGCTATGGCCTTTTGATATTCCTTGCTTACATACCAATTTTCTTCATAATCGATACCAGCTCATATATAGCTAATGCATTCTTTGGCTTAGAGTATGGATTCTTATTCTACCTTATATACAACTATTGGCTTAAGACATTCCATCCGCTTGCGATTCTGATTGCCCCTACTCTTGAGTCTATTCAATATCTAGTGCTATTCCCGCTTTTGAGAAGTGCTGGCTCACTTACTAAAAAGCGTGGCTATATAATCCAAGCACTGCTCTTGACACTCTATTACTACTTAACAGAGCTAGGCTTCTTAGGCTATCCATATGGAAACCCTTCATCAGCACTCTATCTCCACCCTGCACTGCTTCAAAGTGCATCATGCGCAGGGCCATGGCTTATAGTGCTTTTGATAGTCATAGTTGGTGCAATGATCGGAGAAATGCTATCAAAGAAAAGATTCTACAAAAAAGACTTTATTATTTATCTGATAATCTCAATCATGAACCTTTCAATTGGACTCTTTGTTGTTTCTTATTATGAGAAAAAAGATGGCGAGAGTAATAAGAGTCGCAGCTGTACAGCACTCAGCAGATAGCTGGAAAGGTGGATATGAGACATATAAGAAGAACTTTGAGACTCTGAGAAGCTTAAGCAAAGAAGCAATGAAAGAAAATCCAGAGTTCGTAGTCTGGTCAGAGACGGCATTCGTACCATCTGTATCATGGCATAAGGCATACCCATCATCGAGAATAACATCAGCACTCGTTGATGCATTTGTAGACTTTGGAAAGAACCTCGGAGTCCCGCTTATCACAGGAAACCCTGAAGGACTTATAAATGATAATACGCTACCTGCATTCCTTCCAGATGGGTCCTGGAACTGGAAGACATACAACACAGTAATACTCTTCGGCTCTGGCGATATTCTCGGCACATATAGAAAACAGAAGCTTGTGCCATTTACAGAGCACTTCCCATATGAAAAGCAATTCCCTCGCTTATATGAGTTATTGCTAGCCAATGACTACAAATGGTGGGAAGAAGGAGAAGAGATGACTGTCTTTGAATATGACGGAGTCAGATTCTCAACTCCAATATGCTTTGAAGATATGTTTGGATCTCTTTCTGCAGGCTTTGTAAAAAACGGCGCAGACCTATTAATAAACCTCACAAACGACAGCTGGTCAGGCTCAGTTGAAGCTGAGATGCAGCATTTGCAGCTTGCTTCTCTTCGAGCAATTGAGACAAGAAGACCGCTCTTAAGAAGCACTAATAGCGGAATAACATGCCTCATTAAAGAAAATGGAGAGATAGAGAATATGCTAACTCCATTTACAGAGTGCTATGGCATCTATGATATAGCTCTTGGAAAAGAGAAAGGGCTAACATTCTATACAAAGCATCCAGACATATTCCCAAAGCTCTTGTTATTCATAATTCCAGTTTTGTATATCACCTTTATCTGGCTAAATATAAAGAGGAAGCATGAAGCTATAGAACAAGATAAGCTAGAACTATACAATAGGATGTTTGCTTCTCTTACTGAAGAAGTTGAATGCTGATATGGAGATTAATATGACTGGTTGGAGAACTCTATTCAATTCTAAGATCCTCAGCAGAGGATATGTCTATTTCTTAAACGATGCTGTTAGCGAGCTTTGGACAGAAGACGAAGTAACTTTCGAAGCAGTAGTAGAAGGCTCAGATATCTATGACGTTACTATTGAGCTTGAAGATGGCAAAGTGAAAGAAGCTGTTTGTGGCTGTCCATATGCAGAAGAGCATACTTATTGCAAGCACATGGCTGCAGTACTATATAGGATTGAGAATGATTTCGGAAAAGGAATCTTTAAAAGAAAGACTACAAGCAAAGCTAAAGCTACTACTGTAGAATATAAAGAGCTGCCCAATATACCTCATTCTCCAGTCAAACTATTCAAAACTCTTGAGTTCAATGATGATGGAAAACCTCATTACTTGAACTTAGGCAACTCTCTTGAAATCTATAAACCAACTTTAGCTACTTACAATGAAGCTATAAATCTAATTGAAAATAAAGACGTAGCAGGACGATCGCTTACAATCAGTGAAGATTCTAAAGGTAAAGCACTATGGTACTCAATAGGCGTATCTGGTACACATTCTGTCAGAATAGTGCTCGGAAAAAAAGGAATATCAGAAATCCGCTGCATACGCTTTATATCAAATTATCGCAATAAAGAAAAAGAAGAATGCAACATATACTCCCCTAATAAAGATGGCATTATCGAGCTATGCGTACATAAAACAGCTGCACTGATTACAATGCTTAAGTTTCTTGAAGAAAACAGAGACTTGATAGACTATTCAGATGAGACAGCTAAAAAGCTTCTATCAAACTTCAAAATAGAGCGAAAACCTCTTCTATCAAATGATAAAGAGACCCCTATTTTTGCTAAAACTACGGTTGATATAGAGCCTAATATTTGCACAATGGGGTCTTTTTATAGCAGTGAAACGCTAAGTCTCAAAGTACAGTCCGGCAATGGCAGATTCTATAAAGTCAGAGACATTATAAAGCTCTTTGAAGCATATCAGTATAAGAATGAATATAGATTAGCAACTAACAATATTATTGATTTCAGCAACGCAGAACTTACAGAGAGAGCAAAATGCGTTATGGATATCATTAAGCAATATGAAGTCGATCTCGCGCTAAATAGAGATAACTATTACTATTCATATTATAAAGATACGATTCCTTTAACAAACATACTTGATAACTTCTTTGAAAGAATACAAGGACAGGAAGTACTTCTAAATGATATCCCTCTCTTAGGGATGGAAGAAGTAGGGCCAGAGCTGACTATGAAAGTTACGCCTTTGAAAGATAAAGGTACTATTGTTGGCGTCAAAGCAAGCGGCAAGATCTCTGGCCACTATAAAACAGTTGACTACACATATTGGATCGATAAACGCTATCTGAAAAGAACAAAGCTATCAAATCTTGGTTCAGCAATTGCCTTATCAAATGCTGCAAATGAGAATGGTGAATTTGATTTCACTGTTGGACTTGGACTAATAGACAACTTCTATCAGAGAATGATCCCAGAGCTTAGACGTTATGGAAAGATTGAAGACGATGCACTAGATGAATTGGATGGAATACTCAAAGAAGCACCTAAATACAAATTCTATCTGGATATCGAAGAAGATACACTCACTTGCAAAGCTATAATGGAGAGCGAAGGCGAAGAGTATGAAATATATCCTCCCGCTTACAACTATTGCACTAGAGTGAAATCAAGTCTTAAAGCATATGCAGAGGACCTCATAGCTGACCTAAAAGAGCTATTCCCATCTGGAGACGTAATCGGAAAAAAGTGGACACTCCAAAATAACGATGATGCGCTATATGCATTCCTAACCTATTCTATCCAGATATTGATGGAAAAGGGAGAAGTGAATGCAACAGATGCTGTTAGGAATATAGTTGTCAATAAACTTCCTCCTGTTAATGGAATCATCGATATTGAAGAGAAAGAAGATGGAATTCTAAACTTCGAACTCGACACTCATGGACTATCTATTGAAGAGCTTGTGATGATTCTTGAGTCCTATGAGAATAAGAAGAAATATCATCGCTTGAAAAATGGTTCTTTTGTAGATATCAGCAATGTAGATCTATCTGCACTCAGAGAGCTGTTCTTAACATCCAATCTCTCTATCAAAGACTTTGTTGATGGAAAGATTCAGCTGCCACTTTATAGAGCACTCTATATAGAGCAGATTCTACAAGAGAACAATGCAATAAGCTTAGAAAGCGGACAAAGCTACAGAAGGCTGATCAAAGAATTCAAGACTATAAATGAGTCAGATTATGAAGTTCCTGAATCTCTTAAATCAATAATGAGAGGATACCAGAAAGATGGATACAGATGGATGAGAGTTCTCTTTGAGCATGGCTTTGGCGGAATACTTGCAGATGATATGGGACTCGGCAAAACGCTGCAGACGCTCGCTATGCTTGAAGCACTCAAAACAGAAGGAAAAGAAGTAAAAGCGCTTATAGTTTCTCCAGCCTCTCTAGTCTTCAATTGGAGATCTGAAGCTAATAAGTTCACGCCAGGATTAAAGGTATGCACAGTCACAGGAAGCGCTAAAGAAAGAGAAGCCATAATCAAACAATATAATGACTATGATATCCTCATAACATCATATGATCTCTTAAAACGTGATATCACCTCCTATGAAGACATCAGATTCAATATCGAGATTATTGATGAAGCACAGTTTATCAAGAACCATAACACAGCTGCAGCGAAAGCTGTAAGAGCTATTAAGAGCACGCATCGTCTGGCTCTCACAGGTACTCCTATTGAAAACAGACTAAGCGAGCTCTGGTCTATTTTTGAATACTTGATGCCAGGCTTCCTTCTAAGCCATGAGAGATTCAAGAAATACATCTCTAATCCAATTGAAAAAGATGGTGACAAAGCAGCTTCAGAGCGTCTGAGAAAGCTTACAGGGCCATTCATTCTGAGGCGCATTAAGAGTGATGTACTGAAAGATCTTCCAGAGAAAATAGAAGAGACAAGAATAACACCACTTGAAGGTGAACAGCTTAAGCTATATACAGCAGAAGTTGCAAAGACAAAGGGTATGCTCAAGAAATCAGACAACTTCAAAGAGCAGAAAATTGCAATTCTTGCGGAGCTTATGAAAATAAGAGAGATATGCTGCGATCCTTCACTTGTATTTGATAACTACAAAGGCGAATCGGCAAAACGCAGTGCAACTCTGGACCTTATAGGCTCAGCAATCGACGGTGGCCATAAGATATTGCTCTTCTCTCAGTTCACATCGATGCTTGAGCTTTTGGAAAAAGATCTGAAAAAAGCAGGAATCGAGTACTACAAAATCACAGGAGAGACAGGCAAAGCAAAGCGAATGGAGTTAGTAGACTCATTCAATGCAGGTGCTGTTCCACTATTCTTAATCTCGTTGAAAGCAGGCGGCACAGGTCTCAACCTAACAGCTGCAGATATCGTAATACACTACGACCCATGGTGGAATATAGCTGTACAGAATCAGGCTACAGACAGAGCTCATAGAATTGGCCAGACTAAACGTGTGACTGTATATAAGATGATTGCTGAAAACACTATTGAAGAGAGAATCGTAAAGCTTCAGGAAAGCAAAAAAGACCTTGCCAATGAGATAATATCGACAGAGAACATCTCTCTATCTACACTCTCAAAGGAAGATCTTCTCGATTTGCTATCTATAGCAGAATTAACGTGAGTGACGCTCTTTCAAAACTTCAATTACTTCAGATAGAGAGCTGTCTTTCTGAGCAAGGAGCACAAGATAGTGATACATCAAATCTGCAGCTTCACCCAAGAACAGCTCTTTATCATTGTCTTTTGCTTCGATTACCAGCTCTACAGCCTCTTCGCCTACTTTCTGTGCAATCTTATTGAGACCTCTTGAGAAGAGGTGGTTAGTATAGCTGCCTTCAACTGGATTGGCTCTTCTGTCTCTGATTACAGACTCAAGATAGAAAAGGAATTCTGATGATGAGATCTCTCCTGGCTTATTCTCTTCTCCGAAGCAAGTATCCTGGCCAGTATGACATACAGGACCTGATGGGATTGCTTTTACAAGCAGCGTATCCCCATCACAGTCAACTAAGATCTCTCTCAGCTGCAAGAAGTTGCCGCTTGTTTCTCCTTTAGTCCAGATTCTGCCACGAGAACGAGAGAAAAACGTTACAAGTCCTCTGTCTAGTGTCAGTCTATATGCCTCTTCGTTCATATAGCCAACCATAAGGACTTTGCGTGTGACTGCGTCTTGTACAACAGCAGGTACTAAACCATCTCCCTTAGCGAAATCTATTGTCATAACCCCTCTTAAAATCTTACTGGAATACCTTTGCTTTTGAGGTATTCTTTCAGTTCTATTATGTCGATTTCATGGAAGTGAAATACTGAAGCAGCAAGTGCTGCGTCAGCCGAACCTTCCTGGAAAATCTCTCTGAAATCATCCATAGTTCCGGCCCCGCCAGATGCAATGACTGGAATGTTTATATTACTACTGATAATCGATGTTAAGTCAACTGCAAAGCCCTCTTTTGTGCCATCATTATCCATAGAAGTCAACAGAATCTCACCTGCGCCTTCCTCTGCAGCTGCTCTTGCCCACTCTAGTGCATCAATGCCAGTTCTTGTTCTGCCACCATCAATTACAACTTCATATCCAGAGAGCATAGAAGGAGAAGAAACAGCATCAAGCGCAAGCACTACGCATTGAGAGCCAAAGCGCTTCTGAAGCCTAGATATCAGAGTTCTATCTCTGACTGCACTGCTGTTTATGCTTATTTTATCAGCACCGGATGCAAGTATTCTCTCAACATCATCCTCGCTCTTTATTCCACCACCGACTGTGAATGGGATAGAGATCCGCTTTGCAACTTCACGAACTAAAGAGTATAGCGTATCACGCTTCTCAACAGTTGCTGTGATATCTAAAAAGACAAGTTCATCAGCACCATGCTTAGAGTAGAACTCAGCAAGCTCTACAGCAGACCCAGCATCTTTCAAGTTGACGAAGTTCACACCTTTTACAGTGCGTCCATCTTTGACATCCAAACATGGGATTATCCTCTTAGCAAGCATCATCTGCCTCCTTAAGCTCTTTGAGAGTAATCCTGCCCTCATAGTAAGCTTTTCCAACAATAGCGCCATAAAGCTTTGCGTCTTTTAGCGCAGCTAAATCCTCTTTTGAGCTGACTCCACCAGATGCTATAAGCTTAAGACCAGGCTCCTTTGAGAGTATCTTCTTATATAAATCAAGCGCAGGACCTGTAAGCATACCGTCACGCGATATATCTGTTGTGATTACTTTATCAACGCCTTTAGCTCTATAGCTCTTTATGAACTCAAATAGAGAAATACCAGTCTCTTCTTGCCATCCGCTTATTGCAATAAGCTCATTCTTCGCATCTGCAGATAATATGATCCTATCTTTATAGCAAGATGCCCAGCTCATTACTTCTTCACTTTTCTTGACAGCTATTGAGCCAAGGCTTACTTCTTTTGCACCAGAAGAAAGTGCGCTTTCAAGGTGTTCTCTTGTCTTTATTCCGCCACCAAAATCTACAGAAAGCTTAGTATTTGATGCGATAGTCTCAAGCACTTTCAGATTCTTTGGTCCATCGCTTCTGGCACCATCTAAATCAACAAGATGGAGATGAGTTAAGCCCGTCTCTTCAAAACGAAGCGCCATATCAAGAGGATTAGCACTGTACTCTGTCTTTTCGCTATAGTTGCCACCTTTTAGACGGACAACTTTTCCATCTATCAAATCAATTGCAGGTATGATGAACATCTTCAGATCTCCAGAAAGTTTCTTAGAATCCGCTCTCCGACTTCTCCGCTCTTTTCAGGGTGGAACTGGAGACCATAGAAGTTATCACGCTTGATTGCTGAAGCAAAAGCAAGATCATCATATATAGTTGAAGCTATAGCGCTATCTGTAAGTTCTGCGTAGTATGAGTGCACAAAGTAGACATAGCTCTGATTCTCAATCCCTTCAAAAAGCTTATCTCCACTTGGTTCTATAGTGTTCCAGCCAACATGCGGAATCTTATAGCTCTTAGACTCAGGAAAACGCTCAACTTCTACATTTGGGAAGATTCCAAGACAATCCACATCTCCCTCTTCGCTTCTTTTACACATCAGCTGAAGTCCCAGACATATACCTAAAAATGGCTTATCAAGTGATTTGATTACTTTATCAAGTCCAGAAGCCTTTAAATAAGCCATCGCTGAAGAAGCTTCTCCGACACCTGGGAATATGACTTTGTCTGCACTTCTTATTACTTCAGGATCATCTGTAAGCTTTGCCTCTGTTCCTATTCTATGAAGTGCAGATAAAACAGAAGAGACATTTCCTGCATTGTATTTTATAAGAGCAATCATCATAGAACTCCTTTAGTAGAAGGAAGAGAACTCTCTCCAGGGATTCGTCTTACAGCTTTTCTGAGGGCACGTGCAAATGCCTTGAACATGCCTTCTGCAGTATGGTGCGCATCCCCGCCTCTAGTTGCGCTTATATACAGATTGCACTTTGCGCTATCTGCAAAAGTTCTGAAGAAGTGTCTGAATAGCTCTGATGGGAATGTACCTATAAGCTCACGTCTGAACTCAACATCATAGATGAAATCTACTCTTTGCGAAAAATCCAGAGATAGAGTTATTACAACATCATCCATCATAAGCACTTCAAAGCCATAGCGCTCTATGCCCCGCTTATCGCCCAGCGCTGTTAAAACAGCCTCGCCAAGCGCTATTGCGATATCTTCAACTGTGTGGTGCTCATCAATTTCCACGTCTCCATCTGCTTTAATATCCAGATTGAATCTTGAGTGCTTTATAAGCTGCGAAAGCATATGGTCAAAGAAAGGAAGCTTGGTACTGGCACTTCCACGCCCTGTCCCATCCAAATCGACATCAATCTCGATATCTGTCTCAAGAGTCTTGCGTTTGACACTTGCACATCTTGAAGCTAAAAGCTCATCACCTGTCAAATAAGAGGCAATATCTTTCCAAGAAGAGAGCTTAAGAGGCTTTGCATTCTCAATCTCCACTTCCAGAGAGAGATTGAATGCAATGTCTTTCTCTTCTGGCAAAACATATCGAGAGAAGACTATACCTTCTCTTTCAAGCCTTGCTTTAGCTTTTTCATCTAGCTCACTTAAAAGAATAAGCGTGTAATCTCTGCGCTTAGTAATCTCCAAAAGAGATCCAATTACGTTTTCTCGAAGCTCAGATGCACTATCGAGCAAGAGGGATGATGGGGTATACAGAATGTGCTTATTATCCTTCATAGCCATTAAGTGCCTCCTTGAGTTTCCCAATCTCTTCATCCGATCCGATTGTAATTCGTAAGCACCCTTCAAGGTAGCGCTCATGAGTTCTGTTTCTGACTATGATTCCTCTTTTAGAAAGATAAGCATAGAGTTTATCTGCATCATCTACTCTGACTAGTATGAAGTTTGCATCTCCATTTATCACTTCTTTTACAAAAGAGTAAGACAGAAGCTCCTTTGAAAGCGAATTGCGCATATTAACTACGCTATCTCTGATTTCTTTGACTTTATCAGAGTCCTTAAGAGTTGATATTGCAGCTCTCTGAGCTAGCACAGACACATTGTAAGGAGGCTTAACTTTTACGACTAAGTCTCTTATATAGCTATCTGAGATCAATATGCCGATTCTTGCGCCTGCAATGCCCCACGCTTTAGATAGTGTTCTCATAACGCATAGCTTTGGATATTTATCAATCAAACTAATTGCGCTTTCGAAGTTATCAGCAAAGTCTGCATAAGCTTCATCAACAACAGTAATGCCATCATTGATTTTCAAAATCTCTTCTATCTCTTTAATGCTATAAACTTTGCCTGTTGGATTATTCGGAGTACATATGAATGTAAGCTTTGGCCTATCTTCATTGATTGATCTCTTCATCTCTTCTATGTCTAGAGTCAAATCTCTCTTCAATGGCGCATCTAACACTCCAACATTGTTAATAGATGCAAATACGCTATATGCGCCATATGTTGGAGTCTCAATCAAGATCTTATCTTTGCCTGCTTCTGCAAATATGCGTATCAGAAGATCTATAAGCTCATCAGAGCCATTGCCTATTACAGTGCGTGAAAAAGGAAGACCAAGCTTCTCTTCCAAAAGCACTCTGACATCTCTAGCTAAAGGATCAGGATATCTATTAGCAGAAGACTCATTCTCATACCAAGATTCATTGGCATCGATATAAACATCAGCATTTCCCTGAAAGTCATCTCGCGCAGACTTATATGGAACAAGCGATAGAATATGAGGGTTCACAAGTTCTTCAATCGTTCTCAATTCGCACCTCCGCAGCTTCTCTATGAGCTGTCAAGCCTTCAGCACCTGCTAGTTCCATTATAACTGGAGCCAGTTCTCTGATTCCTTCTTTTGTGATTCTCTGCACTGTCATCTTCTTGATGAAAGAGTCAACAGAGACACCTGCTGTGCTCTTTGCCCAACCAGATGTAGGGAGTGTATGATTAGTGCCCGACGCATAGTCACCAGCAGACTCTGGAGTGTACTGGCCTAAGAATACAGAACCCGCGTTAACAACACCTGAGAGGATATCATCAGCATCTGCTGTGTTTATTATCAAGTGTTCAGGCGCATATAGATTGATAGCAGCTATTAGCGAATCATTATCAGAGAAAGAGAAAGCAACTGAATGCGATAGAGACGGAAGCATATACTCTTTTCTATTGAGTTTGTTAATCTCTTTCTCAAGTTCTTCTTCAACTCTTTCATAGATCTCTCTTGCTTCTTCTTTATCTTTGCTCTTTATAAGGAGAACTACCTGGCTATCCTTTCCATGCTCTGCCTGAGAGAGTAAATCAGAAGCAACAAAGAGAGGATTTGCCTCTTTATCGGCAACTACCATCACCTCCGATGGTCCTGCAAGCATATCAATCGCAACAAATGATGATACTTTAAGCTTTGCGCATGATACGAATCTATTACCTGGTCCAAAGATCTTATCACGTTTAGAGATTGACTCTGTGCCATACGCGAATGCAGCTATAGCCTGCGCCCCGCCAACTTTCACTATCTTCTTTATCCCTGCAACTGATGCAGCAAATAAAATAGCAGGATTTACACGATTGTTCTTAGCAGGAGTTGCAAGGATTATATCTTTGCAGCCTGCAATCAGCGCGGGAGTTGCTAGCATCAATACAGTTGAGAAAAGAGGAGCTGTGCCACCTGGGATATATAGCCCGACCTTCTCAATTGGGACTATGCGACGCCAGCATAACACGCCCTTTGCAGTCTCAACAGACTCTCCTGCTGGCAGCTCACTCTTATGAAACGCTTCAATGTTCTTATGAGCTTCGATGATAGCCATCTTGAGTGATTCTGGCAGCTCTTTCTCAGCATTCTCAAACTCTTCTTCTGTTACATAGAGAGAAGAGAGGTTACTGCCATCAAAACGAGCTTCATACTCTCTTATTGCTTCGTCTCCACGCTCTTTGACGCTAGAGAGAATCTCATCAACAGCACTCGAAACTTCACTTAAATCCTGGTCTGGTCTTTTTAAGAGCTTTGGATCAAAGAGCTCTTCATAACGCAAATACTCCATATTACTTTGTCATCTTCTCAATATTCATAACGAGAATGCCTTCAGCACCTAGTGCTAATAAGCTTTCAAAAATAGCCCAGAAGCCCTCCTCAGAGACAACGCTCTGAACAGAGACCCAGTCTTTATCCATAAGAGAAGTAACTGTAGGGCTCTTCATGCCACCAATTACAGCGCAAGCTTCTTCCAGCTTTGCTTTCGGAAGGTTGAATAGGATGTATTTCTTATCTTTAGCTAGAGTAAGTGCATCCATGCGCTCTAAGAGACGAGAGAGAATCAGCTGCTTCTCTTCGCTCGCTTTATATGAAGGTCCACCTATCATGATTGCAGTTGATCTATAGATAGGCTCTGCTTCAACAAGACCATTCATTTTTAGTGTTGTTCCAGTTGAAACAAGATCGCAAATTGCATCAGCAATACCAATCTGGACAGTTACTTCAACAGAGCCAGATACAACGACAGGCTTTGCATTGACGCCACGCTCTTTCAGAATCTTAGTCATTATATTCGGATAGCTTGTTGCTATGCGCTTTCCTTCTAAGCTCTCAAGGCCTTTATAGTCAAAGCCCTGAGGCACTGCAATAGATAAGCGGCAAGCTGCGAACTTCAGATCTCTCAGCACATCAAGCTCATAACCACTCTCATCAAATTCATTCCTGCCAACAATACCGATATCTGCAACTCCATCGTTCACATATACTGGAATATCATCATCACGAACATAGAGAAACTCAATTGGAAAGTTTGTAGCTCTCTCTCTGAGGACACGAGACTCCTGGCCAAAATCTATGCCGCAGCCTCTGATGATATCTAAGCTTTTCTCGCTTAGCCTGCCCGATTTCTGAATAGCAATTCTTAATACGCTTTCCATTTTTTACATCTCCTATGTATAAAAAAAGGCCTCCACCACGGGAGGTCTAGTTATGAGAAAATCCACCACATGGCTAGTGTTAACAAACTCTTACATGATGGATGTGATGCATTCTGAAATTCATAGTCAAACGTTACTCTTAATGAAAAAGCGCGTCAATATTCTATTTGAAAATTTCAGACTTTTTCTTCAAACTCTACATCAGCTTCTTTGACTGTCTTCTCAAGCTTCTTCTTGAATCTCAATAGAGAAAGATAGTGAACGCCATAGCTGATCATGATAGTGCCTATAATAAGCACTACGCCTGCAATTAGATAGATGCTGATCTTTCCTACAGCTGATGGGAATAAGCATAGTATTAAGCCAATTACTATTGATGAGATAGCTTCGATGCCAGATGAAGTATATAGAATAGAGTACTTTCTTACGATTATCAGGTCGATGATATCAAATAGAGCATCAATGAAGAAACCAGCAGCTGCAACATAGACAAGTGCTTTAAGCGTAGATTCTGGCTTCCAGAGTGCGATGACCAATATTGCTAGGCCAATGATTGTATTCAATAATCCTTTAGCTGATAAAGTGATTCCAATAGCTCTTGCGCTCTTACGGAGCTTTATGAAGAAATAAAGGCTTCTAAGTCCATTAGCTATCATATAGACAGCAAAGATTGTGACTGCAATGTTTGCAAATGCAGCAGGCTTCATTATCATGAAGATGCCTAAAGCAAGCACAAGCGCACCAGATATTAAGTAATAGAGAAATCTTTTCATTTGCTTCTTCCTCCTATTAAAATAATCAATTCTTTTTCAAAGTCTACAAAGAGTTCTCATATTTTGCTATATTGCGGCTATGTCTAAATATCTTTTATTCGATGCAGATGGAACTCTATATGATTTTGGTGCGACAGAGAAAATAGTGCTGAAGGAACTCTTTGACCGCTATAGCATTCCTTATAGCGATGAGAATATCTCGCTTTACCATAAAGCCAATGACTATTGCTGGAGAGAATATGAGAGTGGAAGAATGACTCAAGAGCATCTCAAAGGTTATAGATTCACTCGCTTTCTAGAGCTACTTGGATTGGATTTAGACGGCAATAAGCTTGGAGAAGATTTCATTACAATGCTCTCTGAGAATGGAATCATGATTGATGGTGCTGTTGATTTTCTAGAGTCAATCAAAGACATGAGAAAGAGCATGATTACAAATGGAATAGCAAAAGTACAGCGTGGCAGAATAACAGGCACAGATACACGAGTTTATTTTGAACATCTCTTCATAAGCGAAGAGCTGCACTCAAATAAGCCTCATAAAGAGTATTTTGATAAAGTCCTAGATGCATTAAAAATGTCCCCAAATGAGTGTTTAGTCATTGGAGACAGTGAAAATAGTGATATCCAGGGTGCTATTAATGCAGGTATTGATTCTGTATACATTAACTTCAACGGCATCAGATCTGATAAAGCAACCTACTCTGTTTCGTCCTATGATGAGCTTTATAAGCTACTGAGATCTCTCTAGCCTTTCCACTCTCCGCCTTTGCTATCGAGTATGCAGAAGACAGGGAAATCCTCGACTTCAAGTTTTAAAAGCGCTTCAGGGCCAAGCTCTGGATATGCAACGACCTCTTTCTTTTTTATTGCGAGGCCATAAAGTGCCCCGCAGCCGCCATATGCCTGAAGATATAGACCCTTATAGTTCTTTACTGCTTCTTTGACTTCTTTGCTTCTAGGTCCCTTTCCGACCATGACTCTAAGTCCTTTTTCAATAAGAAGCGGTGAGAAAGGATCCATTCTTGCACTTGTTGTAGGACCAGCTGCGCCTATTGCAAACCCTTCTGGCTGAGGTGATGGCCCCATATAATATATAGCAGCAGATGCAAATTCAAATGGCAGCTTATCGCCAATGTCTATAGCTTCTTTAAGCTTCTTATGAACTTGGTCTCGCCCAACATACAGTACTCCAGAGAGAATGACTTCATCCCCTGCTTCAATCATCTCTAAACTCTCTTCGCTATAAGGAAGTCTTAGCTGACGCTTCATCTGATGCCTCCTTTTATAAGAACAGTAGCCTTTCTATCTGCCCAGCAGTTGACAGTCATCGCAACAGGCAGGCCTGCAATGTGAGTCGGCATAGTAAGAAGCTGTACTGAAAGGCATGTGTTGCTGCCGCCTAGTCCACCAGGACCGATTCCAAGCTTATTGACTTCAGCTTTGATTCTTCTCTCTAAATCGCTCTCACCTTCTTTGAAGAAAGCTCTTTTTGAAAGCAGCGCAGCTCCATCCATAGTAGAGCCAACACCTATGCCAAGAAATACTGGAGGGCAAGGCTTGCCGCCAGCAGCTCTCATCATATCGATAACTGCACCCACAACGCCATCTTCTCCTGCTGTAGGGTTAAGCATTCTGACAGATGAGCAGTTCTCACTTCCAAAACCTTTCATCAGGAAACGCAATGTAACATCCTCTCCATCTGTTAACACATAATTGATGATAGGTGGCATATTGTTTCTTGTGTTCTCTCTCTTATAAATAGGGTCTAGAACAGATGAAGGTCTGTAATACCCTTCTATTGCTGCATCTTCTGCGCTTTTCTTGATCAAAGCTTCAAGCTTAGCCAAATCTGTATGCGACTCTCTTCCAACTTCAGCGATAGAGTATATCAAGCCTGTGTCCTGGCAAAGCGGAAGGCCTGAGCTTCTTGAAGCTTCAATATTCTTCTCTATTGCATTGAGTGCTAGTATTCCACCTCTGCCACTCTCGCTTAAAGCAGCATTATGAATCTTCTCTTCAACATCTAGAGGAAGCTTTCTTATAGCACTTATAAGCGCTTCTTTGATGACTTCATATTCCTTCATATAGATCCCCTTGCATTGTACCATGCGCTGTCATTCTATCATTAAGCGCAGTCAGAAAACGTGATTTATCATAAAAATAGCGTGGTGCAATCAATCTATGGCTTGGCGTTTCGCAAACGAGACGCTGTACAATCACATCTGGGTGCAAAAGCCTCAGCGCACGCTCAGCAATCTCTAAGTGCCGCGCTGTAGAAGAGACAGTAAAGAGCCCTTCTCTATACTCATCTGCTAATCTCGTTCCACCTGTAATATGTAGATTGTGTATCTTGATAGCCTCGCTCTTTACGCTGCCCACTACTCTGATAGTGTTATCAAAATCAGACTGGATCTCTCCAGGGAGCCCAAGAATCACATGTGTAGAGAGTTTTAAGCCAAAGCGATGCAAACGCTCAGCTGCGTCTATGTAGCATGCAGCATCATGACCTCTGTTGATCTCTTTCAAGGTCTCATCATTCGCACTCTGAAGCCCAAGCTCTACCCAGACATCTCTCTCATCGCTCTTATAGGAAGCAAGAAGCCTGCACTTCTCATCATCAAGCTCATCTGGTCTTGTTGAAACAATGAACTCTCGAAAGTCTCCAAGAGAGAGTGCTTTATCATAGATTGCTTTTAAGTTCTCTACAGAATCATAAGTATTTGTCCATGACTGGAAATAAAGAGAGACATCCTTTGCTTTGTAACGACGCCTAACAAACTCCTGGCCTTTCTTTATCTGGGCCTCTATTGATGCATAGCGCTGGATTATCTTAGAGCCAACTTCCTCACTGTAGCTTGAATCATGGTAAAAGCCGCTCTCGCTTTGACGCTGATACACAGCAACAGAGCCAGTGCCATCGCAGAATGCACACCCACCTGCTTTGTTCTTATCGCGGTTAGGACATGAGAAGCCACCATCAACTCCAACTCTATAGACAGCATGTCCATAGCGCCTCATCAAATAGTCAGAATATGTATTCCATCTTGAGTAGCTCATCTTATACCAGCTTCAATTGTGAGAGAGAATCTCTCTCCATATGAGATATAAGCACTTGCGAATAAGTGTCCTATTGATGTGTTATAGCCTACGCTTACGACAGAGCCAAGAGAGAATGTTGATAAAGTCGAGAAAGGAGCCAAGGAAGGCTGAGTACTATAATAATCTGCAGCACTGCCTTTATGCTTCTCTTTGAACTCTGCAAAAAGCGAAGAATCAAGATAGAACTTGTCATTGAGCAGCTTTACTCTAGCGCCCTCTGAAAGGTAGATATAATCATGTGTCAATGTACCTGTCTTTGATGTTGTATAGCTCTCCTTAAGCATGCTATTTCGTCTCTTTGTTGAGAGAATAACAGTTGAAATGCTCTTGACATCCTCAGAGCCTACCTCTCCATAGAAAGACAATCTGCTCTCATAGCCAAATGAAGTTTTCTTAGCAGAAAGGTCTATATCTGCGCCAAGCTTAAGGCCGGCTGAGAGCTCAAAGCCATTTGCAAGCGTCTCTTTCCAGTCTCTATTTGAATAAGAGATGGAAGTATCCCAATAAGGATAGAGCAAATTCATGTAATCAATCAGAACAGTGCCATCATCAGGATTCTTAAAGCGTGCTGGATGTATGTAATCAAGTCCTAAAAATGAATCTATCCTGAAGCTATTGAGTCTATTGTAATAGAAGCCTGTTGTGAAGCTTAATGCAATATCTTCTTTGGATATATGGTCATATACATCCTTGATTGAAAGCATAGTCAGATTTCCAAGAGAGAAATCAAGGCCAATGAAGTATTGTCCTTTAGCTTTCACTAGCGGTGTTGAATAACGAGATAAAAGCTTAAGCGAATCATTATAGATTACAGAGAATGAGAAGAGAGAACGCGGCGTCAGCCTATATTGAACAGTTGCTGACATAGCAGGATCTATGAAGAAGAATGGCTTATTGAATCCATCATAGCGAAGGCCAAAAGAGCCTTTAGCTCCAAGCCCTACAACGCCCTCCATGCTCTTATAATACTCAGCTTCCAGCTTTATGACGCCATCTTCGATTTCATAATCTATGCGCTTAATACGCTCTGCGCTTCTTATGACATTCAGAAAATTCTCAAGTTCAGAGATTGTCTCTTCATTGATAGGCTTTCCGATAAACTCATTAAATCGCTCGCTGTAGCCTGAAACAACATCATTCTCTATAGCTTTTATATACTCTGGCTCAATATCATCATAAGAGAGAGGTCTTTCGCTTTGCTTGAGCTTTCTCTCAAGGTAATCGAAGAACTCTTCATTCTCATCAACAGCCTCTTCGCCACGCTTTAAGATCTCAGCGCTTCTATCGAATGCGATAGTTGAGAATTCATTTACATTAGGAACTATAACGCAATCAGCCAGCTCATAGTTAGGAATTGAGTTTACAAGAGTTATTACGCTTGAGAACGCTGAAAAAGCACCTGAGAGCGTATCATAATCCTCATTTTCGTGGCCATTCTTATTCTTAGCGTCATTGACGTCCACTGCTAGCACAATATCTGCACCCATCTCTTTAGCAATGTTCACAGGAAGGTTATTTACCATTCCTCCATCCATTACATAGACATTATCTGAAAGCTTTACAGGTGAGAAAATAAGAGGCAGCGACATAGAAGATCTCATCGCTTTATATAGAGAGCCTGATGAGAAGACAATCTCTTTAGCATTGACTACATCTGTGCCTATAGCTCTGAAAGGAATCGAAAGCTTATCAAAATCATCTACATCAAGGACTTTAGCGAGGTTCTTTCTTATGAAGCCAGAGAGAGCCTGGTCATTTAGAATACCATTTGATGTGCCTAGTCCTTTCTTTCCAAAGCCAGTAACTATCAGATTGGTATTTACTGCGTTTGGCTCGCCTTCTACATATATATTCTCAGCTTCATTGTCGAGTCTGATTATAATGCTCATCAGATCTGTATCTTCAAGCAGCCTTTCAATATCTTTTCCTGACCACCCTGATGCGTAGAAAGCTCCGACTAACGCACCCATGCTTGTCCCGACAATCATATCAGGAACGATGCCACGCCTATCGAGTTCTTTCAGAATAGCAACATGAGAAATACCTCTTGCGCCACCGCCTGAGAGAACAAGGCCGAACTTAGGCTTAGAGAAGAGAGAAGAGATCAGAACTGAGAATAGGACTAAAGAAGCGATTATCTTTTTCATACAAATGCATTTCCAATTACATTCTTCTGACCATTTAAGTATGAGTGGATATCCATCTCCTTCTTAGCAGGAGGCAGAACTCTTGTTATATATATTGCACCGTCTCCAGCAGCAACTTTCAATCCCTTCGTCTTATCAAACTCCAATATAGTTCCAGGAGCTGCATCTGTACTATCAAAAGGCTCGAATGCTGAGCCATACACACCTGTAATATATAGCTTCTCACCATTTAGCATGCCATACGCTTTAGGCCATGGATAGCAAGCTCTGATCAGAGAGTGTATCTCTTTCGCACTCTTTTTAAAGTCTATAGCACCCTCATCTTTATTGACAAATGAAGTATAGCTTGGCTCGCCCTGCTGCTCAGTCAGAACAATATTATCAATATCATTAAGCACAGAAATAACCGCATCAGGAACAATATGAGCAACTCTCTCAGTAAGAGATGCTTCTGTCTCATTGCCTTCAAGCGGAAAGGAAACAGCCTTATATATCCTTCCTTCATCGACTCCAAGCGCAATCTCCTGAAGTGTTACAGCCCCACTTTGAAGAGAGTCCTTGATTATATTATATATAGGAGAACACCCTCTATACATCGGAAGTAGAGAGGGATGCACATTCATAGTGCGGCTAAAAAGTGATAAGAACTTAGGGCCAAAGATCTTTCCATAACAGAAAGATATAAGCATATCTGCATTATACTCGCTGACCTTCTCTCTAGCTTCACGCTTTAAAGTAGACGGAGTATAGACATCAAGCCCCAGCTCCAATGCTCGCTTCTTGATAGGAGAAGGCAGCAAAGTCTTTCCTCTTTTTCCTGGAGCATCAGGACTTGTCAGAACAAGAGCAATAAGATGCTCTTTAAAAAGCGCATCTAAAAGAGGCAGTGCTATATCACCAGTTGCAGCAAAAACGATTCTCAAACCTTTATCTTCCTTTTTCTTGGCTTGTTCTTCTTCTCATATATATGGATCATTCTTTCCTTTTCTTTCTCTGGAAGATGATCTATATAAAGCTTTCCATGAAGATGGTCATTCTCATGCTGAATGACTCTTGCTAGAAGTCCATCTGCTTTCATTGTAAATGGCTTGCCTTTTACATTCTGAGCCTGGATAGTAACCTTAAGTGGTCTGATTACTTCATGGTATACACCAGGAATAGATAAGCAGCCCTCCTCATAAGGACCTTCTTCAACACTTGTTTCTATAATAGTAGGATTGATGAAAGCAAGTGGCTCAGCGTTAGGGATCTTAACAACGAAAATACGCTTTGAAACACCAACCTGAGGACCAGCAAGGCCAACACCATCAGCCTCAGCAAGAGTATCAAACATAGCATCAACTAGCATAGCTAGAGCAGAATCAAATTCTTTGACATCAGAGCATTCTGAACGGAGAATTTCATCTCCTAAAGTAACAATATCCAACATGCTTATGATGGTAGTTTACGCAACTTTTATCGTCAACCCTAGATGACTATATCTGCTCTGTTCATAATGTCGAAATGTGAGAAGTAGCGCTCTTCCATGACAATCCATTTCGTCTTGAACATCTCAAGCTTTGAAGGATCTCGCAGCTCTAAACGCCTAAGCTGCTCTTCTCTATCTACATCTTTGAAAATCAGCAAATCATAATAAGAGCCAAACAGAGGATGCGCAGCGTATGAGCCTTCGACTATCTTAATATCACTTTTATCGATATAAACATCATCTGAGAAAGAGCCGATAGAGCAATCAAACTTCTTATAAGAAAACTCTCTGCCACTTCTCAGCATAGGAATAACATCAGAGATGAATCTCTCATAATCAACATTTCCACCAGGCTCTGAAAGACGCTCTTCAGACCTCTTATCAAAAGGCAGAAAGAAATCATCCATATGTATTATTGGCGCATACAAAATAGACGAAAGACTCTCAGAAAGCGTACTCTTGCCAGCAGCTGCTCTGCCATCAAGCGCTATTATCTTTGCGCCTCTTTTATTTATCTCATCAACTATTCTTTCAATATCATTCACACTTTGATTATGAATAAAGAGAAAACAATAAGCTAGTGAATTTTTAAAGTTAGCACCTCTAACAAATATAAACAACAATAACCATACATAATATGTTTATTTAATTCTATAACAAAGAATTGAACATTAGTTAACAACACTTACAAATACTAGCGACACTCATGCAATCTTAATTTTTCCCATTGAGAGAGAACATGAATTATAATAATAAAAACAAAATTGTGAAGGAGTATAAACAAAAGGAATATCTGATCAAACACGACTAATAAAACTAAGAGGAGTGACTATGAAGAAAAAAGCAATACTATTGGTTTTACTATTAACCCTGGCGCTATCACTATTTGCGGCAGAAAACGAAGACGTGAAAAAAGACAAGTGGAACATCTATCTAGGAACAGGAGTGTATGTCAGCCAGCTGGGAGTTTCGCGTGATATCAAAGATATGGAGGTAGGTCTTAATTTCAATTCAGGATTCCCAAACATCTTCATCTACTCATTATTCAATATGGAAGATGTTGAAGGAAAGACAAAGGGAGAGCAGGCACTGGAGTATCTAAAAGAGAGCCTTACACTTGCCTATGCAGGAGATATCTACTTCAAATATGATGTAGTAAAGAAAGACAATATCGACTTCGATCTCTCTGTAGGAATAGCTGGACTATACACAGCTGATTTCATAGGTTCAGAGATTATGGCAGGCTTTATAGAAGCAGGCACAAGATTCTCATACAACTTCAAGAATGGTCATGGCATATATGCAGAAGTCAATGTACCTATATATGCAATCTTGAGAACAACAGATAGCGATGGAGCAAGCACAGTCGAACACGCGCTGCTCTTCGGCAATGACCTAGCAACACTTGCATCTATAACAGGTCTATGCTGCACTCGCATAGGATACAGATTCTCGTTCTGATTAAATAAGAGCTAAGCAGGGGCATTCCTTCAATGCTGTCAACTTAAGGATTTAAAGCATTTTTAGGCAAATCATATTAGGTCATAATCGTAATTGGTTATGGCCTA
>CAKQJZ010000032.1 GCA_934247875.1 uncultured Spirochaetales bacterium
CAAATGGTTCAGAATTCAAAAAAAGATGGACAAGATTCATTCAATGGAAAATAAACCTTTCATGCGTTTGTCCTGAATATGATTCGCATGATATAGTCTTTTCTTCAATCTGATGGTATTATAATTTGTCCAAGGAGTGATAATAATGGAAGAAGCTTTCATGCAGAGAACATTTACCTGTGGCGAACTAAGAGCCAAAGATGAAGGTAAGAGTGTAGTTCTCAATGGTTGGGTACATAGAGATAGAAACCACGGTGCCCTTCACTTCATCAGCTTACGTGACAGATATGGTCTGACACAGGTTGTAGTAGATGATGATGCTCCAGCAGAGCTAAGCAAAGCAGCATCAGAGTTGAAGCTTGAATATTGCATTGCTGTAAAAGGCGTTGTTCGCCGTCGTCCAGATGACATGATCAATAGTGATATGGCAACTGGAGAGATTGAGGTCAAAGCAGAGAAGATTGAGATCTTGAGCCAGTGCGCTACTTTGCCTTTCATGATTGAAGACGAGACAAACGCTAAAGAAGATCTAAGACTCAAATACAGATTCCTTGATTTAAGAAGCAAAGGCATGCAGGATAGAATCCAGCTACGCCATGAGCTGATCAAGGCTATCAGAGAGTATTTCTATAAGACAGATTTCTATGAGATTGAGACACCTACTCTCATCAGATCTACACCAGAGGGTGCAAGAGACTTCCTCGTTCCTTCAAGAATATATCTAGGAAAGTTCTTCGCGCTTCCACAGTCTCCACAGCTTTATAAGCAGCTGTTGATGGTATCTGGCTTCGATAAGTATTTCCAGATTGCACGCTGTTACAGAGATGAAGACCCAAGAGGCGATAGACAGCTTGAATTCACACAGCTCGATATCGAGATGAGCTTTGTTAAGAGAGACGATGTTCTCGCTCTCATTGAAGACCTCTTCAATGATGTTTTCAAGAAAGTCCTGAACGTTGAGCTGCCTCTTCATTTCAGAAGAATCACTTACTATGATGCAATGAATACATATGGCTGTGATAAGCCAGATCTACGCTTCGGCTTAGAGATGCATGACGCAGCTGAATGGGCTAAAGAATCAACATTCAATGCATTTACAGAAACACTTGAAAACGGTGGATCTATCAAATACATCGTTGCCCCAAAGAGTGAGTGCCGCGACTACACAAGAAAGTATCTTGCAGAGCTTGAAGCTGCAGCTAAGATTTATGGCGCTGCCTCTCTTGCATGGATGAAGGTCGATAACTCTACTATCTCTGGTGGTGTTTCAAAGTATTTCCAGGGCAAAGAGAGCTTGGTTCTTGAGAAGACAGGAGCTAAAGATGGAGACGTTATCCTCATCGTTGCACATAACAACTGGAAAAAGTGCTGCAACAGCTTAGGTGCTGTAAGAAGCAAGCTCGGTGCAGACTTGAACCTCATTGGACCAGGATATGCATTCTGCTGGATTATCGACTTCCCTCTATTTGAGTTCAACGAAGACGAAGGCCACTGGGAAGCAGCTCACCATATGTTCTCTATGCCTCAGGTTGAGTATCTTGATACTCTTGAGTCTGATCCAGGTTCAGTCAAGGGCGACCTATATGACTTAGTACTCAATGGCTATGAGCTTGCAAGCGGCTCTATAAGAATCCACGATATCGAGCTTCAGAAGCGCATATTCAGAATCTGCAACATTCCAGATGACGTAGCAGAGCAGAAGTTCGGATTCCTACTCGATGCATTCAAGTTCTCTCCACCACCACATGGAGGAATCGCACCTGGAATCGATAGACTATGCATGATCGTTGCCAATCAGGCATCAATCAAAGAAGTCATCGTATTCCCTAAGAATACAGCAGCTCTTTCTCCAATGGATGACTCACCTTCTTATGTTGAAGATAAGCAGCTTGAAGAGCTTGGGCTGATTATCAAGAAGAAAGAGAACTGATTAATTGAATAAGCAGATATATCCAGCTCTGATTATCGGAGCTGGAGCTTCGGGCCTTTTTGCCTCATCTTTATTAGGCAGGAAGGCCTTAGTTTTAGATAGCAACAACACGAGTGGCAAAAAGCTAGCACTCACTGGCGGCGGAAGATGCAACTATACTCATGCATCCACGCCTGATGAGCTTTTAGAGCACTACAGAGGGCCTAAAGCTGCTATAAAGAGAATACTCTACTCTTTTCCTCCAGAGAAAATAATCAAATACTTCAAAGAACTTGGAATAGATGAAGAAATAACTGATGAAGGCAAAGTGTTTCCAAAGCATGGAGATGCAATCTCTATAATTGAAGCGCTCTCTCGTAATTCAGATATCAGACTTGGAGAGAAAGTCATCAGCGTAGAGAAATCAGATGGCATCTTCACTATAGCGACAGAGAAAAGCATATACAAAGCACATAATGTAATAGTAGCTACTGGCTGCAATGCATATAAAGATACAGGAAGCGATGGCAGAGGAATTGAGATACTGAAGCAATTTGGCCATGAAGCAACTCCTTTCACTCCTGCCCTTGCGCCTATAGAGCTTGAAAGGAACCTCAAAAGCGCTGAAAACATTACGCTCGATTTGGTCTTAAAGTGCGGCAAAGAGCAATATAGAGGCAGCGCAATGATCACGAAGCGTGGTCTAACAGGCCCAGCAGCTCAGAATATTTCATATTTGCTCTCTAAAAAGAGAGAAATCAAGATTTGCTTTTGTGAAATATCAAAAGAAGAGATCAAAAGAAAGAATGGAAAGCTATTATTGAAGAATGCGCTTCCGCTCCCACCTCGTTTAAGCGAAGCAGTATTGAAAGACATTGCAAACAAGAAGATTGCAGAACTCACAAAGAAAGATCTAGAAACTATAGAGAGAGAACTGACGCACTATAGAACAAGTGCGAGAGCTATAGAGTCTGGTGCTATGACAAGCTATGGCGGTGCGCTTCTTGAAGATTTTGATTTGAAGACAATGGAATCAAAGAAAGCAAGTGGCTTATATGCTTCTGGCGATATTCTCTCACCTTCAGCTGACTCGGGTGGCTACTCTCTTACGTTTGCATTTGCAACTGCTTATATAGCAGCTTCAGCAATTGAGAGAAGCCTCGAAAATAGTAATTGCAATGAGCTGTATAATTAAAGTATTAATTAGATAGAGGGATATATGAATAGAGAAAGACAAATTGAACTATTTGATGATTTCAGATCTTCGATGCTCTCATATTTCTCTCGCTATAATGGCAAAGAAGAGATAAAGAGAAAGAGCACAACAAGCCACAGAATAGCTAACGCGCTCTCACGCGAAATGCCAGGCGTGGAGATAGATCTTGACCTTGATAATGTCGATATTCTTCTGCACAGTGGAGATAAGCCAATTCTTGCCCTATTCTGGTCTTATACATACCTCACAGAGAAAGAGAAAGAAGAAGCAAGACTCTACCACGCAAAGAAAAACCCTTCTCTTACACTTGCTTTCTCGCTCCTAGAAGAGAAGGATTACATATTAGTCTATAGATTCGAGAGCGATTATCTTGAATACCTGCATATAGATAAAGAAGATTTCTCTGAATACTTATTGAAGCGCTGCCAGATCGATAAAGAGAATGATGAGAGTGAAGGTCAGCTCATGCTCGATATTCCAAGAGCTAAGCGCAAGAGAAAGAAAGCGAAGACAGAATAATCAGATCTTGCTCTTCTTATTCTTCAGCGGATCTATTACGCTGACTTCTCCAACGAGTTTATAGACAGCTCTCTTATGAGCGTCTTCACACCCATTCCAGTCTTTGTCTTTATTCTCGCTCTTATACTTCTGGCTCATCCACCAATCATCATGCTGGACTCTATCTAAGTTACGCTCAAGCAGAGAGAAGATAGCTTTATAGAACTCTAAGAGCGCATCTCCAGATAGTGCGTCTTTAGCGACTTCTGCAAGCTTTAGAGTATGCTCTACGCAAAAGCCTTTGGAAGCTAGAAGCGCTTTCTTGAAATCTGGGTCTTCAGCAAAGAGAGCAGCAACTGTGTATGCATAGCGATAGAGTCTATCTTCCATTCTTGTGCAGATAAGACACCCATTCATGCGCTCACTCCAGCGTGCTTTGAACTCTTCTATAGCCTTCTCTGCTTTCTTAGCTTTAGAAGCGCTCTCTATAGCACGGAATGAGGATGAAAGAGAATCCTTATTCTCATCATAATAAGTATCCATCAAGAGAGATAAAGACTGAGGCTTTCCGCCTTCAGCTAATGCTCTCATATGAGTTTTGCAAAAGCCATATTTATTGGTCTCAACTCTCACTTCTGGAGTCATGATAGCTGAAGAGAGATAGTAAGAGACAGCGTCCTTCTCTGCCTCCTTTGTAAGGGAGCAGAGAAAGCACTCTTCATTTTTCTTTAAACTATCCCAGACAGGAATAGTCTCTAAAACGATTTTCAACCGATTAGATCCTTTGCAATCTTTGCTGCATTCTCACCTGTGAAGCCAAATGCATCTTTCAAGTACTTGAGGTTGCCTACTTCTCCGAATCTCTCTCCAACATTCAAGAAAGCCATCTTTGTAGGCATCTTTAAAGCAAGAAGCCCTGCAATCATCTCACCAACGCCACCAGCATAGCGGCCATTTTCCATGACAACCATCTTTTTGCAGCGCTCAGCTACTTTCAAGATCAACTCTTCATCAAGAGGTCTGATAGTATGAAGATCGACGACAGTTGCTTTGATTCCATCTTTTTCAAGAATCTCTTTAGCTTCAAGGGCAGCATCAACCATAACAGCACCAGTTGCAACAAGAGCTACATCTTCACCGCTTGCAAGCTCAATGCCCTTTCCAAGCTCAATCTTGTCATCAAGAGTATAGCGATGAACGATGGACTTTCTTGGAGTTCTGATATATGCAGACTTGCCTGACTTATAGCACTGCCAAGTAAGATCATATAGTGACTGGCCATCACTAGGCTCAACGATGATGAAATCTGGAATCTGTCTGAAAAGCGCAATATCTTCAAATGGCATATGAGTACCGCCATTGTACTGCGCAGTAATGCCAGGGTCAGAACCGATAACAATCACTCTCTGCTTTGCGTATCCAACAGAGATAAACAGCTGATCATAGTCACGTCTTGATGCAAAACAGCCAAATGAGTGAATGAAAGGAACAAGACCAACGCTGGACATGCCAGAAGCTACGCCAACGAGGTTAGCTTCTGCAATGCCTACATTGAAGAATCTATTTGGGAACTCTTTCTGGAATGCAGTAGAGCCAATGCAGCTAGACAAGTCAGCATCCAAGAAAACTACCTTATCATCCTCTTTTGCAATATCAATAGCAGCACCGATTACTGCTTCTTTGTAGTGATTATATGTGCTAGTATCCTTTTTCATTATCTTTCCTCTCTCTTTCTGAGTGCCTCAATAGCCTCTTCAGCAACTTCTTTTGTAATAGGCATAGAGTGGTTCGCCTTAATACCCTCTCCTGGAATGAATCCACAGCTCTTGATAGTGTTTAGAATAATCATCTTTGGCTTACCGCTTTCAGATGCTTTAGCACTCTTTATAGCGCTATCGATCTCTTCAAATGAGTGGCCATTGATTGAATAGACTTCCCAGCCAAAGCTGTCCCAGCGCTCTTTCATCATATCAGATGTAGATGGGATAATATCCTTTGTGTATCCATCAAGCTGCTGTCCATTGAGGTCTAAGAAGCCAATGAAGTGATCAAGCTTCTCGGCACCTGCGAACTCTGCAGCTTCCCAGATCTGCCCTTCCTGAGCCTCTCCATCTCCGATGATTGAATATGTATAAGCATTGATGCCTTTGACTCTGTTTCCAAGTGCAATGCCTGTTGCAGCTGAGAAGCCCTGGCCAAGAGAACCTGCTGTGAAATCGACGCCAGGAGTCTTTGTCATATCTACATGAGAAGGAAGTTTAGTTCCACCCTGGTTAAGAGTAGCTAGCATCTCTTCTGGAATATAGTCTTTAAGTGAAAGAGTTGCATAAACAGCGGGACCAGAGTGGCCTTTAGATACAACTAAGCGATCTCTATCCTCTTTCTTAGGATTCTTTGCATCTACATTCATCTCATGAAAATAGAGATATGCAAGAATCTCTACAATTGACATGCTTCCGCCAATATGGCCTGAACCAAAAGATGCAATTTCTCTGATTGTTCTGCATCTGATCTCAAAAGCCTTATCTTTAAGGCTATTCAAAGTCTTCTCATCCATTTTTTATTTCCTCATTTCTAGAATATTCGCTTTATCTATATCCTTGATATCATCACATGGAACAAAGTGTGAAAGAAAAGTCAGCTTAGCTGCTTGCTCTAAACACTCTAAGCGGTCAAACGCATTCAAAAGCGTCTTTCCAGTTGCAAGTGCTCCATGATTTTCTAATAATAACGCATCATTATTCTTTATATAAAGTGCAACTTTTTCAGCAAGAGCGACAGTGCCCATCAAGCAATATGGAACCTTCTCGACTCTTTCTCCTAAAAGATAGTAGCTCTCAGCAATCAAAGAGAGATTTATGCTCTCTTTTGAAGCAGAATAAAGACAAGAGAATGTAGGATGCGAATGCACAACGCTATTAACATCCTCTCTTTCAAGATAGATGCGCCTATGCATCTCTGTCTCTATTGAGAGCTTAAATGGAGATAGATTCTCACCGCTCTTTAGATCTACAAGTGCAATGTCATCAGCAGTAAGAGAGCTTTTATCTTTGCCAGATGGAGTAATAGCCATCAAAGCTCCAAACCTCGCACTAGTATTTCCGCCTGTGCTAGTTGTAAGGCCCCGCTCATACAGTCGCCTCATAGTAGCTGCTACAGCCTCTTTAACTTCTTTCTCAGTCATATAATGATGGTAGCATATCTCAAAGCCGCTTTCCACTTATCAATCTTGAGGAATATGTAGCAATTCAATATAATGTGACGCGTTGAGGAGATGATAACGATGAGAATGTCCAATATGTTTTCCAAGACCTTGAGAGAGGCACCTAATGGTGCTGATTGCAAAGGCTATGAATATCTTTTAAGAGCTGGCTACATCAGACAGATGGGCGCAGGTATCTTTTCATTGCTGCCACTTGGCTTCAGAGCAACAACCAAGATTCAGAGTATCGTAAGAGAAGAGATGAATGCTATTGGTGCAGAAGAGATCTTAATGCCACTTGTCAACCCAGCAGATATTTGGAAAGAGACAGGAAGATATTACTCTATAGATAAAGAAATGAGCCGCTTCCAGGATAGAGTTGGAAGAGATATGGTTCTCGCAATGACACATGAAGAGGCTGTTACAGATATAGCTAGAGGTGAAATCGATAGCTATAAGAGACTGCCACTGCTTGTATATCAGATTCAGACTAAGTGGAGAGATGACCCAAGACCACGTGCAGGACTTATCAGAGTAAGAGAGTTCACAATGAAGGACTCCTACTCTTTCGATAAAGACTATGAAGGACTCGATAAAGTCTACAGAGCTCACTACAAAGCATATTTCAGAATCTACTCAAGATGCGGACTCCCAGTAATCGCAGTTGGTGCTGACTCAGGCATGATGGGTGGTAAGGTATCTCATGAATATATGTACCTCTCTCCAATCGGAGAAGACACAATCATCACATGTCCTCATTGTGGCTATACAGCCAACAGACAGGTTGCAACATTTCAGAAGGAATACTTCAAAGAAGAAGAGAAGCCTATTGAGAAAGTTGCAACCCCAGAGGCTAAGACTATCGAAGAGCTTTGCGCCTTCTTGAAAATCGAAGCAAGACAGACAGCTAAAGCAGTATTCATGGTTGGTTCATTCATCAATGACAAGAATGGCGAAGAGGAAGATAAGCTCATCGTTGCTATCGTCAGAGGCGATATGGACGTTGAAGAGTCTAAGCTCTCTAATGCTATCAGAGCAAATGCGCTGAGACCTGCACACGAGGAAGAGATTACAGCTTGCGGCATGGTTCCAGGCTTTGCATCTCCAATTGGCGCTAAAGGCAATTTCATCACAGTAGTAGATGACTCTGTAGCTAATTCAAACAACCTTGTTGCAGGAGCTAACGAAGCTGGTTACCACTTGAAGAATACTAACTTCAAGAGAGACTATGACGGAATCGTAAAAGATATCGCATCAGCTCGTGATGGCTTCAAGTGCCCAACATGCGGCGAGGCTCTTACAGTTTCAAAGGGCGTTGAAGTTGGTAACATCTTCCAGCTAGGAACACGCTACAGCGAAGCAATGAACTGCACATATCAAGATGAGAATGGCAAACAGAAGCCAGTTATCATGGGCTCTTATGGAATAGGTATCGGAAGACTCCTTGCATGCCTTGCAGAAGAGTACAATGATGACTCAGGACTCTTACTCCCAATCTCAGTAGCCCCATACCAGGTTCACTTGATTTCTCTATTAAAGGACAGCTCTATCGGAGAGAAGATCTATGAAGACCTTACTAAAGCAGGCATCGAAGTACTCTTTGACGATAGAAAAGAAACAGCAGGCGTTAAGTTTGCAGATGCAGATCTCATTGGACTACCTATCCGCTTAACACTCGGAAACAGAAGCTACAAGGAAGGAAAAGTAGAAGTCAAGCTCAGAGCTAGCGGCGAAGAGACTAGCTACTTAATCGAAGACCTTGCAGATGAGATCAAGAAAGAGATAGCCAAAGAACAAGCTAAGATCGATGCAAACATCGTCGAAAAAGAACTTCAGTAATACACGCTATGGGCTCTCACTTGAGGGCCCAATTCTTTCTCACATATCCTCAATGCTCAGTGTGGCCAACTCAGTCTTGTATCCAGGTATATTCTTCTTGAAGATTTCAGCCTTATGAGCAAGTTTCTCTTGATTGTATTTAGCTTTATTCCTCTTAACTTCATAAAGCGAGCAGCTCTTACCAAAAGAATCTATCGAGACTATGTCAATTTCATTCTGACCTTTGCTATCCCACCAAGGCCCTAGCATCGAGAATCCGCCTTTTTCTTTAAGAAGCTCTATAAAATACATTTCCAGTGTTTTACCTGTGAATGTATCGTAATCTCTACAAACGATCTCACGAAGTCTATCGAATTGTTCCAGCTCAATTAAATTCTGATTTGGATAAACAAACCTGAAATAGAACTTCATATTGGCATCAATTATTTCCCAGTGAGCTCTTCTGCTTTCTTTTGAAGAGAATAGAGGCTTATTCTTCCTAATAACACAGAATATATTCTCTAGCTTCTCAATATATGCACCAGTATTCTTCCCTATAACAGAATCTATCTCACTCTGTGTTGTGTATCCTTCTGCAATAAGACTGAGGATTGAGAAATAAATAGTATAATCCTTACCTATTTCTGATAACAAAATATCTTTTGCATCACTTAAAAATGGTGAATAAGGTTCTGTTGCAGCCTTAATCATCTCATCTTTTGTATATGCGCCACCATCAAGCAAAAGAGAAAGATAACGAGGAACTCCACCAGTTAACATATATAGGCACAGTAAATCTTCATTGGAATAATCAGGATTATAGTCACTAAGGATTTCTTTTATAGTAGAAGGCGGAAAAGGCTTAAGAACAAGCTTTGCTGTGCTTCTTCCAAATAATGGTTCTTTGGAATTTTCAAATATCTTGACCATCATTGAGAAAATAGAACCAGATACAATCAGATTCAGCTTAGAGTCATTTTTATATTTATCCCAAAGATTCTGCAAATCGGAAAAGAAAGACTCATTGATTTTCTGCAGATCCTGAAACTCATCAATCACTAATGTAAAATGATTCTTCAATGAAAAAACAAAGATTTCATTAAATAAGTCTTTTAAACTATCAACTCTGCCAGAGATTCTCAGCCCTAAATCTGAAAGCAGACTCTCTTGCCACATTGATGCAAGTATTGGCTCTGCTGTCTTAGTCGTGTAAAGATAACAAGCCATTTCGCTTTGCTTCATTATCTGCCTAGCAAGTTCTGTCTTACCTATCCTTCGTCTACCCATTAGCAGCGTAAACGTAGCACTAGTTCTGGATTGACTTTCCATCTTCTTTAAGAGAGCCAACTCTCTTTCTCTGCCATAGAATCTCTTCATATAATTATTTTAATAGCCATTAAGTTAATGGTCAATAAAATAACGAGAACCTACTTCTGTTCCCTGAATTCTTGAGGTGTACATCCATACATCTTCTTGAATCTAGAGCAAAAATATTGCGCACATGCCGCTTCTAATAACATCTAGATAAAAGCATTTGAATAATCTGTTCTTGTTTGCAAATTATCAGATAAAATAGAGCACATAATACATTTCACAAAACAAACTCACATACAATTTATCAGAGAGGGCAACGATGAATCTAAAAGATACAGTTATTGGTTTGGAACTTGGTTCAACTAGGATTAAGGCAGTGCTTGTAGGCAAAGATTATTCAGTTATTGCATCAGGAGACTATAGCTGGGAAAACTCTTTAATAGATGGAATCTGGACATATGACATTGATGAAGTCAAGAAAGGACTGCAAGCTTGTTTCTGTTCTCTTAAAGCAAACTTCAAAGACAAATATGGCACTACACTTAATGAAACTGGAGCAATAGGAATTTCTGCAATGATGCATGGCTATATTGCACTTGATAAGGATGACAACCTGCTAGCTCCTTTCAGAACATGGCGCAATACAATCACAGAACAAGCTTCAGAAATACTTACTGAAAGATTCAATTTCAATATTCCTCAAAGGTGGTCAATAGCTCATCTTTATCAAGCTATTCTAAACAAAGAACCACATATAAAAAAGCTTGATAGAGTGTTCACTCTTTCAGCTTTCGTTCATTATCTTTTAACTGGACAATTTGTTATAGGAACCGGAGATGCCTCAGGAATGTTTCCAATAGACAGCAACACTTCAGACTATGATGAAACAATGAAGGAATCATTCAATTCAATCCTTAAATACGAAGGCTTAAACATTAAACTTGAAGATCTATTTCCTCGCCCTTTGAATGCTGGTGAAGCTGCTGGATACCTTACAGAAAGAGGAGCCAAACTACTCGATCCAGCAGGTGAATTCAAGAGTGGAATCTTGATGGCTCCACCAGAGGGTGATGCAGGAACAGGAATGGTTGCAACAAACTCTGTAGCAGTACATACAGGAAACGTAAGCGCAGGCACAAGTGACTTTGCGATGGTTGTTCTAGACCACATGCCAAAGCTTCATCGAGAACTTGATTTAGTTACAACACCAAGTGGGGAAGCTGTTGCTATGGTTCATTGCAATAACTGTACAACTGATATAAATAGCTGGATTAACCTATTTGGAGAATTTTCAGAAGAAGCAGGATTGAAGCTGGATAAAAATAAGCTTTTCAGCCTACTCTACTCTATTTCTCTAAAAGGTGCCCCTGATTGTGATGGTCTAGTCAGCTGCAACTATTACTCAGGAGAAGGTGTAACAGATCTGAATAAAGGCATGCCTATTTTTACACATAAGCCAGATAAACCAGTTTCATTAGCTTCATTCATGAGATGCCATATGTACTCTGCTCTTGCAACACTCAAAATTGGCATGGATATCCTAAAAGAAGAAAACGTGCAAATCGACCGAATGCTTGGTCATGGTGGCTACTTCAAAACTCCAGATGTAGGCCAGTTAATGCTATCAGCTGCTATTGGAACTCCTGTATCTGTAATGGAAACAGCAGGAGAAGGCGGCCCTTATGGAATGGCACTGCTTGCTTCTTATGCACTATGCAAAGAGAATAAAACCCTTGCAAAATACCTTGATGAGAAAGTCTTCAAAGGTGCTAAATTAAAAACATTGATGGCTTCTAATGAAGATATTGAAGGCTTTAATAAGTTCATGGTTTCATATAATAAGATTCTTGAAATTGAGAAAAAGGCTTTGGAGGTTTTCTAATGCTTGAAGAGCTTAAAAAGAAAGTACTGGAAGCTAATCTATTGCTTCCAAAACATAATCTAGTTACTTTCACATGGGGTAACGTCTCTGAAATCGATAGAGAGAAAGGACTTGTAGTCATAAAACCATCTGGAGTTTCTTATGAGACAATGAAAGCAGAAGATATGGTAGTACTTGATCTTGATGGAAACATTGTAGATGGAAAACTCAGGCCTTCTTCTGATACACCTACTCACCTAGAGCTATATAAAGCATTTCCTGAAATAGGCGGCATAGTTCATACGCACTCAAGATGGGCAACTACATTTGCGCAGGCTGGGCTTCCAATCAGACCAATGGGAACAACTCATGCAGACTATTTCTATGGTCCAATTCCATGTGCAAGAGCACTCACAAAAGAAGAAATTGAAGGCGAATATGAGAAGAATACTGGCCTAGTTATAATCGAAACATTCAAAGATATTGATGAGAATGCTGTTCCAGGCGTTCTAGTCAAAAACCATGGACCTTTTGCGTGGGGTAAAGATTCTCTAGATGCAGTACATAATGCAGTTGTAATGGAAGAAGTTGCATTCATGGACTGGCATGCAGAGATGATCAACCCAGAAGCTGGAGATTGCCCTGAATATCTTATGAACAAACATTACTACAGAAAGCATGGAGCACATGCCTACTATGGTCAGAAATAATATCTAATGGCATAAACAAATCCCCTCATATTTCTACAAGGGGACAACGGAAGGAACCAATATTACATTTCAGTTCTTCTTGAGTACTACAACTTCATATGGTTCTAATGAGTCGATAGTGCCACTATAAGACTTATCATAGTTCTTAAGAACTACAGAATATGATGAGATATCATAAGAAGCAGCAACTTCAGCTTTTGAGAAGTTTCCAATAACCAGATACTCATCACTCTCTTTAAATCGTCTATATGAGAATAGGTATTCTGAGTCAAAATCAATAAACTCAAATTCCCCTCGCCTTAGTACTTCACTGCTCTTTCTGAGAGCTATCAGCTCTTTGTAGTAAAATAGGATTGAGTCTTTATCGCTTTTTTCCTTCTCTACATTGATTTCTTTGTAGTTAGGGTTTGTATTGAGCCAAGGCTTTCCATGCGAGAAACCACCGTTAATACTCTCATCCCATTGCATAGGAGATCTTGCGTTATCACGGGAGATTGACTGCGCATAGCTAAATGCATCTGCTTCGCTCTTGCCCTTCTTCATCTCAAGCTCGTAGATATTCTTCATGTCGATATCGTTATAGTCACTGATTGACTCATAGTAGACATTCGTCATTCCAATCTCTTCACCTTGGAAGATGAAAGGAGTACCTGGAAGAAGCTCTGTGATAGTTGCTAAGAACTTAGCAGAGAGAACTCTGTATTCTTTATCGTCTCCATAAAGTGAGACTTGTCTTGGCTTATCATGGTTAGATAAGAATCTTGCCCACCATCCGTCTTTTGAGAGTACATCATAGCTGCTCTTTATATCTCTCTTCATCTTAAGCGGAGACCAAGTCTCAATCTCAACAATCGGAGGAACGAATGGGATAGCCATATTGAACTCTTTTCTGGAGTCACTTGCGTAATTGAAGTGGTCTTCAGTGCTATAGCAGCAGACTTCTCCGACAGACATTGCATTGTATTTATCAAAGCCTTTAGTTCTGAGCATGCTTATAAGGCGATGCGTGCCAGGTCTGTTGCTGTTGATATCGAGTGCAAATGCATACCCTGATACATCCACAGGATTTGGAGAGTAATCAAAGTCTGCTTTATCAAGGTAACTGATTGCGTCTACTCTGAAGCCATCAACACCCTTCTCACACCAGAAAGAAATCAGATCTAGAACCTCTTTGTGCACTTTCTCACTTTTCCAGTTGAGGTCTGGCTGACCTTTGCTGAATGTATGGAGGTAGTACTGGTCTCTTGCCTCTACATACTCCCACGCACTGCCGCCAAAAGCTGCAGCCCAGTTGTTTGGCTTATCACGCCAGATGTAGTAATCACTGTATTCATTGTCTTTTGAAGAAGAGGATGATAAGAACCATGGATGCATGTTTGATGTGTGGTTAACAACTAAATCCATGATTACATAGATGCCAAGCTCATGACAGCGCTCTACGTATCTATCAAAGTCTTCCATAGTTCCAAATCTAGGATCTATGTCTCTATAGTCTGAGATATCATAGCCATTATCGACAAATGGAGACTTATATATAGGAGATAGCCAGATAGCATTGATGCCTAGCTCTTTCAAGTATGGCAGCTTCTCGATTATGCCCTTCAGATCTCCTATTCCATCATCATTTCCATCCATGAAGCTCATAGGATAGATCTGATATACAACAAGGTCTTTATACCAATCTTTATCGCTTCTTTTTATAATCAAATCACTCATGGCCAAATATTAGCGCAGATGAAAAGTATTGAAAATGGCCCCACTTTCAGTGTGAGGCCATAGAATAGAGTTCTAGATATCTTAGTTAGCACCTTTCTCTTTGAGAAGGTTGATAAGATATAGTCTCTTTGATGCTTTAGCATACTCAAGAACTGAGTGTCCCTGATAGTCTCTTGCGTTGATATCTGCACCGCACTTGATAAGCTCTGTTGAGATCTTTGTCTCTGGGTTGCTGTTTACAGCCATTACGAGAGCTGTCTCACCAAGATAGTTTCTAGCGTCAATATTAGCGCCAGCAGCAAGAAGAGCATCGATGACTTTTGGGTTCTTTGAGCTGTTAGCTGCGAGATGAAGTGAGTTTGATCTGTACTTAGGCTCAGCTTCATTGATGTCTGCACCTGCAGCAATCAAAGCATTGAGGACTGCAACACAGTGATTGTACTGAGATGCAAGCATTACAGGAGTAAGTCCCCACTCGTTATGGGTGTTGATGTCTGCGCCCTTCTCAATCAGCTCCTTGATGTCCTTAGCCTTTGTAGCGCTGATAGCTGCTGCTAAAAGCTTCTTATTAACTGATTCACTTGTCTTTGCCATATTTTCCTCCTAAAAATAGATGTCTATTTTTATTAACTATAATTTATTTTATGTATTGAAGTTAATAGAACAATGTTATAAAAATCGATATTTTCTATCAAATTTTATACTGAATATGTGTTTTTTTTCACTCTCGTGTATAATAACTCTATGTTAGCTACTGAAATTATTAGAAAAGTACCAAAAGTAGAATTGCATGAGCACCTCGATGGTGGACTCAGACCTGAAACTATCATTGAGCTTGCTAAAGAGCGCAATATAGCGCTTCCTGAAACGAACGCAGAAAAGCTTGCTGATTGGTTTCATAGAGGATGCAAGCAAAAGTCTTTATCTCTCTACTTAGAGACATTTGCTATTACAACATCTGTAATGCAAGATAAAGAGAGCCTTTTCAGAGTCGCTAAGGAAGAGATTGAAGATCTTGCCAAAGAGAATGTAGTTTACGCTGAAATCAGATTCGCACCAGAGCTTCATACTAAGAATGGCCTCAATCTTGAAGAAGTCGTAAGCACTGTACTGAAAGGCTTACAAGCTGGACGCAAAGAGTGCGGCGTTGAGTTTGGGCTAATACTATGCGCAATGCGCCATGAGCGCCCTGAACTTTCTCTTGAGATAGCTGAGCTTGCTGTAGCATTCAGAGAGCGCGGAGTTGTTGGCTTTGACCTTGCAGGAGATGAGTATGGACACCCTGCAAAGAAGCATTTGGAAGCATTCCAGTATATCAGGAACAAGAACTTCAATATCACAATACATGCTGGAGAAGCTTTCGGCCTCGAATCAATCTGGCAAGCAATCCAGATCTGCGAAGCTCATAGAATCGGGCATGGCGTCAGAATCATTGAAGATATGGTCATTGAGAACAATGAGATCAAGAAGATGGGGACACTTGCTCACTTCATTGAAGATAAGCGAATACCTCTTGAGATGTGCCTGACAAGCAATGTCGGAACAGGCGCTGTTGAGAGTTATGAAGAGCATCCTTTCCCTCTCCTTTTCAGAAATCATTTCAGAGTCTTCTTATGTTCAGATAATCGCCTGATGAGTGATACCAATCTTACTAAAGAGATGGAGATTGCTGTTAAGTACTATAACTTCAACATAAGAGACTTAGAGAAGCTCACAATCAATGCAATGAAATCTGCATTCATCCATCATAATGACCTGCTTAAAGTTATTTATGATGTAATAAAGCCAGGCTATAAAGCTATAAGAGAAGAGTACGGGATCAACGAGTGATTCCCCAAACCTGCAGTGGCTTAATGCGCATTCTGATTCTTATATAAAGGTATCCAAAGAGGAGACCGAATAAGTGGACAGAGTGCGCAACTCCATCATTCAAGCTTTGAGAGAAAAACTCTATGAAGAAATAGAGTATTACAAGCACTGGAGATGGAATTGGAATAATTCCAAATAGATATACTCTTGAATTAGGAAAAACAACAGCAAACAATAGCATAATGCCATAGATTGCCCCGCTAGCACCTAATAGCACTGTGTTTGTATTTGCAAAATAATATGAGAAATATGCAGCTATTCCAGATAGCGTTCCAACTAGAAGATAATACAGAAGAAACTCTTTTGAGCCTATAGCACGCTCAGCAGCAGTTCCGAATATATATAGAGCAAGCATATTGGAAAGCAAATGGTAAATAGAGCCATGCTCAAACATATAAGTGAAGAATTGCCAATAGAAGTGCTTATAGTAAACAAGTGATGGAACTAATGAGAGATAATATGTCAATGCTGGATATATCAAGACTGTGATAGCATAAACCAAAGCATTGATTGCTACCAAAATCAATGATGCATCATAAAAACTATAGCTGAACTTTCGATTGATAAAGTTATTTCTCACAAAGAACAATTAAACCATAAATTGCTAGAATACGGAAGATTCATTATACTACCCTTATGGCAACATCAAGAAGAGATAAAGCAGATTCATACACACAGCGTGCTCATAAAGAAGGATACCCAGCGCGAAGCGTATATAAGCTTGAAGAGATCAATAAGACTCATAAGCTGATTAAGCCTGGCGACAAGATCCTAGACGTTGGCGCAGCGCCTGGCTCATGGACGCTATTTACCCATCGCGAGCTACTTAAAGGAAAAGGAAGCATAGTAGCAGTAGATTTAAATCCACTGAACTTAGACCCAGTGCCTTCCACTGTTACAGCTTTTGTAGGTGATGCTTTTTCCAAAGAAATCAGAGAAAAGCTTGTAGAGCTTGGACCATATGATACGATTATCTCTGATGCAGCTCCAATGACAACTGGCAACAGAACTGTAGATACTACAAGGTCTGAATACCTTGCTGAAGAAGTTGTCAGACTTGCATATGAGCAGCTCAAAGTACATGGAAATCTAGTTCTCAAGATCTTCCAAGGCGGAGGACAGGAGAATGTACTGAAGACAATGCGAGAGCAATATGCGAAAGCAAAAGCATTCAAGCCAAAAGCATGCAGAGACGATAGCTTTGAGATTTACTTAATAGGATTAGATAAAAAGTGATGAGAAACGGCACCGATATGGTGCCGTTATTCATATGATTACTTAGATAGCAATTCTGATAGAGCCATTGCAAACTCTGTTGGGTCTGATGGCATTAAGCCTTCTTGTAGCAATGCCTGATCTAAGAGGTATTCGCTATACAGCTTAATAGTATTCTCATCTTCAGAATCATTGAGCTTCTTTACAACAGGATGCTCACTATTGATTTCAAGAATAGGCTTGATCTCTGGAACTTCGCCGCCCATGCTCTTCATCAAGCGCTGCATCTGTACAGTTGGGTCATTCTCATCAACAACAACTGCAGAAGGAGATGAAGTAAGTCTTGTTGAGATCTTGACTTCCTTTACTCTCTCACCAAGTGCTTTCTTGATTTTCTCAGCAATAGGCTTGCTCTCTTCTGCTTTAGCCTTATCTTCTTCACTTTCAAGGTCATCAAGAGCACCGCTCTTGTTGATAGCCTTCAAAGGCATCTCCTTATACTCTGGAATAGAAGTCAGTACGAAGTCATCGATATCATCACACATGATGAGAACCTCATAGCCCTTCTTCTTATATGCCTCAATGAGAGGAGAGTTCTTAAGAACATCCTCTTTGCCACCAGCGATATAGTAGATAGCCTTCTGGCCTTCCTTCATGCGCTCTTTGTACTCTTTAAGAGATACATATCCTTCTACTTCACTGCTCTTGAATCTGACAAGCTCCAACAAAGCATCCCTATTAGCGTAATCTGAGTAGAGGCCCTCTTTAAGAGGTCTGTTATATTCCTTAATGAACTTCTGATAAAGCTCAGGATTATTCTCGCTAATCTTCTGGAACTCAGATAGCAGCTTCTTAACAGAGCCATTTCTGATAGCACTCATTACTCTGTTCTCTTGCAGAATCTCTCTTGATACATTCAGAGGAAGGTCTTCACTATCGATAACACCTCTTACGAATCTCAAGTAAGTTGGAAGCAGAGTCTTATCATCATCTGTGATATATACACGCTTGATATAAAGCTTAACGCCTGGCTTATAGTCAGCGTAGTTCATATCAAATGGAGCCTTAGAAGGAATGTAGAAGAGTGTTGTATACTCTGTAGCACCCTCAGCCTTTGTATGCAGATAGAAAAGAGGATCTTCTGAATCATAGTAGTTGTTCTTATAGAACTCCTTATAATCCTCATCCTTCAATTCGCTCTTGCTGCGTCTCCAGAGTGCTGAAGCAGAGTTGATCTGCTCATTCTTATGCTCTACTGTCTTCTTATCATTTCCATTCTCATCTTTCTCATTCTCATAATGAGTCTGGTCATACTCAAGATAAATTGGATAAGCAATATGATCTGAATACTTCTTAACGAGGTTCTCAAGCTCCCAGCGGTTAGCAAACTCATATGCATCTTCCTTTAAGTACAAGATGACATCTGAGCCCTGCTCATCTCTTTCAGCTTCCTTAATCTCATATGTAGCTTCGCCGCTTGATGTCCACATATAAGCTTTATCTTCGCCAGCTTTCTTCGAAATAACCTCAATCTTCTTTGCAACCATGAATGCTGAATAGAAACCAACACCAAACTGTCCAATAAGGTTGCTGTCTTTCTTCTCTTCATCATTTAAAGATGCGAGGAACTTCTTAGTACCAGAGGATGCAATAGTTCCGAGGTTGTTATTGAGGTCTTCCTCGTTCATGCCAATGCCGTTATCACTGATCTTCAGGATTCTCTCACCATCTTCTGTAAATGAGATCTGGATTCTTGGCTCAAAAGAGAAGCCTTTTAAGTCTCCATCAACTAGGGAGAGATACTTAAGCTTATCAATTGCATCTGATGCATTTGAGATCAATTCACGAAGGAAAATCTCTCTGTTTGAATATAGGGAATGTATCAGAAGATGCAATAGATCTGATACTTCTGTTTTGAACTTTTTATTTGCCATGTTAATCACTCCTTGAATCACTAAAATAGAAAATACTAATAAAGAACCAATTCGACAACAGCCAATTCATGTTAATATATCTCCATGGATTTCTCTAAACCTGAAAATGCACGTGCAATAAACAGACTCAAAGTACTATCTGCGCTTAAAGCGAAGCCCTCATCACGCGCAGAGCTCTCAAGAAGACTCAAAATCAATAAAGTCACGATATCTGAAATAGCAGATAGCCTGATTAAAGAAGGACTGATAAAGGAAGGAGAGAAAGACACAACAACTTCTGGCCGTCCTTCTACTGTCCTCTCTATCTATAAAGAGAAAGGAAGAGTCTTCTCTGTAGAAATCCAGGAAAAGCGAATAATAATCTCTGCATCTAATCTTCTTGGACAGATTGTGCGCTTGATGCAGATTCCAAGGAACGAGAACTACACAGATGATATTATCGCAACAATAGAGAAACTCAGCAGCGAAAGCGTAGTAAACTATGGTGCTGCAATAATCACAAAAGATAAAGATGCGATTGAAACACTTTCGCTCCCATTCCCTATCCTATTCATTCCTAGCGCTATTGCAGAGGCAAAAGCAGAGATAGAAAGATCTCCAGATGTGCTTCAGAAGTCATTGTTTATATCATGGGGAGATGATATCGAAGCTGTCTATTATGACAAAGAAATGCTATATCTTCCTCACTTTGGACACACTAGAGTCAAAAACGAGGGTGTCTGCAAATGTGGAGCTATAGGGTGCTTAAATGCAATATCATCCCTGGACTCTATGAAAGAGCGAAGTGGCTTTGAGCTAAGGCACCTTTTAGCATCAACTCCTAAAGATGCACTATCTGCGCTCTCATTCGCCATTATCGAAGCTATTGGAATACTGGACGCAAGAAACGTCATGATCACTGGTCCTTTCTCTGCTATCTCTGATTCATGCTATGCATATATCCAAGAGAGAGTAAGCGAGAAGCTTGCTAAAGATGATATGAGAATAATCTTCAAGTCTCAAGCTGGAGACAAAGGGGCAGCTGAAGGTGGCTCTATAATTGCACTAGAGCGTTTCTTCTATAAAACAGAACTGCTGGAAAAACTCAAAATCATTCAAACTTACTAGTTCGGTCTTTTGCTCTGAAGATGAAATAAGAGAACAGCAGCAAGAGATATATGCACCAATAGACAGATGGCCCTATTACCAATATTGAGATCAAGATTGGAAGTCCTGTAAACAGAATAGCAATAAATAGAGATATGCCTCTTGGGAGCATTACTTTGCTTGAGCTTCTGATAGCAACAGAAACTGTAAATAAGACGATTATGACTATGAAGCAGCCCATGATCTGGAGTGCCATATATGAAAGTGCACTCTTAGTAATCACATCCTCGCCAAGCACTATGCTCTTCTCTTCTTCTGTTTCTGGAGTCTCAAGCGCAAATACTTTCTCTTCTGGCTCTGGAGCAACCTCAACTGGAGTTTCTGCCTTTTCTTCTATAACAGGAGGAGTTTCGATAACTTCCTCTAGTGCTACTTCAGGCACGCTTTCTTCTGCTTCTTGAGGTAAGACTTCAGCTATCACTTCTTCTTCAGGAGGAAGCAAAACCTCTTCTTCAGTTTTTGCTTCTATGGAAGGCTCAGCTATCTCTTCTTGAGGCATTACAGCTTCTTCTTCCTGGGGAATAACAACTGCAGGCTCTTCTATAGCAACAGGCCCACTTGTTTCTTCTTGAGCTACAATCTCGCTTATCTCAGTCTCAGGCACATACTCAATCTCAGGAAGAGAGGCCTTAGTAGCACATGAGACAACCAAAAGAACAGTGAATAACGCTATAAACAGTTTCTTACCCATAACACATATTAAAACACAAAAGTGACAATAAAGTTTCAAAAAAAACCGCTGGACCCTTTCAACCAGCGGCAACCTCCTCAATCTCTTTCGAGACGCGTCGTCAAGTTAGCTAGTTCAATCTCAACCTGCGACTTAATCATTCTCTCATTGAATACTCAATAATGCAAACTTTTTCTTAGTCGTTACGCATGAAAACCCACCCCTAAAAAAGATTTTTGAAAAGTTTTTAAGATTTTTCTTGACTTGTATATTA
>CAKQJZ010000033.1 GCA_934247875.1 uncultured Spirochaetales bacterium
AAACCTGAACTGTATTTGCCATTTGTGCTCACAGATGTATAATATCACTTGACTAACGGTCACAACATATCAGTTATAGAAATAACATCAGCAATTACCGAACCATCTTCACCTTCTTTTGTTATTTTTGACACTTCAATATCTTTAAGAAGAATTACAGGTTCTGTTCCATCTTTTAAAGCTTCAAGAAATTCTTTTTCTGAACTTACTTCAATACCAGGCTTCTTAGCTGGTTCATTTTTACAAGCGACAAATGAGAATATTAATAGTAAAGCTATTACTAAAATACTGATTTGTCTTTATTAAGCGATTATATGTTCAGCTAATAATATCGCTATTATGAAGTTTTTCTTCATAATAATTTATCTTAAAAATCACTTGATAACAGAAGAGAAAACAACAATTTACTTCATTGCATCAACTACAGTATTTTCTATGAGCCTGTTTAACATTTTGTTGCTTGACCATAGCATATTGCAGAGTTGTATCTATCTTTTGGTGCCCAAGTAACTGTTGAACCTGTTCTATAGGCATACCTTTATCTATAGCATTAGTTGCTAAAGTTCTTCTGAACTTGTGAGGATGAACTTTATTGATAGATAAACGTCCTCCTAGTTTCCTTAGCATACACTCAACAGCACCAGATGATAGTGGTAAATGAGGTTCCATCTGTGAAACGAACAAGAACTTACTATCATCTCCCCTACTTTCTATATAATTAGTTAAGTGAATCTTGGTTCTAGCATCAAAGTAGACGATTCTTTCCTTATTACCCTTACCTAATACAATACATTCTCTTTCTGTGAAGTTAATGTCATTCTTTTTGAGTTTGATCATCTCCCCTATTCTCATCCCTGTTGAAGATAAAAGGTCTATGATTGCAAGATCTCTTATAGAACTACAACCATCTCTCATCTTCTCTAGTTCTTCATCATTGAAAATCTCTTTAACAACCTTACCTGTTTTAACTTTGTGAATTCTTCTTACTGGACTTTTGATAATATAATCTTCTGCTTCTAGCCAAGAGAAGAAACTTGATAAGATTCTTCGAATGTTATCAATGGTTACTTTACTTGAAGAGCGGGATTGCTGATATTCCATTAGATATACCCTTATATCTTCAGTTGTAATCTGCTCAGGTCTTTTCTTAATTGAGTTCAAAAGATGTTCAATTGTTCTTTTATAGTAAGATAGACTCTTCTCTGAACACCCTTCTATACGTTTAGCATCAAGAAATAGATTCTTTAAATCTACCCTACTCCCGTTTTCTTCAGATGCTTCAGACTCTTGATCAATATTAAGTTCTACAAAAGTCTCCTCTAAAGCTTTCTTCAGCTGGTTCTGCTGTTCATTAGTCAAAACTACTAGCATTTTCCTCTGCATAGTCTCAATAAACTCTTTTTTCATGTCATTTACCCCCAGCTTCCTATTCTAAGGAACACTGAAGTAAATTGTTGTTTAGTTTCATACACCAAAATCCTGTTAAAATGATAACAATTCTCAATAAATGTTTACAAATATGTAAATTGTGCGATAAAAGTTGACATTAACCATCCAAATGTTAATATAATTTAAAACAATATGGAGGAAAAACGATGAAGAAAATCAGTATTTTAATTATTGCTGTATTTATTCTATTTGCTTTTGTATCTTGTAATTCAACTCCAGAAAATCCAAAAGTTGAAATCACTGCGACGGTTTTTGATAAGGAACCAGTAAAATTATCTGTTGATGCAGATACTACATTAGAGTCATTACTAAAAAATACACAGTTAAAAACATTAATTGGAGAAGAAACTGAGTACATAGTTTTAGTAAATGGGAAAGTTGAAATATCAACATATACTCTTAAAAATGGAGATCAGATTACTGTTCTAGTTAAAGGAGAAGGTACAGAAACAAGCCCATTATTAGTTTTTAATGCTGATGAGTTTAAAACTGCAATTGAAAATAATAAGAGCATAAAATTTATTTCTGATATTACAGTACCTGCTAATACTTGGTTTGCTAATACTTATACAGGAACAATTGATGGAGATGGTCATAAACTAATTATTGATGAACCTCCAATGGATGTAAAATATGCCTCTAATTCTGAATTTGCCTTGTTTGGCTGGGTTAATGGAACAATCAAGAATTTGGAGTATGAAACTAACGGAATGAAAGCACTTGTATATGCAGATGAAAAGGAACTGATTTTTGAGAATGTTACAGTTCGTGGTGAGATGAACGGAGCAGATACAAATGTTGGCTCTTTCCTTCTCTTTGTAAATGATAAAGTATCATTCAATAACTGCACTAACTATGCAAATATTATAGATAAAGTCGGTGGTAATCACTATGGTTCAGCATTTATTGGAGGTTATATGCAGCCATCGGCTACTAGCATTATATTTGAAAACTGCAAAAACTATGGAAATCTTTTCTTTGGTAAGAATGCCGCTTTCTTAATTGGTAATCCACATCAAATTAAAAAAGATATAATTAAAATTACAAATTGTTATAACTATGGACTAATTCAAGCATTTGGTGTAGTAGGTGGAATATCTTGGCCAAACAGTTCTTTTAATGATACTGCTGAAATGAATAACTATAATAAAGATAGTGGAAAGATTGAGAAAATTGATAATTCAATAAAATCTTTTACAGTTGAAAAAGATGGATCATTTAAAGTAACAACAAATGGTGTAACAAACATCAAGATTGATCTTCAATTTAATATTACATATTATCTCAAAGGAACAACAGAGAATGGTGGAAACAGAAATATGACTATTGAATATAGTATTACTGAAGATAATAAGCTTCCTGTTTCAATACAAATTGCAGACAAAGATCATGAGCATGAATCTATTGCTAATGGGGTTCTTTATATTGATCCATTTGCCTATGAATTTAAAGAGAATGAATATGATGTAAATAAATTCCCTACAGAAATAACATACTATGCAATTGATATAAATCCTAAAACTAACACATTCAGAGGAATGGCAAGTTGTACTATTTCGAAATAATTGTATAAGTTACAAATTATTTAATCCTCTTGGGCTTAAAGTCTAAGAGGATTTTTTAATAACTAAATCAGTATTTTGTTGCTATCTCTCTTGATAGCATTCTCGTTTATAGCATGTAATAATGAGCCAGTTAAGCCTGAAGAGCCAAATGATGTGTATCTACTTGAAAACAGCATTACTGGTGTTAAGTATGTTGAATTAAAAAAGGCATTTGAAGAAGTTAAAGAAAATGAAGAACTTAAATTATTGAAAGATATTTCAATTACTACTAAAGATCTTCCAATGGTTATTGTAGACGGTAAAGTCGATGGTATTGGTTTTACTTTAACTAATGCTAGTTTTAATGGGGATGGTCATACAGTATCAATTGCTGACTCAGATGTAGCAACTTTGGGAAAAGACACAGGATTCTTCTATCTAGTAGAAAATGCAACAATCAAGAACTGTACTTTTGATTTTTCTTATGATTATGCAACTGTTGCAGTCAATACAAAAAAGAATACTACATTTGATACTATTCTAGTAAAAGGTGATTTAGTATTTGGCCATAATAATGGTGCTATTGTTATTTATGCATATACAGGTAATGAATCATCACCAATTACATTTAAGAATTGTGAAGTAGCTGCAAACATTACTGCAGATGGAACTGCTTACTGTGCAGCATTTGTTGGTTATGCACTACCTTCTTATGCCGCTAGTAACGTCATTAACTTTACTGATTGTAAGATGACTGGCACATTAGAAGCTGGAATTGCATCTATATTTATAGGTAATACTTCACAAATCCAACGATATCCTTACACTCTTGAAATAAATAATTTCAAATTTGGTGATAATGCTTCTGTTAGATTTGTTACTACTGATTCTAAATACAATTTTAACGGAGTAGTGAGTGCTTCTAAGTATACAAATGCTAAAGTTAAAATTGATGGAATTGAGTATGAATATGCAAAACTTGTAGATGAAAAAACAAATCTATGGGGTGATCATTTTAAATTTGGTCCTACTGATGTAGACTTGAAACTCACTAAGACTGAAGGAAAAGATACATTTACATTGTATGCATCAAAGAACGTAGATGTCGTTCGCTATGAAGTTGCATTAAGAGTTTATTCAACCTTGAAAGCTGGTGGAACATTATATCAAGGCGCAGTAGAGAAATTTGATGCGGAAAGCTTTGTTGATGGAAAAGTAGAAACAAAATTAAGAGAACTTAAGTTTGTTGACCAGACATGGGTTAATAGTAATACATCTGCAGTTAAGGGAGATCTTGCTGGTAACGTTACCTATACATTAGGCGAAGATACATACTATATGATTCCAAATAATGATGATGCTACTCTCAATGGCAATCCAATGGCAATTAGAACTTATACAGTATCTGCATTTGATGCTAAGGGTAAGCTTGTTTCATCTTGTTCTTTAACAAAGTAATGATGATTATCATTAGATAATTTTAAACTGCTTGTCCCTTTAATTGAGGCAAGCAGTTTTTGTTTATGTTGTAGCTAGGCTTTAAGTTTGTTGATTGGGACAACATAGACACCATCGTCTCTTTTGTATGATGGGCCTTTAGCAGTTAGTACCATTAAGAAAGCTGGTTCTTGTTCGTTGCTTTTTGAGCATATTTTATTTTTTAGCAGTTTGAGAGATTTAGCACCCTCCTCTATTAGCTCATCGCCACCTAGCTTAATCTCAATAGCTCCCCATTTACCGTTATCGAGATGTATTACTGCATCACATTCCAATCCTGCATTATCTCTGTAGTGTCTTACTTCTCCATTTAAGTATTGAGCATATATTGATAAATCCCTTACTGCTAAATCCTCAAAGAATAATCCAAAGGATTCTAGATCATTTATTAAATCTTTTGGTCCAATGTTCAATGCAGATGCAGCAATCGATGGATCTACAAAGTGTCTAGTAGGCGTAGTTCTGATAGTTGTCTTTGAGCGTATTGAAAGGCTCCATGCTTCTATGTCTTTTACTATAAACAAATCCTTTAAAGCTTCCATGTATGAACTATATGTCTTTTCATCCATAGTGCGTTCATTGGATTGTCTTACATCTTTTATTATTGTCTGTGTAGAAGCTTCACTAGATATATTCCTAGCATAGCTTCTGATAATCATTCTAAGCACTTCTGGGCTTTTATTTCTGAACCTTTCATTATCTGAATTCTCAAAATAGAAGAGTCCATTGTAGTAGTTCTTAGTAATGTCTAATGCAATATCCTGATCTGCCAATACAGATATAGGCCAGCCACCGCGACAGAGCAAGAATGCAATTTTCTCAAGTGTTATATCATTATCAATATTGTTGATAAAATCCTTGCCACCTTCAAATAAATCACTAAGTGATACTGTTCCATCAGATTCGCCAGACTCATATAGAGACATAGGTCGCATTTCTATTATCGACATTCTGCCTGCTCCGCTATGAGTGATTTCTGATTTATCTACAGGTGTAGAACTTCCTGTGAGAATATACTTTCCAAATGTATACTCTTCATCTAAATCTTCTTTTATGTAATTCCAGATATCTGGGACAGTTTGCCATTCATCAATAAGTCGAGGCATATCGCCTATTAACATCTGTCTAGGATCTAGCTTTGCTATCTCAATAGATTTCTTTGTATTGAGTCTTACAAAGCTATTCTGAAAGCGCATGCATGATGTTGTTTTGCCGCAGAACTTTGGTCCTGTTACTAATACACATCCTGCTGTTTTCAATGCTTTTTCAATTTGCTTATCAATATATCTTGGTTTATACATATTAAGTATTATCTGCTATAAGCATGAATTTAGCAATAAAATCCCAAGATTTTCAATTTATAATTCCTAAGATTTTCAATTTTTAGGTTATTAGACCATGTTTGAGAAGTTGCAGATTTGCATTGCTGCGCCGTTTTCCATGAGTGAGAATCCGTGCTTTTTGTAGAAAGGGACGTTGTTCTTATCTTCTGGCATAACTTCAATGTAGAGATAGTTCTTGTATTTCTCTTTGACGCGGTTGAGCATTTCAGTTGCAATTCCCATGCCTTGGTATTCTGGGTCTACTAGTACGTAGTGCATATATTGAGCGAGTTCTGAGTCGTCGATGACTCTTATAAGTCCTACAAGCTTATTGCTATCCCTAGCTGTTATGACTATTTAAAGAGTGCATTAATACTTTATAGAGTCTTATTGGACCAATCATCTAGAGAGAAAGAGGTGCTCTATGTTTTCTTCTTTGTATTCGATCATTTTGTTTACCTTAAGAGGTTATCCGGATTGATCTTGATTCCAGACTGTTCGACTTTGAATAGAAGTGCTGGTGCGTTGAAGTATGTGTTTGAAGAGCCTACTGAGCCTATTACACTACCCTTTTCAACGTTTTCACCTGTTACTACATCTACGCTCTCTAGTGCGTAGTAACTGCTCTTATATCCATCTTCATGCATCAGAGATACAAACTTGCCATATATAGGATTGATGCCTGCATCAACTACAAATCCAGGAAGCACAGCTTTTACAGCTTCACCAGATTTAGCGCTATATACTATGCCATCTATTTTGTAGCCATTGTAGTACTCACCATATGTGATTATCTCTTTGCCATTTATAGGTGATGAGAACTCTGGGTTAGCAGATGTTATGTATTCTTCTTCTGGTGTTGGAATGAAGAGCTCTTCTCCTGCTTTGAGTTCTGTTATTCCATTAGTTTCAAAGAGCTCTTTCTCGCTTAAGAGCGGATTGAAGCGTGAAATTATCGTTGAAGCTGAGTCCCCATCCTGAACTGTATATACTCTGCCATCCATTGATGGGATTCTAAGCTCTGTTCCAGCTTTGATGTTTGAAATATTAGGAATGTCATTAATGAGGATTATTGTGTCTGGAGATACACCATAAATGGAAGCTACAGTTTTGATGTCATCGCCTTCTTGCCAGCTATATGTGTTCCAAGTCAGAGCACTTAATTTACTCTCTTCTTCCTCTGGAGTCTCAATGACAGGCTCTTCTGGAATTGCTTCTTCTATCTTTTCTTCAAAGACAGGCTCAGGGATAGAAATCTCTGGTATTGCCTCTTCAACACTTGTAGCAGCACGCTCAGAAGGCTCTGCAGCCTTCTCTTCAGTGCTTTTATCACTTGGGGTAAATATCAAAAACAGAATAATGCATAAGAGAGCAATCAGAATACCTGCTATAGCAATCAATCCAGTCTTTCCTCTGTTACCGCTATATCTATTATTCATTCTACTATCTGGCATATCATCATAGCTTGAGCGACTCATTATTGAACATCCTTTGAAGTAATATTATCATAAATCGTGATGGAAAAAAACGGTAAGAACCATATTGGCATATTCTTTACGATTGCGCTTCTATTAGTTTCTCTTTTGATTTTAATAAGGATTGTTACTTTATCATTTGGAGAAGCAGATGAAAGCATCATATATCTAGACCCTACAATGTCTACAACTCTTGTCAGAGGTACTATATATGATAGGAATAAAAACATTATAGCTATTGAAGCGCCTAAATATGGTTTTTTAGTCAAATCCACTTCTGATAACCCAGCGTACATCGCATCTCTTATTTCTTCATATATCTCAATATCTTCTGTTGAAGCTGAAGAGATCATAAGAAAAGGCACTGGCTTTATAGAGCTTAATGATATCCCATCGCTTTCTGAGATAAATACAATTGAGAAGCTCTTGAAAGTGCTTGAGCTTGAAGATTATATTGCACTCATTTCAGTTGAAGAGAGGCGCTACAACACTGAAGGCAGCTTCAAAGCATTCATTGGCAGTGTAGATAGTACCACAATTGACGGCGTAAGCGGCTTTGAGCGCTATGCTAACTCGCTTTTGACTCCAAAGCCTGGACTTGGCTACTATGTAATATATGGTTCTACTATAACAACAACTATTGATCTGAAACTTCAGAATATAGTTGAGGAAGTTGTTTCTGAAAATGGTGGTGCTTCAACTGTTGCTATTCTCAGCTCTTCTGGAGAGATCTATGCTTATTATGGGACTGGAAACGACGAGATTTATAAGTCTATTATTCTTTCTGTAAGCTCTAATGGCTCGTCTATTACCTACTCTCATTCGTTTCCTAATGATGTAATCAAAGAGAACGCTATCAAAGCAGATAGTGATGGCACTTTCTATTTCTACATAGATGGTGCAAAAGATAAGGAGGCTATCATAAACAGCCTCCATAAAGTACTTATAAACTCTGGAAAGATCAAAGAGCAGAATTAGTTATCTGCGCTTTAGCTCCAAGCATATCGAAGCCGAAGCCTCTTAGATTCTCAAGTATATGAGATGTTGATGCTTTCTCTAAATCATCTGGAACTTTCTGTCCATCTGTGAAGAACAAGAGAGGCAGTCCTATTCTATAAGAGAATGAAAGCACATTGCCTATAGTCTCAGTCTCATCAAGCTTAGTCACAATCAGCGCACTTGGCTTGAACTCTTTGTAACGCATGTAGTGGTCTAATAGATCCTCTTCCTTCATTGATGGTGAGATAGTCAATATGAAGCTTGTATCTCTATCTCTGAACTGAGCTGTTAAGCCTTTGAGCTTAAGATTGAGCTCAATGTCTTTGTGAGATAGTCCCATAGTATCGACAAGGACCAAATCATGCCAAGAGAATCGCTCTATTGCTTTTATAAGCTCATCTTCAGCTCTTACTAGCTCTACAGGGATTGAGAATGCATCACCAAATGCTTTCACTTGCTCATATGCACCTACTCTATAGCTATCAAGTGTTATGATTGCAACTTTCTTGCCTTCTTTTCTATAGAGATGAGCCATCTTTGCAAGCGTTGTAGTCTTACCTGTTCCAGTTGGGCCTAAGAAGACCATGAAGTGAGTTGGATGTACTTGGAGCTGATAATCAATAGACGTGTTCTTGAGTATCAACTCTCCTAGCTCTGCGCTGACTCTGTCTGGAGTTGCAGTAAATCCATTCAAAAGCGTTGTCTTAAGTGGCCCTGATATATGATTGAGCTCTAGAAGCTCTAGCGCTTTATCAGAACCTGGCAGCATTCTATGAATCTCAGTATTCAGTCTATCTTCTTTTGAGATCTTCTCAGGGTCGGGAGTCTTTGCTTCTTTCTCGAACTCTGAGATATCTTTATCTTTAGTCCCATCCTGTGCTTTAGGATTATCTGTTATGTAGCATATGATCTCGCATCTTTTTGCTCTTCTGGAGAAGAGACCGCCAGGCGTGGTAAAATCACGACGAGAGTGAATACGGACGCTCTCTCCATATTCACTCCTAGCCTTTTTTACTGCTTTCTCATAACTATCTTCAACAATAGTAATATATTGCATTTAGAGAATATACCTCGTCAAATCCTGATCTTCAATAATATTTCCAAGTCTTGTCTTTACATAATCCTTGGTAATATTGATTGTCTGTCCGCTGCATTCATCTGCAGAGAATGCAACTTCTTCAAGGAGTTTCTCCATAACAGTATGGAGTCTTCTTGCTCCAATATTATCATTAGTCTTATTAACATTAAAAGCGATTTCTGAAATCTCTCTCAGCGCATCTGTCTCAAAGTTCAAATCTACATCTTCTGTAGATAAGAGTGCCTTATATTGCTTAGTAATAGCATTATGAGGCTCTGTGAGAATCTTATAGAAATCATCTGCAGTAAGATCCTGAAGCTCTACTCTGAGAGGGAATCTGCCCTGTAGCTCAGGAATCAGATCAGATGGCTTAGATAAAGAGAATGCACCAGCTGCGATGAACAATATGTTAGTTGTATCTACAACGCCCCACTTAGTTGAGACTTGTGTGCCTTCAACGATTGGCAGGATATCACGCTGAACACCTTCTCTTGAGACATCTGTATTGCTGTTGTTGCCTTTAGACGCAATCTTATCGATTTCATCGATGAAGATTATGCCCATCTCCTCAACACGCTCTTTAGCCTCGTCTACAGCTTTATCGTTGTCGATGACTCTATCCATCTCCTCTTCTCTGATGATCTCACGTGCACGCTTGATTGAAAGCTTTCGCATCTTTCCATTAGGACCTGATGCAAACATCTGAGAAAGTGAGTTGATAGCATTCTGAACATCATCAATTGAGCCGCCGCCCATAATATTGACGTTAGTCTTCTGCTGTATCTTCATGTCGACTTCTTTATCATCAAGTGCACCAGAGCGCAGCATGGATCTGAACTTTTCACGTGTCTCTGATATAGCTGTAGAATCCTTATCTGAAGACTCTAAAGAAGGAAGGAGAAGATCAAGAAGCCTATCTTCAACAATAAGATCGATCTCACTCTCTTTGCTCTTTGCCATCTCTTCTTTGACCATCTGAATGCCAGATGCCATCAAGTCTCTGACCATAGACTCTACATCGCGGCCAACGTATCCAACTTCTGTATATTTAGTTGCTTCGACTTTGACAAAAGGAGCAGAAGCAAGCTTTGCTATCCTTCTTGCAATCTCAGTCTTGCCAACACCAGTTGGTCCGATCATAAGAATATTCTTTGGAGTAACTTCCTCTCTTAGTTCTTTAGGAAGCTTCTTTCTTCTGACTCTGTTTCTGATTGCGATAGCTAAGGTTCTCTTAGCTTCATTTTGTCCGATTACATATCCATCCAGAGCAGCAACTATCTCTTTAGGACTCATATTGTCTAGCTTTTTAGCCTCTATTAGTTCCATCTATAACCTCACATCTGATGTTCTGATTTGTATATATGCAGATATCGCCTGCAATCTTGATGCTGCGTCTTGCAATCTCTTCAGCGCTCCAGTCAACTTTAGCATCTAGATATGCTGTTGCTGCGCTGCGGGCAAAGTCGCCGCCAGATCCGATTGCGCATACATCGCCCTCTGGATCAAGAACATCACCGTTACCTGTAATCTCATACATCTTGTCTCCATCTGTTGCTATTAGCATAGCTTCGAGATTTCTGAGCTGCTTATCTGTTCTCCACTGCTTAGCAAGCTCAACAGCGCTACGTGTCAAATCGCCATTGTATTGCTTAAGCTTCTCTTCAAAGAGCTCATAGAGTGTGAATGCATCTGCAGTTGAGCCTGCAAATCCGATTACGACTTTATCATCATATATTCTTCTGACCTTTCTTGCATTGCCTTTGGCAACAGTGTTTCCGCTTGTAACCTGTCCGTCACCTGCAATAGCAACCTTACCGCCTTTTCTAACAGCTACGATTGTTGTACCTTGCATTTCATCTTCCTTTCGCATGTGGATGCGATTCATTGTATACATTCTTAAGACGTTCTTTTGATACATGAGTATAGATCTGCGTTGTCGATATGCTCTCATGCCCAAGCAGTTCTTGGACAAAGCGGATATCAGCTCCTCTATCCATCATGTGCGTTGCAAATGAGTGTCTGAGCGTATGAGGCGTGAACTCCTTCTGCAACCCTAGTCTTTCCTTATACCTATCAAAAATAATATGAGCAGAGCTAAAGGGCAACCTCTTTCCGCTCTCTCCTATGAAAAGAGCACTTTCTAGCGCTGAATGCTTTGAAAGAAGGTATTTCATCCTCTCATTGATATACCCTTTAAGTTCATTGATAAGCTTTTTAGGAAGAAATAGATAACGCTCTTTGCTTCCCTTTCCTACTATCTTTATCCTTCTCTCTTCCCACTCAATATCATCTACATCAACACTCAGTGCTTCGCTTATTCTTGCTCCAGTTGAGTATAAGAATAAGAAAAGAATATGGTCTCTGAGCTCTAGAAAGCTGCTATATGGAAGCGCTAAGAGCTCTTTGACTTCCTCTTCTGTCAAAACAGATGGAAGGTGCTTTTGCTGACGTCTCAGTGAGAGTGAATCAAATGGATTAGATGAGACAATATCGTGTCTGAGAAGATATGTATAGAAAGTCCTGTAACAAGTGAGATGACGCAGCACAGAAGCTTCTGAGAGCTCTTTAGTAAGCTTACGTGTCAGCTCTCTTGCGTCTTCTTTCTTTACATCTTCGATCTCTATTCCACGCAGAGCTAAGAAGCTATTGAGATATTCAAGATCAAGCTTATAGCTGATGATAGTATTCTGAGAGAGTGCTTTGACTTCTCTCTCATAATCTAAATAATCAGCTATTATTTCTTCTCGTTTACTCATTGATTCTGATTATACCAAATTTCCTTTCTCCAAAACCATAGAAACCATCACGCCGTGGATATAAATAGCACTTAGGCTCTATTAAGAAATCTGAGAAAGTATTGATTACTGGAGCGCCTTCAGCAACAAGCTCTCTTAATATCTTTGACGACAATGCAGACCTGAGTATTGCAACATCACGTCCCTCATCAAGTGCTGATACCAAATGAAGTGCGTCTCTTTTTGTCTTTGCGCTGATATCACCACTGATGACTATATCAGAAAAATATGCAGCAATAGATTTTGCTTTAAGCACATTCATGTAGCTTATTGCCTCATCATCTTCTTCTGCGCTTATAGCTCCGCCAGATGTGATAAGCGTCTTATTGATGTATTGGCGTCTAACTCTTTTAAGTCCACAAGGAAAGACATAGCTTATTGAGCTCTTTCCATCTATTGCACCTGCTTCTATTGCATCAGCGCACTTTGAGAAAGGAACAGCTACAATATTATATCCACTCCTTGCTGCTTCAAATGCTGATGAATAGCAGCTATCAAGCACATCATCGCTTACATTGAAGGAAGAAGAGATGAATACTCTCTTTTTTAAGCTCTCTATAGCTCCTAGATAGCTTATACGCTGATTCTGAATTGTTTTTCTTTTGATTTCCATTTGGCCTCTTTACTTTATATATCGTAAAAAAGCCAAAAATTGCTAAAATAAGCCGACAATAATCTTTATATAGAGTGCTACTATAACCAACAAAAGCATCGGCTTTATGACTTTAGTATCTTTCTTGATAGCGAACTCGCTTCCAAGAAGATTGCCAACTATAGATGCAATCATGCAAGGAATGCCAAGCTTATAGATTATGTTTCCATTAACGATGAATGTCGTTACAGCTGCAATATTAGAAGCTAGATTTATTGCTTTAGTAATACCGCAAGCATAGATCATAGGAAAGCCTATAGATGAGAGAATCAGAGTATAGAACATGCCAGTCCCTGGTCCGAAGAAACCATCATAGATGCCGATGATGAGTGATACAAATGCTATTGTTATATAGCCTTTGATGCCAATAGAGAACTTAATGCCATCTCCTTCGCTCTTTATCGTTATCGTATGTCTCTCTTTCTCTTTATGCTTAGGCTTGAAAAGAGTGAAGAATGTAAGGATAGGCAATACGATGAGAAGCATATAGCGAAAGATAGTCCCAACAAAACGCAGTGCAAGCTGCGCGCCAATCAGTGCTCCAAGTATTGAGAATACAGCGCCAGATAATGCTACTCTCCAGATTACTTCTTTCTTTCTTGCATAGTTCAGCATTGCAAAGAAAGTTCCGAAAGTCGATGAGAACTTATTGTTGCCAAGTGCATAGATAGGCGGAAGCCCTATAGCATAGTAAGAAGTAAGGGAAACTAAGCCACCGCCTCCTGCTATAGAATCGATAAAGCCAGCAAGAACGCATAGCAGCGTCATAATCACAATCTTCTGTATCGTCAAATCAATCATCATCGTCTCCAAGTGGAGAGTATCTATCAAAATCAGCTAAAAGTGAAGCAGTATCTAAGTGAGTATATATCTGAGTTGTCTTGATATCTGCATGGCCTAGCATCTCCTGCACGCTTCTGACATCTGCACCGTTCTGAAGCATATGGGAGGCAAATGAGTGCCTGAGAGTATGTATAGTTGCATCCAACCCCAGTGCTTCAGTTACTCTATGAAATCTCAGATGTGCAGCCTGCCGCGAGAGGCGCTCACCTCTTCTATTCAAGAAGAGCGCATTCTCTTTCTTGTTCTTTTTTGATATCAGCTTCACTCTTACATTATCCAAGTAATAAATCAGTGCGTTATGAGCCTCTTCTCCGATAAATACGACTCTCTCTTTTCCTCTTTTTCCAATGACTCTTATTGTTCTCTCATCTTGATTGAATGAGTTTACATTCAAGCTAATTGCTTCGCTTATACGCATTCCTGATGAATATATAAGCTCAAATAGCGTATAGTCACGCCAGCCAAGCTCTTTGTCTTTCTTAAACTCATCGAGAAGCGGATCTATTTCTGACTTTGAAATAGTATGAGGAAGATGCTCTCTCTCTTTTGGTTTCTCAACAAGCTTTGCAGGATTCTTATGAGCAATCTCTTCATCGATCAAGAATGAATAGAAAGACCTAAGAGATGAAAGCACACGAGAAGAAGTCCTCTCATCGATGCCAGTCTCTTTTCTTCTCTCTTCCAAATACTCTTCAATAGTCATTGAAGTAGCATCTTCAGCTTTAAGGCTGATATTCTCAAGGTATTTTAAATAGAGAGACGCTTCACGAGAATAAACCTCCCGGGTTTTATCCGAGAGGCGCTTAGTATATACAATATAATCTTCAAAGCTTTTCAAAAGCTCTTCATCGACAACAGTAAGCTTATCTATCATCCTCATCGCTTCTTGAGAGACGCATTACAGCAGGAATTGAATAGTCATCGCTTCTGCCTTGACGCTTACCTAGCTGATTCTGGAGATCTTGCCATCTGTTTACATTGATGACGCCAGGATCATTCTGAGGCACTTCGCGCTTTGGAGGCTCTTCGCGCTTGATATACTCTTCTCTCTGAATTTCCTTTCTCTCTTGCGCATAAGCATTCTCCTGTGCTTTCTTTCTATAAAGGTCAGCATCAGGGACGGCTGTAGTAACTTCTCTATGCTCAAAGCCAGTTGCAACAACAGTAACTTTGATTCTGTCTCCAAGTGCTGGGTTGTAGCTCTGACCTACTATGATAAGCGCATCTTCTGCGCAGTTCTTAGTAATGAGATCTACTACATTCTGATACTCCTGGAGTGTTAGGTTATCACCACCTGCAAGGTTAACAAGGACAGCTTTAGCACCATCTATGCTTGCATTCTCCAAAAGAGGATTGTTGATGCTCTGCTTAGCAGCTTCAACAGCTCTATTAGAGCCTTCACCAAATCCAAGGCCAATAAGAGCTTCGCCTTTGCCTTTCATTACAGTCTTGACGTCAGCAAAGTCAATATTGATCTCACCTGGTTCTGTAATAAGATCAGAAATACCTTGAACAGACTGAAGAAGTGCTGAATCAGCCATCAGGAATGCCTGCTTGATTGGAGTGTTGTTATCAACAACATTCAATAGATTCTGGTTAGGAATCATGATAAGCGTATCAACGCTCTTCTTGAGCTTCTCAAGACCTTGCTGAGCAAGCATAAGCTTCTTCTTGCCTTCAAAAGCAAAAGGAGTAGTAACAACAGCAACTGTCAGCGCACCAGAAGCTTTAGCAACTTCAGCAACTACTGGAGCAGCGCCTGTGCCAGTACCACCGCCCATACCAGCTGTAATGAATACCATATCTGTATTCTCAAGTTCCTTCTTTATATCTTCCTTGCTCTCTATTGCAGCTTTCTCGCCTATTTCTGGCTGTCCACCAGCACCTAGACCGCCAGTAAGCTCCTTGCCAATAGCGATTCTTGTCTGTGCATTAGAACGCTGAAGAGCCTGAACATCTGTATTAAGCGCAATGAAAGAGATCTTCTTGAGACCTTGCGCAATCATTCTATTGACAGCATTGCCGCCACCACCACCTACACCTACTACTTTGATGATTGTTGGTGCCGCAGCCTCTCCACCTGTTGTATCTTCAATATCGAAAATATCAAAGCTCATATAACCTGCTCCTAAAATAATTTACCGAAAAATGTGCGGAACCTTCCCTGGAAAGTTCCTTTGCTCATGCCCTGGCTGAATGCCTGAGGCTCTTTATACTTCTTTGCCTCGCTCTTCAAAAGTCCTAGAACTGTAGAGTAGCGAGGATCTATATACATTCTATCTAATCCGTTTATAGCTTCAGGGAAACCAATACGAGCTGGAACTCTGAAAATCTCTGCAGCAAGCTCTGTAGCTCCAGATAAAAGCGCACCGCCGCCAACAAGAATTATTCCAGAACCAAATGGACCAGAGATTCCACTCTCTTCGAAGTCCTGCTTGATTCTTGAAAGAATCTCAGCCATTCTCGCTTCCATGATCTTTGCAAGCTCTTTCTTTGGAAGCCTGATAGGCATCTTGCCACCAACTGCAGGAGTGATGATCATCTCATCATCTCTGATTGTAGGACTATAGCAAGAACCATCTGAGAGCTTAATAGACTCTGAAGCAGCACGAGGAAGCTGAAGCATGTAAGCAATATCATTTGTTACATTGTCGCCGCCCATATCAATTGCGCCGACATATATTGGAGAACCGCTAGAGTACGCTATGCAATCTGTAGAGCCTGAGCCGATGTTTATTATAATAGCACCTGCTTCTTTCTCTTCAGCTGAAAGCACTACTTCACTATCTGCAAGAGTAGAAAGCATAAGCTTCTGAACTTGGAGCCCTGCCTTTTGAACGCACTTCTTCTGATTCTGGATAATCGGAGAAGAACCGATAACTAGCAGAACTTTAGTATCCAGTCTATGGCCTAGCATATCGATTGGATCTTTGATTCCAACTCTGGAGTCAACCTGGAAATCCTGAACCAGAGTATGTATCACTTCAGTGTTCTGTGGGAGCTCTCTGTTTCTCGCAACATCTATGCTTCTTCTGATATCATCTCTAGTGATCTCTCCGCTTTTGTTGTTGATTCCGACAACGCCGCTAGAAGAGATGCCATGAAGATGATCGCCGCCTATTGAGAGTATTACAGAGCCAATATCTGCGCCAGCCTGAAGCTCAGCATCAGATACGACCTGATTGATTACTTTTACAGTCTGCTCAATATTGACGATTGAGCCATTCTTGACTCCGCTAGATGGATGCTCATTGATAGCTTCAACCATCAATTCCCCGTCTCGCGAAATCGACCCGATTACGCATCGTGTCCAGCTTGTTCCTATATCCAATCCAAGTAGTGTTTTATCACTAGCCATATCTACCCCTTAAGCCTTACAAGCTGATTAGCTCTGAGTTCATAATTAACAGGAGAAGCAAAGAACATATCGCTCTTTTCCTGCTCGTCTCTTATTATTTTCAAAGAAGAAATGAGCCTGCCGCTATCAACGCTATCACTTGTCTTAAATGTTGCATTAAGACTATTAAGCGTAAGAGATAGCTCACCTTTTCCTGTTACTTTATTATTGTCATATTCAGCTTTATCTATCAAGCTATGATACTCTTTTATAGATTTTAGCGAATCAATAGTGCTTTTTAAATAACTATCGATGCCAAAGCGTGCAATATACTCTAAAAATGAATCACTTATAGTCAAAGTAAAGTACTCATCTTTAAGGCTTTCTGCGTCTCTTTTTGAAATCAGAGAAATCTCATCATCTGTCAAGAAATACGAGCTCTTTCCACTTTCAAGAATGAGACCATCCCTGAATGCGATATCAAGCTTCAGGCTTCCATTCTTGATGCCAGCCTTTGCGCTCTCTACATAAGATAGCTTCTCTATATTATCCTCAAGCGCACCGCGTCTGATTCTGTAATATGAAAGCCCAGGAAGAGACGCTGTCATCTTAGCTATCTCGTAGCTCTTAGGCCCGCCTGAGATGAGAACATCCTCAACAATCTTTATCGGAAGATAACGAAGTGAATATAAAGAAAGCAACGATAAGATCATCAAGAAGACCAATAGAAGCGCAAGCTTACTTAATCTCGTCATCATCCCTCCTTCGTCCCATTACAAATACTTCTTTGTAGATTATGTAAGTAGTTGCAATAGTGACTGCTTCAACAGAGATTGATGAAGAGAAGAATGGCATATAGATGCCACAAAGTGGAAATAAGCCAAGAGAAGATAGTATTGACAGAACAAATGGAATCAGAACAGATAGAGCGAGCGCAAATGAAGATGAAGCTATAAACGAGTCTCTTCCAAGTGCTCTCTTCATTGTGCGAAGTGCAAGCACATAATAGAGCAGAAGCAAAAAGAGAATGCCAATGGCTCCTAAAAGCCCCAGCTCTTCAATGACAGTAGTGAATACCAATGTTGTTGTGCACTCTTCATAGTTCATAAGCTTGAATATGCCATTGCCTATTCCAAGCCCGAATAAGCTTCCGTCTTTAATTGCCTCTAAGGAAGAATATAGAGTGTTGTTGTAATAAGCACTATCTGAAACAGGCAAGATAGAAGATGTGACACTATCAAAGACAGCAGGAATCGCAAAAATCAATATAAGCGCTAATACGATAGAAAATAAGAACGCTAAAAACGCATAGCTCTTGCTGAATCCAAGAGGAACAATCATAGAGACTATGCATAGTGCGTAGACTATAAAGTAGCCGATGCCACCTATATAGCCACAGCTAAGCGCAATAGCTATCTGATAAAGAATAGATAGCGCATATAGAAGCCCAAAGCGGTCACTGTACTTTATCTCATCCATAACAGAAGAGAAAGACAGGATTGCGGAGAGAATCAGAAATGAAGGTATATGGATTATCTCATAACCTCTGATTGTGATAAAAGGAGTGCTCTCTCCTTTTATGAAGTATGTGACAATCAACAAAACAGAGATAACTGAGAATGGATAGTGTGCTTTTTTAAGCGCATCAAGCGGTATTATTCTAAGCACGAAGCCAAGTGCAAAGCCAGCTAAGAGGCCAATAAGCTGCAAAAACAGAAAATGATAATGCTTCATAGAATTATTGATTGCAAAGTTGAATGAAGCACTATAGAGCATCAAGAGACCAAAGAGCGTTAAAACAAGAGAAATGACAAGAAAAGTAAATGGGGAGAAAAGACCATCAGTCTCTTCTTCCCCTCTTCTTTCCAATTGATCAAAGTCATCATATAAACTCAAGCTGCTCATTATTTTGAGTATACTCCGAATATTACCGCTGTGCCATATAAAGGTGATTATTTGCTAGCTTTTAAAACAACATTACCCTTAAAATCATTGCTCTCCACTGCTATAGCAGCTCTAAGCGCTCTTTCCTCTCTGTCTAGTTCCTGAAGACTGTTGTTAGAATAAACTATTTCGTGTTTCAGGCTGTTAGTAACGCCCATCTGCCAAAGCGGAATGAATGCAGCAATAAAGGCTAGTGCAATAAATGCGATAATAAAACACTTAGATGATAAACTCAGTCTTTTTCCGTAATCAATCTCACTCATTTTATTTTCTCCACAATTCTTAGTTTGGCTGAGCGTGAAGGTGCATTTTCCTCTCTTTCTTTATCTGTTGCGATAATCGGCTTCTTTGTAAGGATCTTGATATCTGCATCCTCGCTGCTCGCTCTATTCTTGAAATACCATTTAACTATTCTGTCTTCTAAGGAATGGAATGTTATGACTCCTACTCTTCCACCCCTTTTAAGAACTCTTATCGCATTCTCAAGCGCAGGAGAGATTCTATCAAGTTCCTTATTGACCTCTATTCTCAACGCCTGGAATGTGCGTGTTGCTGGATGAATCCTTCCATACCTATACTCTTTAGGAACGGCATGGAAGATAATATTGCTTAGCTCTAAGCTAGTATCGATCTTCTTTATTGTGCGTGACTCAACAATAGCCCTGGCAATTCTTCTTGAGTATCTTTCTTCACCATAGCGATATATGACATCAGCAAGTTCTTCTTCGCTGTACTCATTTACTACATCACGCGCAGAAAGCCTCTGATTCTTATCAAGCCTCATATCAAGCTCTTCATCAGCTCTGAATGAAAATCCTCTCTCGCTCTCTTCATAGTGGAAGATTGAGATACCTAAATCAAAGAGGATGGCATCAGCTATTCCGCTCTTTTCCTTTTCAAGATAATCATCAAACCAAGTATTTACTGGAGTGAATCTATCGCCATAATCCTTAAAGCGCTCAATTGCTTTCTTCTGAATATCGCTATCTCTATCAAGCCCAATAGCATGAAGAAGAGGATAACGAGCCAAGAATAGTGCTGTATGCCCACCTTCTCCTGTTGTGCAGTCTATATAAAGAGAAGGTTTTGATGCATCAATAGTGAGGTTCTTTAAAACCTCTTCATGCATAACAGGATAATGCAATATCTCCATTACTTTTCCTCTTCATATAAGCTCTGAGCAAGATCAGAGAGTGATTCATCATTTTCTTCCATGAAAGCGTTGTATCTCTCAGGATTCCAGATCTCTATTGCGTAGCCTGTACCAACAAAGAGCACTTCGCTCTTATTTACTAGGCCATAGCCTTCTCTCATCTGTAAGGGAATGTTGATTCTTCCAGAGCTATCAATATCGACACTCTGAGCTGGGGAGATGAGCTTTCTGATCAGTGCCCTTTTTTTAGAATCTAGCATCGCCATGGGGGTTGAGAGGATCGGCTTGCAAAACTCATTATCAAAGAACTCAGGAGTCATCAGCATCATATGGTTTCCATCTAAGCCTGGAAGAACAACTACCTGCTCGGCAGAAAGAACATTTCTGAGTCTTGCTGGCAAAGACAGACGGCCTTTATCGTCGATCTTTGAATTATACATTCCTGTCAGAAGCTGCATTTTCTACCCACTTTACGGGAATTCATCCCATTTCTACCCACAAATCTATATCATTTTCCCCACTTTGGCAACAAAATCTTTAAGATATAATAGATATTTCATATAAAGACAAAGAATTTGTATAAAAAAAAGAAAAAGAGCCTCATCAAAAGACAAAGCTCTTCATACTCTGAAAAACGTCAGAAAATTAATTAAGTTTTTCGACCTGTGCGGATGACTTAAGCTACTAAACTTGTTTTTACCTTTCTACCGTATCGCGTTAAATCCATAGAAAC
>CAKQJZ010000034.1 GCA_934247875.1 uncultured Spirochaetales bacterium
ATCGCCTCTACAGTGCTTGAATCGAGGTTTTGTCCTCTTTTGAATTGGCATTTTCAAGATTCATGCGTAATGACTAACGCATAACCTACACTATTTAGAGTAAAATAGTGAAAATTAGGGCTCAGTCACGAATTTTGTGGGATTTAGGGTTCCTAACGTAAGTCTCTCTACTAGCATCGAAGATCTTTAAGAAGAAGTAATCATCATCTGGATACCCATATCCTTGTCTTCTGATAGTCTTGATCTTATTGTTCATTCCTTCTACTTTGCCAGAGGATACCCTGAAGGTTGCATGAGCTATTATACCTTCAAAGTGGTTCTCCAAGAGTCTTGCGAACCATACGAAGTGCTTGTTCTTTGTTGAGTTGCAGATATCTATTATATCCGTTATCTCCGCAGCCATAGTGCACTCACAGGAGAGCGTATAAGCGTATGTGAGCTTTTCCTTTACGATATCTGCAATGCAAAGCAATTCGTTTTCTTTCAGAAGGCTCTCATATTTGGCAAGAGTCGCAGTACCGTTCTTGCTGTCTTTTTTCTCTAATGTAGACCTGGAAGATGTAAGTATGAACTTGGTCTTTTTAAGTCTCTTTGCTTCCTCTTCCTTGCCCTCTCTCTTGAGTCTTGCCTGTTCGTCTTTGCGTATTTCAGAGATTACCTTATCATTGAGATTCTTCTTGATGTGGAAATAATCGAATACACACTGTATATGGGTGCATCGCTCTTCGAAGGCCTCTTGGTAGTCTGAGTTCATATCGCAGCATACAGCTTCCACATTGTCCATCCAGTCTTCGCCTGCGAAATCGATAAAGTCATATATCACCTGCTTTTTCTTGCCATTGGCGAGATACAGCACATGGCCTGTATCCATGCTGAGGATAATGGTTGCATACTTGTGACCGTCATGCAGTTTGAATTCATCAATCCCTATGACCTTGGGTGTCTCATCAGGAGTCTTCCAGTCAGTGCTATCCGGTTTGCAGTACAAAGACTCAAGCCTTCGCTTATCAATTGCCTTGACAACGTTTTTGCCCAAACCTGTTAGATACGACACCTTCTTGAGTGTAAGCCCATGTCGCAATAGATCCTCTGCAAAGGTCAGTAGAGGTTCTGTTATTCGATGACCATCAGCTTGAAACTGGACTTCTTCCATTTGGGTAGCTTTACACTTAGGACAGTAATAACGATGTTTGGGGAACCTTACTGCTGAGAGAGTAGTCCCATATGGCAGATGATTGAGAACAACATCATAAGTGTCATGTATATGCATCTTCCCGCCGCATACAGGACATATGCAATCATGGGACTCGAGCCCTCCATCAATTAGATAGATTCTCTTCTCTGTTACTGTAAGACCTTCTTTCGTATTTGTATTGATAAAGCCTTTCAAATCTGATGGTATTGTGATAGTGTTCAAGTGGGTCGTTTCTCCTTGTTTGATGTCGTTATCTAAACTTTAGGTTAACGACCCATTCTTTTTCAATTAGCTTTAGTTGCTTTTTATTTCATCCCACAAGAAATGTGATTGACCCAAAATTAGTGAAATTTAGTGAAATTAAATGATATAATTCAGATAATGATAAAAGTTCAAATCACAAATGAGATGCTGAAGCTAATTTCTGCTATAGATGAAAAACGCTATGCTTTAGGCACAATTGAATTGCCAAAAACTATAAGCAACAAGCTACGCAAAAACTCTAAAAAGCGAAGCTCATATTCCTCAAACAAGATAGAAGGAAATCCGTTAAATGAACAACAGGCATTTGAAGCAATAGAAGCAGATGAACATAGGCATTTTTTGAGACCAGAGCAGGAAGTTAGAAACTATTATTTGGCATTGAATCTTTTAGAGAAGAAAATAGAAAACAAAGAAAAACTTTCTAAGGAACTTATACTTGAAGTTCAAGCATTGATTGAAAATGGTGCATCTAAAGAAAAGATTGGACTAAGAGGACCAATGCCGCCAGGATTTCTATTTGCTGTTTATGATTCAATCACAGGCAATCCTGATTATATACCTCCAGAATATTCAGATATCGAACCTCTGCTGGATGAACTTGTTAAGTATGTTAACACAACTGATGATCATCCGCTGATTGTAGCTGGTATTCTGCACTACCAATTAGTTACAATCCACCCTTTTGAAGATGGGAATGGACGTACTGCGCGTCTTATATCAGGCTATCTCCTTGACTATTATGGATATGGATTCAATGGGATTGGCTCTCTTGATGAGCATTTTGCTTATAATCCAGATGAATATTATTCATCTCTACAAATGGGACTTCATCCTCTTTATTATGAGGGAAGGAACAATCCTCCTCATCATGAAGTCTGGATAAATTATTTTCTACGTATGGTCAAACTTCATGCAGATAAAGCATATGAGATTTCAAAAGATGTACAATCTACTGATTATGAAGAATGCTTATCGCACCTGTCATACAAAGAAAAAGAATTCCTTGCATACTTATTGAAGAATAAGATGTATGAATTCAGACCAATAGATATTAGCAAAATGATCAACATCACGAATAGGACAGTCATTAATAGATGTGCAGCACTTGCTCTAAATGGATTTATCACTCCAAGCATTGTAAATAAGAGAATAACATCTTATTCGCTAAGCAACTTAGCAAAGGAAAGTGAAGCAGCTTTAAAGGATAGTTTTCAGAACGATTAGTTCTATATCAGAAATAATATCATCGTAAAGAATCTGCATATTATTCTCTTTTGCAATAGTATTGTTATCAGATAAGCTCAGATATGCCTCATATAATCATACCCTTCTCTCTCAGTTATTGCCTTAGAGCTCTGACGACCTCTTTTTCAATTGTTTCATAGTCTTTCATAATTCACCGCTCACTATATATCTAGCATTGACTTGGCAAAAACGAATATTATTTTATTTGAAAAGATGAATTATTTTCAAAAGGAGTGTCTATGAGCAAGTCTACAACTAAAATAGCTATTGCATATGCATTGAAATCACTATTAGAGGAACAGCCTTTCAATAAGATTTCTGTTGGCGATATTGCTGCTAGAGCTGGAATCAATAGACAGACATTCTATTATCATTTTAGAGATATCTATGACTTAACAGAGTGGATTTGCCTAGAAGAGGCAGACAAAGTCATTAAAGACAATAAGACACATGACACTTGGCAAAAAGGATACTTAGATGTGTTTCTAACTATCCAGAAAGAAAAGAACTTCGTAATGAATGTCTATCGCTATACACCAAAGGAATCTATATATCGCTATTTATACTCTGTTACCTACAATCTGCTTTATGGCGTAGTTGAAGAGATTGTAAAGAATGAGCATCTGTCTGTAAGAGAAGAAGATAAATCATTCATAGCAAACTTCTTCAAGTATTCATTTGTAGGCATTGTCCTGGAATGGATGGATAAAGACATGCAAGAAGATCCAAGACTGATAGTAAAACGTGTAGATAGCCTCATAATGGGAACTATGGAACAATCACTCCATAATGCCAACTACACACATCGTTAAGACAAAATATAAGATTTGTCGTATTTTACAGCAATGATTTCTTATTTGTCTTTTCTTCAGACAAAGCTATAAAACTGCTAATTTTTTTCTGCTATTTTTCGAATTATATTCAAGACATCTTAATTACAAGAAGGAGAAAATAAGATGTATTATTCAGCAGGAAATTACGAAGCATATGCTCGTCCAGAGAAACCAGAGGGAGCTGATAGAAAGTCAGCTTATATTATCGGTACAGGTCTAGCAGGTCTAAGCGCTGCCTTCTATCTTGTTCGAGATGGCCAGCTAAAAGGCAATCATATTCATTTACTTGAGAAGCTAGAACTAGCAGGTGGCAGCTGCGATGGCAGAAAGGATGTCACAAAAGGCTTCTACATGCGTGGCGGCAGAGAGATGGACAACCACTTCGAATGCATGTGGGATATGTTCAGAGATGTTCCATCAATTGAGACTCCAAACGTATCTGTACTAGATGAGTACTATTGGCTCAATAAGAAAGACCCTAACTACTCTCTTTGCAGAGCAAGCATCAACAGAGGCGAAGATGCGCACACAGATAAGTTATTCAAACTCGACAGAGAATCAGCACTAGCACTATCTAAGCTATTCATGACACCAGAGAAGGATCTTGAAGACAAGAAGATCTCTGATGTTCTTCCTGAGTCATTCTGGGAGACGAACTTCTGGCTATATTGGCAGACAATGTTTGCATTCCAGAGATGGTCATCAGCTCTTGAGATGAAGAGATATCTTTGCAGATATTGCCATCATATCGACGGACTACCAGATTTCACAGCATTGCGCTTTACTAAGTACAACCAGTATGAGAGCATGATTCTTCCTCTAGTAAAGTATCTTGAGTCTCATGGTGTAACAATTGAATATGGCATGAATGTTAAGAATGTCGTTATTGAAGAAGAGAACGGAAAGAAGTACGCTAAGAAAATCGAGTACATCAAAGATAACAAGCTTCAGAGCATCGATTTGACAGATGATGACTTAGTATTCATCACTAACGGCTGCTGCACAGACACATCATGCTACGGCGACCAGACACATGCTCCAGACTTATCTTCAATCAAGAATGGTTCAGGCGAGTCATGGGATCTCTGGAAGAATATCGCTAGCCAGGCAAAGAATGATGAATATGGCAGACCAGAGGTATTCTGCGGCGATGTTGAGGCTACTAACTGGATGAGCGCTACTGTTGCAACAAGCGATGAGGAAATCATTCAGAAGATCATTCATGTTTGCAAGAGAGACCCAAGAGAAGGAAAGGTAACAACAGGTGGTATTGTAACTGTAAAAGACAGTACTGAAAACTGGTATCTATCATGGACAATCAACCGTCAGCCTCAGTTCAAGTCTCAGGACAAGAACATGGTACTTGTTTGGCTCTACTCTCTTAATACAAACAAGGAAGGCAACTTCATGAAGAAGCCTATGAAAGAGTGCACAGGCATCGAAGTATGTGAGGAATGGCTATACCACATTGGTGTTGATGAAGATAAGATTGAAGACTGGGCAAAGAACAGATGCAACACAACAACTTGCTATATGCCTTATATCAACGCATTCTTCCAGCCAAGAAAGGAATCTGATAGACCTCTTGTTGTACCAGAGGGTGCTGTAAACTTCTCATTCGTTGGACAGTTTGCAGAGACTCCAAGAGACACAATCTTCACAACAGAGTATTCAATCAGAACTGGCATGGAAGCTGTATATACACTTATGAACGTTGACCGTGGTGTTCCTGAAGTCTGGGGAAGCAAGTATGATGTCAGAGAGCTGTTAAAGGCTTGCTACTATGGACTTGATAAAAAGAGCTTAGAGGAAATTCCTCTATCACTAAAAGAGAAGATACTCTTGAAAGAGGTTAAGAAGCACGTTGCAGGAACTGATTTAGAGCTCCTATTAAAAGAGAGCGGACTAATATCAGAGTGAAGTAGACTTATATAACTGGCCTCGTGTATTGGGTGTTGCTAGATTCTCATGGAAAATGAGCTGCAACACCCATTTTTCGTCACTGTATTCCTTTTCTATCAAGATAAGAAAGTGTACTATTTGTTTGGAGGAAATATGGGAAATAGAATAGTCGTCATAGGCGCTACCAATACAGATATTGCTGGTCAGTGTCTATATCCCATGGTTCTAGAGGATTCAAATATCGGAACTGTCACTATAAGCATTGGTGGTGTTGGCCATAACACAGCAATGAACTTAGCAAAGCTTGGTGAAGATGTGACATTCATTACAGCTTTAGGCTCTGATATCTTAAGCTACAACGCAAGAAAAGAGATGGAGAATATGATGGATATCTCCTCTTCTCTAATTGCAGAAGGCAGAAGCGGAGTATATCTCTATGTTGCTGATGAGAATGGCGATATGCATGTAGCTGTTAATGATATGTCAGTGACAGATAAGCTTACTAAAGAATTCATCGAAGAAAAAAGAGAGATCATAGAAAACAGTCCATATCTAGTGCTAGATGCAAATCTTAGAGAAGAGACTATACATACAGCATCAACAATAGCAAAAGGCAAAGTAATCATCGATGCAGTATCGACATTGAAAGTACCTAAGCTAAAGTCATCGCTATCAAATATAGATGTACTGAAACTCAATAGAATGGAATTGGAAACACTCTCAGAGCTGCCAGCATCAACTGAAGCAGAAATAAAAGAAGCTTCCCTAAAGCTGCTTTCTCTTGGAGTAAAAGCTGTTATTACAACAGTTGGATCAAAGGGTGCATATTACTTAGACAAGAGCCAATTCCTCCACTCTGAAATAGCTAAAGTCAGAAGCAGCAATACAAATGGCTGCGGAGATGCATTCCTTTCAGGCTTCGTCTCAGCATTAAGCAGAGATATAGATATTAAAAATGCGCTTAAGTTTGCATCTGCTACAGCAGGAGTTGCAGCTGAAAGTGCTGATACAATTGCAAAGAATATGAAAAAGAGCCTCGTTCAAAACCTGGCAAAGGAGATAAAAGTTGAAGAATTATCTTGATATATCAACAGAAGTAAGAGAAGCACTTGAAAAAGGTGCTCCAGTAGTTGCGCTTGAAAGCACTATCATCTCTCACGGCATGCCTTACCCTAAAAACGTTGAGACAGCGTTGATGGTTGAAGATGAAGTAAGAAAGAGCGGCGCAGTTCCAGCTACGATTGCTATAATCGGCGGACGCTTGAAAGCAGGTCTTACAAAAGATGAGATTGAGTACTTTGGCAAGAAAGGAACAGCTATCACAAAAGCTTCCCGTCGTGATATTCCAGCATTGATAGCTAGAAAAGAAGACGGAGCTACAACTGTTGCAGCTACTATGATTATCGCATCCCTTGCTGGCATCGACGTATTCGCAACTGGCGGTATTGGCGGCGTACACCGCGGAGCTGAAGTTACTATGGATATTTCTGCTGATATGGATGAGCTATCAAAGACAGGTGTTATGGTAGTATGTGCAGGCGCTAAAGCTATCCTTGATCTGCCTCTTACAATGGAATACTTAGAGACTAAAGGTGTCAATGTAATTGGATATCAGACAGATGAGCTTCCAGCATTCTATACAAGAAAGAGCGGTCTCAAAGTCGTATGGCGCTCTGACTCTGCTAAAGAGATCTCAGACATCTGGCGCGTACAGAAAGACCTCTACCCTTCTACTGGCCTCTTAGTAACAAACCCAATTCCAGAAGAGTACTCAATGGATCCAGACTATATCAATAAGGAAATCGATATAGCAATCGAAGAGATGAAGAAGCTTGGAATAAAGGGAAAGGAAACAACTCCATATCTTCTAGATAAGATCCAGAAGCTTACTGGAGGCAAGAGCTTGGATTCAAATATCCAGCTTGTACTGAATAATGCAAGATTAGCATCTGCTATAGCAGTAGAAAACGCAAGATAAAAAAAAGAGGAGCAACTTCTTATCTTTTAGGCTGCTCCTCAACACTTAGGGACTGGGATTATCTCAGTCCCTTATTTTTTATCGCTGTGATTTATCGTAAGGTATGCCTTCTGCTTTTGGAGCACGGCTTGTCTTAGATGTCAAAGCGAGAACAATGAGAGACATTACATATGGCATCATATTATAAATAGTGCTAGGAATATTAAGCTCTACTAAGAACTTGAATACTGCATATGTATTTCCAAGAGCTCTGAAGAAACCAAACAAAAGCGCAGCAAGTGCTATTCTATGAGGCTTCCACTGTCCGAAAATCATTACAGCAAGAGCTAGGAATCCGAATCCAGTAACACCATTTTCAAACTTCCAAAGAGAAACACCTGCAAGAATGTAGCAGATACCACCAAGGCCACCAAGTGCGCCAGAAATCAATACACCTGACCAGCGCATCTTATAGACGTTGATACCAACGCTATCTGCAGCTTGAGGATGCTCACCACATGCCATCAATCTAAGTCCAAAACGTGTCTTGTAGAGAACGATATATGCAATGATCAAAACAATCACTGTTATTACCATGAACCAGTTGAATTCAAATTTCTCATTGAATGAAATTACAAACTTCTGTTTTGGCAGTCTATAAGCTATCTCAGAAGATACATTATCACTATTCTCAGCAGTGTTGATTGCTTTGACAATAACAGTTGCAGCAGCTGTACCAAGAAGGTTCAGTGCAGTACCAACTATTGTCTGGTCTGCTTTGAAGTTAATAGATGCAACAGCAAGAAGAGATGAATAGAGCACGCCAAATACGATAGCGCATACCAATACAATGCCGACATAGAAGAAGCCTGGAATAGCAAGAGGCAAATACTTCATTGCAAGTGCACCGCCAAGTGCACCTATTACCATTATTCCTTCAAGTCCTAGGTTAATGACGCCTGAATGCTCAGAGTAACAACCACCAAGGGCGACAAGAATAAGTACCGACGAGTATATTAAAGTATATTGTAACACTAATAGCATTAGTTCTTGCCTCCTGCTTTGTTTTCATTTTTCTTTGCTTTCTTCTCTTCTATTTTATCTATGATCCTATTCATGATTATCTTGAAGAAGAGTACAAAACCACATAGATAGATAATGAGAGCTGAAATGAGATCTGATATCTGCGAACTGTAGATTTTCAGATTCAGATATGAACCACCAAGCGTAATATGCTGGATGAAGAAAGATGCGAAGATAGTTCCAATAGGATTAAGACCACCAAGGAATGTAGCAGCAATGCCATTGAAACCCATTCCTGGAACAGATGCTATCGTGCACTCCCATTCCTGAATGCCTGTCTGGTAATAAAGTGAAGCACCAAGACCAGCTAATGCACCAGAGATCATAAGAGAAAGTATGATATTTCTGTTTTCCTTCATTCCACAATACTTAGCAGCATTCTTATTGTAGCCAGTTGCTTTCAGCTCATATCCAAACTTAGTCTTATTGAGAACTATCATTATAACGATTGCAATAATGACTGAAATTGGAATAGCCATAGTGACATACTGACTGTTGAAGATCTTATTTAAGCCCCATTTTGGAAGAAGAGCCTGAGGTGCATAGTTTATGATCTTATAGGTATATGGAGATGTAGACTCTTTTACTTTGCTTAAAATAGTATTTGTCAAATAGAGGATAATCCAGTTAAGCATAATACCTGAAATAACTTCATTGACATTGCAATAAGATTTCAGAGCACCAATGAGAGCACCAACTAAAGCACCTGCCAGAATTGCAAGCACTAAGCAAGGGAACCAGCTCCAGCCCCATTTCAATGCAGCATAAAGCGCAGCACAGCAACCAGCTGTATACTGGCCAGAACAGCCAATATTGAAAAGACCTACTTTATAGCTGAAAAGAATGCTTAAAGCACAAAGCAGAAGAGGAACAGTCTTTACCATTGTATTTCCGAAATACTTGATCCTCATTTCCTTTCTTTTATAGTTCATGAAGTTCTTGAGAAGAGACCCTATAGCTTCTGATGCCCCGCTTGAATTAATGAGCAAAAGCACAAGATATCCAATCAAAAGACCGAGAATAACGCAAATCAAAGAGGCAATTAATGATTGCAATCCATTTGATTTCCAAATGTTCTTCTTACTCATGCTTTTACCTCCATTCTCTTAGCTCCAGCCATATATAGACCAAGCTCCTCTTCTGTTGTATTCTTTGGATCAAATTCTCCGACAATCTCACCTTCATACATAACAAGAATGCGGTCAGAAACATCCATGACTTCATCAAGTTCCAAAGAAACAAGCAAAATGCCCTTGCCTTTGTCACGCTCTGCTATCAGCTGCTTATGAATGTACTCAATAGCGCCGACATCGAGGCCTCTGGTTGGCTGAACAGCAATCAATAAAGTTGGATCTTTTTCAATCTCTCTGCCAACAATAGCCTTCTGCTGGTTACCACCACTCATAGAACGAGCAATAGTAATAGGCCCCTGACCTGAGCGAACATCATATTCATCTATGATTTTCTGAGCATATTTTCTGATATTATCACGTTTTAAGAATCCAGCTTTATTAGTGAATTCCTCTTTGAAGTAAGTCTGAAGCACTAAGTTATCTTCAAGAGTATAATCAAGAACAAGACCATGCTTATGTCTATCTTCTGGAATATGGCTCATACCAAGAATGCTCTTCTGTCTGATAGAGTCCTTAGTAACATCCTTTCCATTGAGAATGATCTTTCCAGATACAAGTGGATCTAGACCAGAAAGACCATGAATGAACTCTGTCTGACCATTTCCATCGATACCTGCAATACAGACTATCTCACCCTTTCTGACTTTAAGAGAAACATTTTTGACAGCATTGTTCTTATGAATCATTGACGCAACTGTCATGTTATCGACTTCAAGAACAACATCGCCAGGTGTAGCAGGTTTCTTCTCAACATGGAAATTTACATTTCTGCCAACCATCATCGCAGAAAGCTCTTCAATGTTTGTATCTTTGGTATTTACAGTTCCAATGTATTTGCCTTTTCTGAGTACTGTACATCTATCAGATACAGCCATGATTTCAGCCAGTTTATGAGAGATGAAGAGTATTGATTTACCTTCTTTAGCGAGATTCTTCATAATCTGCATCAGCTCAGTAATCTCTTGAGGCGTTAAAACAGCAGTAGGCTCATCAAAGATAAGAATCTCATTATCTCTATAAAGCATCTTCAAGATTTCAGTTCTCTGCTGCATACCAACTGTAATATCTTCAATCAGAGCATCTGGTTCAACTTTAAGCCCATATTTCTCAGAAAGAGCAACTACCTTCTTTCTTGCTTCATCTTTTTGCAAGAAGCCGAATTTAGTTGGCTCTACTCCCATGATGATGTTATCAAGGACACTGAAGCATTCTACTAATTTGAAATGCTGATGAACCATACCGATTCCAAGGGCATTAGCATCATTTGGATCTTTGATCTGAACAACTTTACCATCTTTCTTGATAGTACCTTCTTCTGGCTGATATAAACCAAACAGGACACTCATGAGTGTGGACTTACCTGCTCCATTCTCGCCAAGAAGTGCATGAATCTCACCTTTTCTAAGCTGTAAGGTAATATTGTCGTTAGCAACAATACCTGGGAAACGCTTTGTGATATTCAGCATCTCAATTGCATACTGTTCTTCCAATGCATGTCTCCTTTGCTGTTTCCTTATCAGAAAACATAAGTCATTTATTCTTTTTATTATACGTTATCTACATTCTTTAGAAAATTGAAAAAATATAGATAACCTATCATATGTTTACAAATAAAGGCCCCCCATAAGGAAGGCCCTTACCTATAAGCTAAACAAGCAATATTACTTGATGTTGCCAAGATCCTTAACTACGAGAACCTTAGTATTAGCTGCAGGAGAGATAGAGATATCATTGTTAACAGTTAGCTTACCTGTGAAGATATCGTTAACAAGATTCTTGTAATCGTCCTTTGTGAAGGAATCTGACCACTCTGTACCAACAAGTGGAATACCTACGAAGTTAGCTTCAACGTCTGTACCGGAAACAAGACCGAGGTTACCGAATGTACCAGCTACTGTATCCCATGCATTGTCTTCGATGATGAGCTTAAGAGTAGCCTGTGTTGAAGAATAGAGACCCTTCATAGCAGATGTAACAGTAAGATCTGCATTGTATAGACCATCGATGATACCCTTCTGGTCAACGTCAACGCCTACAACCTTTCTATTTACCTTAACTGCTGCTTCAGCAACTGATGTATAAACACCACCGCCACAAGCGAATACAACTTCAGCACCGTTAGCATACATAGCGTCCATAGCTGCTGTGATGTCTGCATCGCCGAAGAACTGGTTAGCATATGTATACTGCATAACGCCTGTCTTACCGAGTTTAGCAAGTGCTGCGTCTGCGCCCTGCAAGAAGCCATAACCATATCTGATAACAGCAGGAACTGCCATACCACCACAGTAACCAAGGTTAGTATAACCAAGAGCTACAGTTGCATAACCTGCGAGGTAACCAGCAATCTCTTCCTTGTAAACGATGCAATATACGTTAGAAAGATCGATAACGTCAGAAACTACATAGTCATCTGGATTCCATGTATAAGATGCACCAACTGCCTCGGAAAGAATATCGCCAACAGATACATCAAGAGCTACAAACTTAACATCCTTGTACTGAGGAGCTGCCTGTACTACTGTACCTGCAAAAGCAAAGCCTGGCATTACAATTACATTAAAGCCTTCATCAACAGCCTGCTCTACCATTGCTACACGAGCTTCTGTGTTATCACCAGATGGCTTGAAATACTTAAAATTAATACCCTTAGATTCTGCATATGCCTTACAAGCTTCATATGTTGTCTGGTTGAAAGACTGGTCAGTAATATCACCATAGTCAGTAATCATTGCAATTGAATAAGGCTGATCAGCTGCCTTTGTTGTCTGTGTTTCAGTCTTTCCCTGTGCAAAGAGAGATAGTGAAAGACAGAGAACTAAAAGAACTAGGAATACTTTCTTCATTTTTTCCTCCGAGATAAATTCTATATGGCTTTTGGCCATTACGTGAATTATAATAGTCGACTTTTTAAAGTGCAACTAATAAAGCGAAATTAAAGGTTCAGAATGCCTTAAATGTCCAACAAACAAAGAAAAGAAGTTAAGAATGAAACATTTTTTTTATTTGTTGCAGCTATATTTTCAAAATCTATTATAAGAAATAGAGGAATTGCTATGTCAAAATTAAGAGCTTCATGCGATAAATACCTAGCCGACCGTGAGCTTTGGCTGCAAAAACCAATGTCACAGAAATACTTCATTGAACAAGAAAAACGCTATGTTCATCCTTTCAATATATATGGGAATGTATGGTACGTTGGAGATAATTGGGTATGCGTTCACTTGATTGATACAGGAAATGGACTCTTATTGATAGACGCTGGAAACGCAGGAGCTACTGCTATGCTTGTCAATGCTATCTGGGAAGCAGGATTCAAGCCTAAAGATGTCAAATGGATAGTGCTCTCACATGGCCACTTGGATCATATTGGAGGTGCTCTATTCTTTCAGAGGATGTTTGGCACCAAGCTGTACATGGGAAAGCCTGACGCATATGACTTCATACATCATCCCGAGATTTCACTGATACAAGATAGTGGGAATCTTGCAGATGAAGTCTTTAGAGTTGACTACGCTATTAAGGATAAAGAGCATATCAAATTTGGTGGAATGGACTTCTATTTCCGGTTATGCCCTGGTCATACTGCAGGAGTAATAGCAACATTCTTTGACGTCAAAGGAAAAGAAGGCATCAAGAGAGCTGGCTACTATGGCGGCTTTGGCTTCAATACGCTTCAGAAAGAGTACCTACTAGATATCGGAGACACAGAATACAAGATGAGATATCTCTATCTTGAGTCTTTGAAGAAAGTCAGAAATGAAAGAGTTGAGCTGTTTCTAGGCAACCACACTACCAATAATGACACTATAGGAAGAATGGAAAAACTGAAGCAGAATCCTTCAGCAAATCCATTCATTGATGACACTCTATGGGGCAAAGAACTCGACTTTAGAATTGAAAGAATCGAGAATCTGATTTCTGACCCTAGTCAGAATTAAGCTTATAGAGATTTCAATATAAGCTCATGCTGCCAATCTAGCAGTTTATGGTATAGTGCTTCATCATTTCCTTTAATATCAACCATAAGCCTCAAAAGAGATTCAGTCCTTGATTTGCTGAACCATAAGAATGCAACGCTCTCACCATCTTTCTCAAGCTCTACTCTGTATCCACCAGTAGAGTTCTTGACTCTGCACTCTTCACCTTCTCCTGAAGTCTCTTCGTCCCCTTCATATTGATAAACTTTATAGCCAGTAAACCCACACTCATCAATAAGCTCTCTATAATGCATAGAGAAATTAGATTCATAGTTCTTTTTGAAAAGGTCATAATCATCAACTTCAGCGTGGAGTACACCCTCTTTAGAGAATGATGAAGTTGTAATGTATTCCGGAAGTGCTTCTATGATGGAAGATATATCTGATTCATTTATCCCAAGAACTTCTTTGACTTTCAAAAGCAATACATCATTATAATAAAGCTTCAATATAGTCATTATAGTGTTCATAGGGTCTCTGACTTTAGCAGGGTACTCAATAACGCCGCCATTACTGCCTTCCCCAGCTGCTTTTACGCTGTAACCTGCTTTTCTTAAGCGAGATGCAAGTGAGACAACATTAGCTTCCCCTACATCTGAGTGGAAAACATCTGCGCCCAGTTTCTTTGCAATCTCATTTATAAGCAAGCTTGTGCACCCATTAGCAGCAACAGCACTCTTCTTACTCAATAGCGCATCTTCAGCTAAATCGATAAGCACAACAAGCGCGAATACGCTTTGCGCTCCTAAGAGCTTTGCTTTTTTGTCCTTTTTTGAGTAATAAACCAAATTGCCTCGGTCTCCATCGTTATCAGGGACATAACCAAGAATAAAATGAGGCTCTTTCTTATTGAGGCCTTCTAATACTGTCCTGCATAACTCTAAGTTTCCACACTCTGGAACTATTCCATGGACAACCTGACCTGGCTGATTATTGATAGCAAAGACATCAATGCCATGAGAGCGAAGAAATGGGATATCGATAGATCTAGCTCTTGCAGAGCCATTGAAATCAACAACAACGCCTATTTTCTTATCTAATCTGAAATCACCACCTGCTGTCTCTAACACAAACTTCTCATAACATGAAAGTGCGTTTTCTTTATTGTTCTTATGACGAATCAGAACAGCCTCTTCTTCAGCTAATGGGGAAGAGAGAATATTAATGAGTTTTTTAATCAATTCATCATCTTCTAACAAATCAAAGAGATTGGATTTTACACACTCAGCATCATTCTCTCCAAATACACCGCCATTCTTGCCGAATTTATAGCCATTGTGTCCAATCGGATTATGAGATGCAGAGATATAGAAAAAACCATCAAAGCCATAATTTGAATAAGCCATATTCTCAGGAGCTGCTGAAGTTGCGATGTAGCTCACATCAGCACCAAACGCCAATAGAGTCCGAAGCACTGCCTCGCCTATCAATCTACCAGTTGGACGCGCATCTCTGCCAACTACTATCTTTGAGTCATCGCCTATATAGCGATAAAACGAAAGTGCAAATAATGATGAAAGTACTAAGTCTTCATCAGAAACAAGATAAGAGTCATCTTCTTCATCATTGCTCTTTGCTATGATTGCTCTCCAGCCAGAAATTGAAAGTATATATTTACTCAGATTACGCTTTAAATCTGCTTTTTCGATATTAGAGCTTTCAAGCAATGAAGAATAAGGAGAGCCTAAATACTCTCCTGTGATATCATCAAAATACGATATGGATTCCATGAATTAAATGATACAAACAGCAAAAAATATATGCAATAAAAAAATCCTTAAGTATCTCTACCTAAGGATTATATGCGGCCGAGAGAACTCGAATCTCCAAGCCCGTTAAAGCACTAGCACCTCAAGCTAGCGTGTCTACCAATTCCACCACGACCGCATTAAGCACTTAAACGTACCTTCTGTAATCTAGCGCAAAATAAACTAAAGAGTCAACATAGTTTTTACAAAAACTTAAAATTTGTGTTTTTCTGCTTTAGATTATATAAATGCCCTTTTCTTTAGCTTCTTGAAGTGTCTCTTCTGGCCAAACAGATGCCTGAACTTCACCAACATGAGCTTTATGAAGAAGGAACATGCAAAGCCTTGATTGACCTATTCCGCCTCCAATAGTCTCAGGAAATTCTCCGCCTAGAAGTCTCTTATGCCAATAAAGCTCTTTTCGAGATTCCATGCCACGGATCTCAAGCTGTCTTAGAAGAGCTTCTTTGTTTACTCTGATTCCCATGCTGCTTAACTCAAGATTAGACTCTCTGACTCCATCCCATACAATAATGTCTCCATTGAGTCCATGGTGGCCATCAGGAGTAAGAGTAGACCAATCATCATAGTCAGGAGCTCTGCCAGAATGAGGAGGATTGCCATAGCCAATACCAATCAAGAATATTGCTCCATATTTCTTAGCAAGCTCATACTCTCTCTCATTAGGAGTCTTATCTGGATAAAGCGCTGCAGCCTCTTCACTATGTATGAATGTAATATCATCTGGAAGATAATCCTCAAGCTCTGGATATAGCTCAGAGAGCAGAAAAGCTGTGCGTTTTATAGCGCCATAAATCTCTCTGACTGTGCTCTTCAGATATTCAATATCTCTATCTTCTTCACCAATGACTTTCTCCCAATCCCACTGGTCTACATAGATTGAATGGATTGCATCAACATCGTCATCTGGGCGCAGTGCGTTCATATCTGTATATATGCCACGGCCTTTCTCGACTTTATAATCTGCTAGTGCCATTCTCTTCCATTTAGCAAGAGACTGAACAATCTCCATCCTTTCCTCTCCTAAGTTCTTAACAGGAAATGAAACAGGACGCTCAATACCATTGAGATCATCGTTGATGCCACTGCCAGCTTTAACGAACAAAGGGCTAGTAACTCTAGAAAGCTTCAAAGCACCAGAGAGCTCTTTCTCAAAGAGATCCTTTGCAGCTTTAATAGCCTTCTCTGTCATATGTGGATTCAAAATAGATTTATAGTTATCTGGGAATTGCATAATGTAGACATTATCACTATTTTAGTCTAATTTGTCATTAGATTTAATTTTCAGAGGTAAAAAAATGTCTGATAAAACCAAGAAAGGCTTCTTCGGTGAATTCAAGGATTTCATCGCACGTGGAAGCGTACTAGACCTGGCTGTAGGCGTTGTTATTGGTTCTGCCTTCACAGCTATCGTTAACTCTTTTGTTGCTGATATAATTAACCCGATTATAGGAATATTGACAGGAGGAGTAGACTTTGGAAAGCTAGCTTTGACACTCAGAGCTGCAACTGAAGATAAGCCAGCGCTAACACTGAACTATGGCAACTTCATCAATGCTGTCCTCAACTTCCTGATCATCGCATTCTTCATCTTCCTTGTTGTAAGAGCAAGCAATAAGATGAAAGATGCTGCTGAAGAGAAAAAGAAGCAAGCAGAAGTAAAGAAAGCAAGTGAGCCAGCTTCTGTTAAGCCAGAGATCGAGCTCTTGAAGCAGATAAGAGATTTGCTTCAGAAATAAAGAAAAGCTGTTGCGAGTGTTAAAGCACAAAAGCAACAGCTTTTTTAATCATGAAATCAACGATGATTATCTGCCAACAAACAGCGTAGCAGCTTTATCGAGAACTATTCTAACCTCATCGCCCTCTTTATAGATTGGAATATCTATCTTAGCTGGAACTGAAGCATTGATCATAATGTTCTCATCTCCAATAGAAAGCTCATACTCAGTCAAAGATCCTACAAATATTGAAGATAGTACCTTTGCTTTGATACCTTCTGCATCTGGACCTTTAACTGCAATGTTCTCAGGTCTTGCAATTAATATTGCATCATCTCCTCTCTTTGCATCATCTTTAAAGCCCTGCCCTTTTCTGGCAGTTACTTCAACACCCTTAATTAGTTCTGCTGTGACAGTATCACTGCTAATGCTTTTCAGCTTGAGTCTGATTACATTAGCCTGTCCAATGAAGTCAGCAACGAATGCACAGCTTGGATTATAGTAGATATCTTTTGGAGATCCGACTTGCTCAACAACACCTTTGGACATAACTACAATCTTATCAGCAACAGTGAGAGCCTCAGCTTGGTCATGAGTTACGTAGAGCGCTGTGATTCCAAGTTTCTGCTGCAAATGTCTGATCTCTGTTCTCATATGGATTCTATGCTTGGCATCGAGGTTTGAAAGAGGCTCATCCATCAATAGCAGAGATGGTTCCATAACAAGAACATGAGCAAGAGCAACACGCTGCTGCTCACCGCCTGATAGCTCTGTTGGATAGCGTTCTGCAATATTTGGAAGACCTACAAGCTCAAGAGCTTCATTGACCTTCTTCTTGATCTCATTCTTGTCCATTCCTTTGTTTTCGAGGCCATAGCCAATATTCTTAGCTACAGAAAGATGAGGGAACAATGCATAGTTCTGGAAAACGAATCCTATTCCTATTTTATTGACAGGAATATTAGTTACATCTCTACCCTCTATCTTTATTTCCCCGCTAGTTGGGATTTCAAAGCCAGCAACCATTCTGAGTGTTGTGGTCTTTCCACATCCAGATGGACCTAGGAAACATACCATCTCACCATCTTTGATATTCAAGTTAAGGTCGTTGACAGCTCTTACTTTTTCCCCGTTCTTATCAAACTCTTTTATGATATTGCTTAGTTTGAGAATTATCTTCTTTCCATCTGCTGGATCGACCTCTATATCCACCCATTTTTTGTTTTCATTTAAATCTAATTTCTTTTTCATTATTTTGTTCCCCTGTCGCTTTTGAGGTAGTATTTCTGATATGCCTTTGAAGCACATGAAATCAAGGCATCTGCAATGAATACAATGACAATCAGCACTACAGAGAATGCACATGCCTGTGTGAACTGCATCTCTGTCATGCTTTCAAGTATTCTTGCTGTTAGCAGCTTCCAATGTACAGAGACAAGGAAGATTGTCGCACTTATTGCTGTCATTGAATGGATGAAGAGATATCTTAATCCAGTAAGTACAGCTGGGATAATCAAAGGAAGAGTTACAGTAGTAAATGTCTTTACATTACCTGCACCAAGAGATGCTGAAGCTTCTTCTAGTGCTGGGTCTATCTGCTTCAAAGATGCCATTACAGATCTTATGCTTGTTGCATAGTATCTGAAGACATATGCAGCAACAAGAATAGTAAGCGTTCCTGTAAGGAGTATTGGCCTTTTATTGAAAGCCAGGATATATGCAATACCAACGACAGTTCCCGGAAGCGCATAGTTCAAAAGAGCAGAGAACTCAAAGAATTTTCTGCCAATGAATTTCTTTCTTTGAAGGATGTATCCTATGACAACGCCAAGTATAGAACCAACAACCGTTGAGATTATTGCTATTATCAAAGTATCTACAAGTGCACTTGAGCCTCTAGTAAATACATACTTATAGTGCTCAAGCGTAACTTTCATATTTACGCTCCATACCTTTACAAAAGAACCTACAACTATGATTCCATACACATAAAGCACAAAAGCTAAAAGCGTTGCACATAGAACAGCAAATAATACGGTAATTGCTTTAGGCAGTGGAGAGAAAACAGACTGTGCTCCGCTTTTGCCGCTAACACTGACATAGCTTTTCTTGCCAACAGCTACTTCCTGTAGCCAGAAAACAAATAGAGCTGGAATCAAGAGCAAGAACGATAGCGCAGCGCCTGAATGCATATCAAACATACCAGTCATTGCAAGGTATGCCTGAGTTGGCAGCATAGGATAAGAGTGGCTGCCTAGAATAAGTGGAGTTGCAAAGTCTGCAAGCGAAGAGCCAAAAAGAAGCAGGAATGCATTAGCGATACCAGGCATCGATAGCGGAATTGTTATTGTGCCAAGGATCTTATAAGAATTAGCTCCAAGTGACTGTGCTGCATCATCAAGGTTAGCGCTCATTGTATCAAGAACCGCTGTAATAACCATAAATGCAACTGGAAAATATGTTAGTGTTTCACTGATCCATACACCTAAGAAGCCATATAGTGGGAAATTCTTTATCCCCAGCAGCTTCAACAAATAGCCATTTGGACCAAGTATCAAAGTCAATGAAATAGATGATGTGAAAGGAGGAGAAATCAAAGGAAGCATTACTAAGAAGCTTATGATTGTCCTACCCCATCTTGGAATTCGAGTGCGCGTAACGAGCAGCGCAAAGATATATCCAAGAACTGTTCCAGTAAAAGCAACAGAAGTCGCAACTACTAGAGAATTCCATAAAGATTTTCCAGTATACTCATTGATAAAAGCTTTTTTCAGATCTGCAAATGAATAATCACTATTAGGCAGGAAAGCCACGCCAAGAAGCTTTATTACTGGAAATAAGATAAACACACCAAGAATGACCCATAGAACAACTAGCAGCGTAAAGAGTCCAGGCTCTCTGAGAATCATCGATGATTTCTTTTTTGTTAAGGTATTACCCATTAATTAAGTCCTTTTTACAAATAATCCGGGCAGAATATGCCCGGAAGAATGAAGATTGCAAAATTATTCGACCTGTGCGGATGACTTAAGCTACTAAACTTGATTTTGCCTTTCTACCGTATCGCGTTAAATCCATAGAAACA
>CAKQJZ010000035.1 GCA_934247875.1 uncultured Spirochaetales bacterium
TTTAAACCGAATGCATGTTCATACACTAAGCGCTGCATATTCTTTCATGCGATTTTACTTTTGCAATTTCCTCTTTGATTCTCTTTATGTGTACGCTTTAATTTGAAGTCATTAGACAATATCGATCAGGCAGCTCCTCATGACAGCAAATGCTGCCTCTTCATTCTCTTTTGTAGTTCCTGCTGTAGCATTTCTATCTACAGTTATTGTTGCATTAGGGAATAGCATTCTAAGCATCAATGCGTTAGATACTACGCATATATCTGCACAGAGGCCACAGACTTCAATCTCATCTGGGTCTTCGCCAAAGTACTCATAGAGTGCAATCTTGATCTTTTTCTGCTCATCTGGAGATGCCATGAAGTTGTTCTTCTCTATAATCTTCAGAAAGTGGCATGAGAGAAGAGCGTCATCAAGCTCTGCGCCTTTTTCGCCTCTTATGCAATGCTTTGGTATGCGTTCTCCCTCGACATTGTCTAGGTAGCTCTTTGAGTGGATATCCTTTGTCGCAATAACAGGGAGTCCTGATTCGTTATATTCTCTGATCTTCTCAAGTACTACAGGTACTGTAGCCTTAGCTCTCTCAGAGCCTAATACTCCACTGACGAAATCATTCTGCATGTCTACGACTATCAATGCTTTTCTGCTCATTCTTTTCTCCTTAGATATTTATAATAGAGGGGCAAATTGTTTTAGAACCAGCCCCGTTACTTTAGTTATCAGTTTTTCTTTCTTTATAGTCTCAAATGTTACTTCTCTTGAGAGCTTTATAGTATCTTCAATATCCTTTGATATGTCTTTTATAGCTGGAACACTATGCATATATACACCGCATTCAAAGTGATGGTAGAAAGATCTGTAGTCAAAGTTTATAGTTCCAACTACAGCTTCTTTATTATCTGCAACAATTGTCTTTGCATGCAAGAAGCCTGGACTATATTCATATACATGCACGCCTGCGCTGATAAGTGCCTTATAGTGCGTCTTTGATAGTGCGTATATGCTTTTCTTATCTGGAATGCCTGGAAGCAGCATCCGTACTTCTACGCCGCGCATAGCTGCGAATGTCAGCGCTGTAAGCATCTCGCCATCTAAAATCAGATATGGAGTAGTGATTTCAACAGATTCTGTTGCTCTGTTGATCATATCTAGATAAACCATCTCTCCGATTCTGTCTTCTTCAAGAGGACATGTTCCAAATGGTATTACAAAGCCTTCATTCTTTGCTTCACTATTCTCCTTCACGAGGTAAGGCTCAAATGAAGTCTCTTTATCGAAAATGCCCCAAAGTTGAAGAAAAAGTGTAGTTAAAGTGTTTACAGCCTCGCCTTCGAGTCTTACTCCGCCATCCTTCCAATGCCCGAATCTGACTTCAGCGTTTATATATTCATCAGCGAGGTTCACACCCCCAGTGAAGCCGCATTTACCATCGATTACCATGATCTTTCTATGGTCGCGGTAGTTGTATAGCGTTGAAACAAATGGCTGCAAGCGGAAGAATGGGCGTGCTTTGATGCCATATTCTGCAAGTTTCTTTGGATAGTTTCTAGGAATAGATGAGAACTCGCAGAATCCATCATACATCAATCTGACTTCAACGCCTGCTTTTGCTTTTTCTTTGAGTATATCCAGAATAGCGCTCCACATTTCGCCTTCGCTTATTATGAAGTACTCAAGGAATATGAAGTGCTCTGCTTTTTCTAGCTCTTCAAGCATTGACGCAAATAGCTCTTCGCCGATTTTATAGTAAGTTACATCTGTATTTTCATAGAGATTGTACGAGCTGTTGTTCTCGATATATGAAAAGAGTGAGTATGCGCCTTTATCTCTCGCTTCAAGATCCTCTTTTGCTTTCTCATCTTGCTCAATAAGACTTCCAGATTCTTTCTGTAGGCTCTCTATCTTATGCTTGATTTTCCTATGTCCTAAATCTGATGTTATATAGAGGTAAAGCATCGGCCCGAATAGTGGTATTGATACAACTAAAAGCCAGGTAAGCTTTGATGAAGGATTTGCTTTGCTATTGAAGACTGCTATTACAAAGATTAGTTCAAGTGCCTTTGTAATCCAGTATATGTCTTCAATCTTAGAGCCTAAGAGGTAGACGAAGTAGAACATCCAGAAGACGTTTAAGAGAAAGAGTGCGCTTATTATCCCGACGCGGCTGAATATTATTCGGATTAATCCTCTCTTTCCTTTTTTTATGAATCTACGGGTCTTTTTGCTCTGCATATTATTACTATTATTTCATTTTTGACGAAATCCTCAAGATTGTTTGTCGCTATTTGTTGCTTTTTCGCTTTTCCTATTTTATAAACCAGCATTATTCCTTAGTATTGTCGAGGGAGTTTTAAATGACTAATAAAAAATCAGGCCTTAAATATGGGCCAAAGGACAAGCCACCACTAAAAGAGTGGATTCCTTTATCAATCCAGCATGTATTTGCAATGTTCGGTTCAACTATTCTAGTACCTATCCTTGTTGGTCTTGAGCCAACTACAGCTCTTTTCACAGCTGGTACTGGTACTCTTATCTACATAGCTCTGACAAAGGCAATGGTTCCTGCTTTCATTGGTTCATCATTTGCTTTCATCACTCCGCTGATTGCTATTTCATCTCAGTATGGGTGGCCATATGCTATGGGTGGTGCATTCTGCTCAGGTCTGCTTTACTGCTTAGTTGCATTTATCATCTCAAAGGCAGGATCTGGCTGGATTCATAGAGCGCTTCCTCCTGTAGTTATCGGCTCTGTAATCATTGTAATCGGCCTTAACTTAGCTCCAACAGCTATGAATATGGCAATGTACACAAATACAGCAGATACATCTACATATAGCCTGGTTTATCTATCAATTGCACTTGTAACTCTTGCTGTAACTGTAGTAGTAAACGTATTCTTCAAGGGCTTCTTCTCTGTAATCCCTATTCTCTTTGGTCTCGCAGCTGGCTATATCTTCACGCTTATCATGGGTATATTCGTTCCTTCTTATGACATCATCGACTTCACTATCGTAAAGAATGCAGCTTGGTTCGGTTTTCCTTCCTTTGCACTTCCAAAGTTCTCAATCGTGCCTATCCTTACATTCCTGATCGTATCATTTGCTACAATATGCGAACACCTTGGTGATACTCTAGTAATCTCTAAAGTTGTAGGTGAGGACTTCTATGAGAACCCAGGCCTGAAGAGAACTCTTCTTGGCGATGGCCTTGCAACAACCTGGGCATCATTCTGGGGTGGCCCACCAAACACAACTTATGGTGAGAATGTAGGCGTACTTGCGCTTACTGGCGTATATAGCGTATACGTAACTGGCGGAGCTGCTGTAATTGCTGTTGTGCTCTCACTCCTTCCAAAGTTCGGTGCACTCATTCAGACTATTCCTAATCCTGTTCTTGGTGGTATTTCTATTCTTCTCTTTGGTGTTATCGCATCATCTGGCCTCAGAACTCTTGTAGAGTCTGGAGTAGACTATGAAGATAAGAGAAACCTCACTATTTCATCAATCATTCTTGTTATAGGGATCGGTGGTGGCCTTCTGAAGTTCCAGGTTGGCTCTTCTCTTGAGTTTTCACTCGGCTCTGTTGCACTTGCAACTCTTGTAGGCATTATCCTTAACTTGATTATTCCTAACAAGAACAATTAACAGAAAAGGCTCGGGAGACCGGGCCTATTATTTTGCGCACTAAGAAGATATAAAATATTTGCCTTCTGTGTTTTCTGATATTATATTAAGCGTATCAGGAGAAAAACAATGGCTTATAGATTTATGTTGAATGAAACTAGCTACCATGGTTATGGTGCTATTGCTGAAATTGCTTCAGAAGCAAAGGCAAGAGGCTTCAAGAAGGCTCTTGTATGTTCAGATCCAGACCTTGTTAAGTTTGGTGTTACAGATAAAGTTCTGACAGTTCTCAAAAACGCAGATCTCGCTTATGAGCTTTATACAGATATCAAGCCTAATCCAACAATTGATAATGTCAAACATGGAGTTGAGGCTTTCAAGAAAGCTGGAGCTGATTACATCATCGCTATTGGCGGTGGTTCTTCAATGGATACTGCTAAAGCTATCGGTATCATCATCGCTAACCCAGAGTTCTCTGATGTCAGAAGCCTAGAGGGCGTAGCTCCTACAAAGAAGCCATGTGCTCCGATTATTGCTGTTCCTACAACAGCTGGCACAGCTGCTGAAGTTACAATCAACTATGTAATCACAGATGTTGAGAGAAAGAGAAAGTTTGTTTGTGTTGACCCACATGATATGCCTATCGTGGCAGTTGTAGACCCTGATATGATGTCAAGCATGCCTAAGGGACTTACTGCTTCTACTGGTATGGATGCACTTACTCATGCTATTGAAGGCTATACAACCAAGGGTGCATGGGAGATGAGTGATATGTTCCATCTCAAGGCTATTGAGATCATCTCAAGAAGCCTCAGAGGCGCAGTCAACAATGAGAAAGAGGGCAGAGAGGGCATGGCTCTTGGCCAGTATATTGCTGGTATGGGCTTCAGCAATGTTGGTCTTGGCATTGCACACTCGATGGCTCATACACTTGGTGCTGTATATGACACACCTCATGGTGTTGCATGTGCTATGATGCTTCCTATCGTAATGGAATACAACGCTGAGACAACTGGCGAGAAGTATCGTGAGATCGCTCGTGCAATGGGTGTCAAAGATGTCGATAAGATGAGCCAGGAAGAGTACAGAAAGGCTGCTATTGATGCTGTTAAGAAGCTCAGTGCAGATGTTGGTATTCCTTCTAAGCTTGCTGCTATTAAAGAGGAAGATCTGGATTTCCTTGCTGAGAGTGCTAAGGCAGATGCTTGTGCTCCTGGAAACCCAAAGGCTGCAGACATCGAAGATTTCAAAGCAATGTTCAGAAAACTGATGTAGTCTGATTATTCTTATGAGGGGGCTCTGGTTTTGAATCAGGGCTCTTTTTTTCTGAAAACTGATTATTTCGTATTCCACTAACGTGCTACAATGAAAACAAGGTGTGAATAACTATGAAACTAACAGAAAGACAGCAAAACATTTATGATGGCAGAGAAGGCGAAGTTAAAGCTAAAATCATGAAGACTCTCGTTATGTATGGAGAGACCTTTGGTGCTGAGAGAATGGCTGATATTACAAGTGAGTATGGCCATTTAGTCACAAGCTTTGGTCTTTCTGTAATGAAGCCTGTATATGAGCTTATGGGAAAGCTTATTGATGAGGGTGCTGTATCAAGTCAGCCATTTACTGTAGATCCAAGACCTCTGGATCCTAAAGTACCTGCAAACTTGATTCAGAAGCTTTTCTTCAAGATCATGTACTCATCTCAAGGCTTATATGATGAGCAGCTGAAGAAGCTTGGAATCAAGGATTCAGATAGCTATACATGCACATGCTATTTAAAGGAAGTTGGAAATGTCCCACATGAGGGTGATATCCTCTCATGGGCTGAGAGCTCAGCTGTCGTATATGCTAACAGCGTACTTGGCGCAAGGTGCAATAGAAACAGTGGCATATTCGATCTCTTTGGTTCTATTGTTGGATGTGTTCCATATTTCGGACTATTGACAGATGAAGGCAGAAAGGCTGATTGGCTTATTGAAATCAAGACTTCGAAGAAGCCAGAAGCGCAGCTTCTAGGTTCTGCTATTGGCATGAAAGTCATGGAAGATGTTCCATATGTAGCTGGCTTAGATAAGTACTTCAAAACTCTTGATGATAAAGCTAAGTCATATCTCAAGAACTTCGGTGCTGCTACAGCTTCAAATGGTGCTGTTGGCCTTTATCATATCGAGAATCTCACTCCAGAGGCTAAGAAAGCGGGGCGTTCGCTTTTGAAGGAAGGCTATAAGACTTATGTCATCGATGATGAGGAACTGGAGCGTGTTGAGAAGAACTATCCAGTTATCTGGAAAGACAAAGATGCTAAGCCTAAGCTTGCTTTCATTGGCTGTCCGCATCTGACTCTCTCTGAGCTTGCTGAATGGTCAGAGCGTATCGATGATCTGCTTTCAAAGAAGGGCAAAGCTAAGGTTGCTATTCCTACTGTAATCACAGCTTCTCCTGGCGTTGTCAAGGAGTTTGAGAAGAATGGTGGCTTAGAGGTGCTTGAGAAGCGTGGTGTTATTCTCTCATCTATCTGTCCTCTTATGTATATGAATAACCCAATGTGCGGAAAGATGCCTACAATCACATCCTCGAATAAGCTCAGAACTTATACAAGTGCAAAGTATATGAGAGATGAGGCGCTATTAGATGCTATAACAGGAGAAGTATATGGAAAGTAGAGAATTCAAAGGCAGAGTAGTTATAAAAGGTTGTGCTAAGGCTGAAGCTTTGGTAAGTCATGGTGGCTTCAATACATTGGCTTCTTATCAGCATGCGCTTATGTTCGGGGATAAGAAAGCAAAGTGCTCAGACCAGAATAATCCTGATCTCTACAATAAAGCTATGGCAGGTAAAGCGCTATGCATGCCGCAGACTATCGGAAGCACTACAGGTGGCCTTGTATTATATTGCGCTGCAGCAATGAATCGCCAGGCAGCTTGTCTTTTATTTTCTAAAGATATCGATAGCTTGGCAGCTGCTGGTGCGATTCTCTCTGATGTCTGGACAGACGCTTCAATGCCAACAGTCGATAGGCTTGGTGATGATTTCCTATCTTATGTAAAAGATGGAGATACGATAGAAATCAAAGAAGATGGCGTTGTTGTAGTAACAAGATGACTGAAATTGAGCCCGGCTTTCGCTGGGCTCTCAATGTGATTATATAGCTGCTGCAGCTTCAAATGCACGCCAGATTACAGTTCTGAGGTTTCCGACTTTCTCTGCGTCTCCGACGATTTCTGCGCCGCTCTCTTTTCCATTTGCCAAAGGAGACGGAACATAGCCTACACTTGATATAACGCTGTCACATGGAATGTCTATAGTCTTTCCATCCTTATCCTGGCATATGACTTTATCATCTCTGATCTCTTTGACTGTTGTCTCAAGATAAACAGGAGTCTTATTGAGTGCAAACCACTCTCTTAAGTATGAGCTGTTTGCAAGGCATACGCCCTTCTGGCTGATAAGATCATCTTTCATCTCGATGATTATTACTTCTTTTCCGCTGAGTGCTAGCTCATAAGCAATCTCGCAGCCTGTTAGGCCTCCGCCGATTACTGCAACTTTATTGCCTGCTTCTTTCTTCTTGAGCAGATAGTCGCAAGCTTCGATTGCCTTATCGAATCCTGGAGTCTTCAGTACTCTTGGCTTAGCTCCTGTTGCAATTATCACTTTGCAGTTCTTGAATTCAGAAAGATCCTTGATTTCGCTATTGAGATGTACTTCTATGCCTAGCTTATCCATCTGATGGATATACCATTTGAGAAGATCTCTGAGCTTTCCTTTATAGGACTCAGCGCTTGCTGCTACGAATGTACCACCAAGGTGGTCTTCTTTCTCATAGATTACAGGCTCATGGCCTCTCTCTTTGAGAACTCTTGCAGCTTCCATACCTCCGATACCTCCACCTATGATTATCACTTTCTTAGGCTTATCAGTCTTAACGATCTTGTGCTTCTTCCACTGCATTGTCTCAGGGTTTACAGCACAGCGTGCAAGATTCAATGAGTCTGAAAGATCCTGATCATTAGGAACTCCTTTATAGTGGCACATATTGAAGCAGCCATTATGGCAAAGGATACAAGGTCTTATCTCATCTTTCTCATCGTTCATGAGCTTTGTTACCCATTCCTGGTCTGCTAAGAAGTTTCTTGCAAATCCGGCGCCATCTAGACGACCCTCTTTGATTGCATCTGCTGCAACATAGGGGTCTAAGCGTCCTGCTGCGACAACTGGGATTGTAGTGAAGTTCCTTATGTGCTCAACATCGCTTAAGTTGCAGTTCTCTGGCATATAGATAGGCGGATGTGCCCAGTACCATGCGTCATATGTTCCATTGTCAGCATTGAGCATATCGTATCCAGCTTCAGCAAGATACTTTACAGCTTTTTCTGACTCAGCCATATCTCTGCCAACTTCTTTGTATTCTTCTCCTGGAAGTGCACCAGATCTGAATCCCTTTGTCTTTGATACTACAGAATAGCGAAGAGATACTGGGAAATCCTTGCCGCAATCTCTCTTTATTGCTTTCACGATATCTACAGCAAAGCGGTATCTGTTTTCAAATGAACCACCATATTGGTCATTGCGCTTATTCACATAAGGAAGTGTGAACTGATCAAGAAGGTAGCCTTCATGTACTGCATGGACTTCAACGCCATCAACTCCCGCTTCTTTCAAAAGCACAGCGCACTTGGCAAATGCTTCAACATACTCTTCAATCTCTTTGACTGTAAGAGCTCGTGATGGTACTTTATCTGACCATCTGTTAGGCGATGGGCTTGCAGATGCTGTGATCTTATCGAGGTCCATGAAAGGCTTAGATAAGACTCTGAGTGCTTTGTTTGTGTATAGAGTCTCCATCATTGAGCTAATTGTGAATGATCTGCCGAATCCTGCTGTAAGCTGTACAAATAGCTTTGCGCCAGTTTTATGGAACTCAGGCATCCATTCCTTGAGGTCTTTATACATCTTCTTGTTTTTATATAGCCACTGCCCAAACATTGGGTTATATACTGGCTGGCAGCCTGGTAGAACGAGACCTGCATTGTTCTTTGCAACTCTCATAATGAACTCTGCACCAGCTTTGTCGAAATGATTCTTCTCCATCCATCCGAATAAGTCTGTTCCACCCATGCTTGTAAGTACGATTCTGTTCTTTATTTCACATTCTCCAATCTTCCATGGAGTAAATAGAGGTTTTAATCTTTCGTCCATAAATGTTCTCCAAATAATTGTAGTAATTATAAACCTTTGAGCATATTTTTATGATAAAAATTTTATTTGATTATTTAGCTAAATAAATATTCTGAAATTAGAATGAATTATATTATATTCAAACTGGTATATCAAAACCTATCAAAATAGTATAGAATGCACTCATGAAAGTTTTTGTAGGTATGTCAGGAGGAATAGATTCCTCTGTAACAGCAGCTCTTTTAAAAGAGCAAGGCTATGATGTTGAAGGTATTACAATGCTTATCTGGAAGAAGGATGCTCCATATCCAGCACCAGTTAAGTCAAATAGCTGCTATAATCCAGAAAAAGAAGAAGATATTGAAGCTATAAGAGAGATATGTGAGAAAATCGGTATCCCATACCATACAGTAGATATCTCAGACGAATATGAAGAGACTGTTCTCAAGAACTTCAGAACTGAGTATCTCAATGGCAGGACTCCTAATCCTTGCATATGGTGCAATTCAAAGATCAAGTTTGGTGCAATGGTCGATTGGGCGCGTAAGCACTATGACTTTGATTACTTTGCAACTGGTCACTATGCAAGAATAGAGAAGGGCGAGAATGGACGCTATCAGCTTCTGAAGGCTTATGACCTCAAAAAGGATCAGTCATATTTCCTCTCTCGTCTTACTCAAGAGCAGCTTTCCTCAACATTGTTCCCGCTTGGAGCTATGAAGAAGAGCGACGTAAGATTGATTGATGAGCGCTATGGTTTCCATCTGCCAGGTTCAGATGAGAGCCAGGACTTCTATGGCGGAGACTATACAGATCTCCTCGGCGTCAAAGATAAAGAGGGCGACATAGTACTCACAGATGGCACAGTCTTGGGTCGCCATAAAGGCTTCTGGCACTATACAGTTGGGCAGAGAAAGGGGCTCGGCGTTGCATACAGCCAGCCTCTATATGTCATATCTCTTGATTCTGATAACAACAGAGTTGTTGTAGGAACAGAAGAGAAGACACATCAGAGCAAAGTATATGTCAGCAATATCGCATGGTGTGGCGATGTCGATTTTGAAGAGAATAAGATTTATTCAGCAAAGATCAGATCGACAAGTCCTGGTGTTGCTGCACGTGCAGCTAAATCTGACGACGGATTTGTTCTTACATTCCTATCTGCTATAAAAGCTGCGACTCCTGGACAGAGCGCTGTTGTGTATGATGGAGATAGAGTCATTGCTTCTGGCATAATCGAGAAGGCTGAATAGTGGTTGTTGCTATTTGCTATCTGATTTAATATATAGATAAAAAAGGAGTTGTATATATGCGCGTTATAATCGAACCAGATTACAATGATCTGTCAAAATGGGCTGCAAGATATATTGCAAAGAGAATCAAGGAGCATGAGAGAAGCGGGGCAGAGAGACCTTTCGTACTAGGACTCCCAACAGGATCTTCTCCTATTGGCACTTATAAAGAGCTTATCAGACTCAATAAGGAAGGCTATATCTCATTCAAGAATGTTGTTACTTTCAATATGGATGAATATGTTGGTCTTCCAGAGGATCACCCTCAGAGCTACCACACATTCATGCATACTAATTTCTTTGATTTTGTAGATATTCCAAAAGAGAATATCAACATACTCAATGGAAATGCCGAAGATCTTGAAGCAGAGTGCAATAGATATGAAGAGAGAATCAAGAGCTTTGGCGGCATTGATCTCTTCTTAGGTGGTATTGGTGCTGATGGCCATGTTGCTTTCAATGAGCCATTCTCATCTCTTTCAAGCAGAACCAGAATCAAGAGCCTTACATATGATACAAAGGTCATGAACTCAAGATTCTTTGATTATGATATTTCAAAGGTTCCATCACGTGCGCTTACTGTTGGCGTTCAGACTGTTACAGATAGCAAAGAAGTTATCATATTAGTTAATGGTCATAACAAAGCTAGAGCACTTGCTGCGACTGTTGAAGGCGCTGTATCTCAGTATTGGACTTGCTCTGCGCTTCAGCTGCATAAGAGAGCTATCATAGTATGTGATGAGCCTGCTTGTGGAGAGCTCAAAGTAAGCACATATAAGTACTTTAAAGATATTGAGTGCAACAATATAGATCCTGAGAATGCATAATAGTTAGGATTGCTAACTAATAGTTATGTGAAAAGAAAAGGCCAAAGCATCGAGCTTTGGTCTTTCTTGTCATCTGACTTTTATGAGTTCGTACTCTCTGCTTCCGAGTCCTATGCTCTCTGCATACTCTAAGCCTTGCTTCCAGTTCGTATCTGGGTGGATATCATCGAAGTGGTCATGGTGAATATGGTGCGATGCAGCAAGCATTGAGTTGGAGTTCTCAGGCATTTTGTTGATTGCATCTGCGCATGCCTGGTCCAGTGCAACAGGATCTTTAGATGCGAATATTCCTACATTCGGAACTATTGGTGCATCATTCTCATTATGGCAATCGCAGTTAGGTGAGATATCTACAGCGATGTTTATATAGAAGCACTCTCTGCCGCTAACAACTGCTTTTGCGTATTCCATCATCCTGCAGTTGAGAATATCGTTGCTATTGTCAGTACCTGCTTTGATTGCATCTTTTGGGCATATTGCTATGCAGCGTCCGCAGCCAACGCATTTATCATGATTTATATATGCTTTGCCGCTTTCAAACTCAGGTGCATTATGTGCGCAGATCTTCCTGCATTTATGGCAAGCTATGCATTTCTCTTGGTCTACAACAGGCTTTCCAGCTGCATGCATCTCCATCTTTCCGCGTCTTGAGCCTGAGCCCATTCCTATATTCTTCAGTGCTCCGCCAAAGCCTGTAGACTCATGTCCTTTGAAGTGAGAGAGCGCAATGAAGACATCAGCATCCATTATAGCCCTGCCTATCTTTGCATTCTTGACATAGCGCCCGCCTTCAACAGGCACTTCGACGTCATCGTCACCTTTTAGTCCATCTGCGATTATTATATTCGCACCAGTAGAGAGCGGTGAGTAGCCATTGAGAGCTGCGCTATCGAGGTGATCGAGAGCATTCTTTCTCCCTCCGACATATAGAGTGTTGCAATCTGTCAGGAATGGTTTTCCGCCTAAGTTCTTTACTTCATCAACGACTACCTTTGCCCAGTTAGGACGGAGAAAAGCGAGGTTGCCAGGCTCTCCGAAGTGAAGCTTTATAGCAGCATAGTGATTTTCAAAGTCGATATCCTTTATCCCTGCGCTTTCAATGACTCTTTTGAGCTTATCTAAAAGGTTATTGCCGAATTCAGTTCTCAGATCTGAGTAATAGACTTTGCTTTTCATCTGATTCCCATCTCCTCTGCAACTTTGATAACAAGACTTGGGTTATCTGTCATGATAGTATCGACACCGAGTGAGAAGAGCTTTCTCATCTCTTCCTCATCATTGATTGTCCAGACCATTATGACAGCGCCTCTTTTATGCATCCGCTCTATGAAGTGCTTTGTTATTACATGGATATGCCACTGAGCTACTGGAACCTGGAATACCAATATCCGCTTGAAGCTCTTTGGAAGAATATTGAGTTTTTCTCTCATAAGGAGTGGAAGCACTTCAAGTGTTGTTACGCTTGTCTGAATCTCTGGAGCAAGACGTCTTAGCTTCTTGAGATTCTTCAAGTGAAATGATGCGCCGCATACTCTATGTTCAGCTTTGTTTTCTCTGATGACTTTGATGAATATGTCGACAATATCTGACTCCTGGCTTTTGAGGTCGATATTGAAGCGGCTATCAGGGCAAGCTTTAAGCGCTTCATCAAGTGTGCATAGCTTTACGCCTTTGCCTCTGAATGGGAATGTCTTTCCTCCATCCTTTGTGAATGTATAGCCAGCATCCAGTGCTTTGAGTTCACTAAGCGTATGGCTTTCAAGCGTGCCTTTGCCGTCTGTGTTTCTCTCAAGAGTAGGGTCATGCCAGATAACCAGTTCTTTGTCTTTTGTCAGGTGAACATCTGTCTCGATTACATCGATATTCATCTTTGCAGCAGAAATGAATGCATCAAGTGTATTCTCTGGATAGTTTATGCTGTCTCCTCTGTGCGCTACGACACGTGGAAGAGGCGTAAGAAAGTCACTCATCTTTTTTATCCTTCTTATATTTTGCAATAGCTTCGTTCTTTCTGAAGATCTTCTCAAATCTTTGCATCTCGCTCTCGCTAAGCCCTGCGCGTTCTATCATATCGGAGAGAAACTGTCTTGTCCATTTTTCCTCTTCGTCCCATTTATAGTAGCCAATAGCTGATAAGTGAGATGAGATCTCATCTACGCCTTTCTCTATTCTCTCTTTGTTTATTGCAACCATCCCTTGCTGGTATGGAAGTGCTTTTGTGTATAGTGAGTATGAGATGATCTGTACTGCCTGTGCGAGATTAAGTGATGGAAATAGAGGAGATGTTGGGATAGTCACGATAGCTGAGCACTTATTGACCTCATCATCTCTAAGCCCATCTGCTTCTCTCCCGAATACTATTGATATAGTTCCTTCTGGGTACTCCGAGAGCTTATCTGCAAGCTGCTCTGGTGAGTATGAACTCATTTTTCTAAGCTTTCCTCTGCGCCTTGTTGCTCCAATGGAGAGGGAAGAATCTTTCAGCGCTTCATCAAGTGTTTTATATCGCTTTGCGTTTTCCCAGAGATCTGATGCATGGAGTGCAAGTGTTCTGACTCTGTTCTCATCATATTCTTTATCGCCTGTAATAGCTAAATGAGTGAGACCCATAGTCTTCATGGCTCTGCATACAGAGCCTATATTTGCTCCGTCCTGTGTCTCAACAAGGACGATTTGAATTCTATCTAAGTAGTTCTTATTTTCCATGAATTTAATTCTATAAGTTATTGTTATTTTTTGCCATACACTGTTATACTTTTGGCATGGATAACCAAAGCAATGATAAGTACTTGAAGGGTATCAGAGGCGCACTCTATTTTTTCGCTGCTTTAGCGTGCCTTGCCATTTTGAAAATATGCTCATCAATGATACTTCCTTTGGTTATAGCAGGATTCATATTCGTATTCGTAAATCCACTTCTCAATAAGCTCGATAGTCTCAGAGTGCCTAAATGGCTATCAACAATCGTTGTATTATTGATTGTTGTGCTCTTTTTCGTTCTTTGTATAATCACATTCTTCTCTATGGTGAATATGCTTATAAAAGAGATGCCATTCTACTATATGCGAATAAGAACTCTTGATGATTACATCACTAAGATTCTATCAAAGGCTTCACACTTTGTTTCAGCTAAGTTTGATACAGATGCGTTTGAGTTCTTGGCAAATGGATCAGAGTCATCATCTTTTTCCATCCTCTCATGGTTAAGCGGGGACGGATACTCAATGATTCTCTCATCCCTTACAGGGCTTACATCAAAGTTCATAAGCATAATAGGCACATGCATGCTTGTCTTCTTGTATCTGCTTTTCTTGATGCTTGAGAGACAGACAATAATGCCTAAAGCAGTATCTTCTCTGCCATATGAGAAGGCACTTCAGCTTTCATCTGTTGTAAGTGGCATTACAAAGCAGATATCGAGGTATTTAGGCTTCAAAGCGCTCATAAGCTTCTTCACAGGCGTCTTATTCTATGTAGCTGCTGCGCTCTTTGGCCTTAATTTCCCTCTTGTGTGGGGCGTGCTTGCATTCCTTCTTAACTTCATTCCAACAATCGGATCCATTGTAATAACAGTTGCTGGCATATTCATGGCAGTGCTTCAGTTCATTCCACAGTGGAGTACAGTCATCTACATTGCTATATCATTCATAGCTATTGAGATGGTACTTGGTAATATAATCGATCCAAAAATCCAGGGCGTTAAACTCAATCTCTCACCATTCTTGATTTTGGTATCTTTAGCTATCTGGAACTATATCTGGGGACCGATTGGGATGTTCTTAGCTGTTCCGCTTACATCAATTATCCAGATTGTATGCGCAAGCATCCCTTCTCTAAAGAGTGTTGCTATAATGCTCTCAACTGGTTCAGCTTCTGTCGATAAGAAGTCCAAGAATCATGATGATAGCTCCTACGAGTAAAAATGGTGAGTTAATCCCATATAAATAGTGGTCTAAAGCTACTGCTGTGAGTATCTGTCCAGATGACATCAGAATCGAAGATGCAGCTCCTGGCATTTTGGGGATAATCAGATTAGTTATGACTACAACTGCAACAGCAAGTGTTCCACCTGCTGCTGTCTTCCAGATTGGATAGCCATACAATCCTTTAAGTGCCTCTTTAGAAGGTCCAAAGTTGAATAAGAGGATGAATGCGAGGATTCCAGCAAGTCCAGATAATACATTCTGACGCGCTGAGAAGAATGCGCCTTTCTTCTTTGCAAAGCCTGAGTTATAGACCATCTGAATCATAGTGATTGCACCAGAAGCTATAGCAAGTAGTGCGAATAAGTAGAAATGAGAATCTTTTCTGTCATTTGGAGAGAGCAGCATTATAGCAATCCCGATAAGCGCAACTCCAAGTGAGAGTGCTTTCTTTGCTTTTAACTCTCTCTTTTTCATTCCCATAAATCCTGTCAGATCAAAGACGAGGCCCATCAGACACTGGCCAAGCACTGCTGATGCCATAGCTATAGCGGCGCCTGTAGCTTTGACAGAGAAATAGTTGATAGAGATAACAGCAAGGCCGAATAGACCACCAAACCACTTATAAAGCGGAGCACTTTCTCTTGGCGGATTAATGACACTGCTATTCTTTCCTAATAGCATTATCAAAGAAAGAATGACTATCCCAGTAATCTGGTTGATAGTTATAGATATCGAGTTGTTAGTTACAGTGCCAAGTGCAGTGTTGAAAACAACCATCACTGAGATGATTGCACCTGTCAAGAAAGCGGCAATGTAGCATATTGGTTTTGCATTGTCTTCTCTGTTTCTTTTCATTTTCTACATAATAAGTCCATTGACGCATTTTATTCTATATTTGATAATCGGATGAGGAGTAATAGATGAATATTATCTGTCTTGATTTAGAGGGTGTTTTGGTTCCAGAAATCTGGATTGCATTTGCAGAGAAAACAGGCATAGAGAAACTTAGAAGAACAACTCGTGAAGAGCCTGATTATGATAAGCTGATGAAATATAGAATGGATATTCTAAGAGAGCATAATCTTACTCTAAAAGATATTCAGGATGTAATAAGCACTATTAAGCCTTTAGATGGCGCTAAAGAGTTTCTAGATAAGCTCAGAGCCGAGACTCAGGTCATTATTCTCTCTGATACATTCTCAGAGTTTGCTTCCCCTCTTATGAAGCAGCTTGGCTGGCCAACAATCTTCTGCAACAGCCTAGTTGTTGATAAAGACAATATGATCACAGGCATCAAGATGAGACAGAATGACGGCAAGCGCAAGGCTATTGAAGGTCTCAGAGCACTTGGCTTCAGAACATTTGCAGCTGGAGACAGCTACAATGACCTCAATATGATTCATCTTGCAGATAAAGGTTGTCTTTTCAGAGCTCCAGAGAACATCATAAAGGAAGAGCCAGATCTTAAGCTATGCAAGACTTATGATGAATTCTATTCAGTAATCAAGAGTTTTATCGATGAAGAGTAAGGCTAGTTTCATTATTGCAATAGCTGTTCTGATTATAGGCATGACTGCTGGATTTATTTTGCTTTCTTTGGTCTATAGCGGGCCAAAGTGGATAGCTTTTGCTGTTTTTCTTATCTATCTCTTCATTCTTTATTTCACTGTCGTCTTCTCAAAACGCTATATAAAAGCACTTGACGAAGTGAAAAAAGATGATGAGAAAAAGTAATCTTTTTTATTGTATCTGATGTTGCTGCATGTTAATATTGCCCCAAAAGGAGAAGATACCTATGAGCGAAAGAGAACTCTTTGTTGAAGAAATGAAAGCAAAGCTTTTAGAAGAGAGGGAAGTGCTCTTACATAAGATAAACAGCGAAGAGTCTAAATTCAGAGATGAAGCTATGATATCTTCTGGAAGAGGGGATAGCAGCGACTTGGCATCCGACGAGGGTGCGTATCGCAAGATGGAAGCATTGAATGCAATGGATGCTAAGAAGCTTAAAGGCATTGAGAATGCTTTGAAGCGCATCAACGATGGAAAGTATGGCTATTGCTTAGAGTGTGGCAAGAAGATCCCAGAAGGGAGACTTAGAGCTATTCCATCTGCAGTGCTTTGCATTGAGTGCAAGACTCAGCATGAGAAGTCATTAAGCTAGAAATAAGGATTCACCTTCTTTTCTCTGCCTATAGTTGTATATTCGCCATGCCCAGGAAGCACGTTGATATCATCATCAAGCTGCTTGAGCATTTCAATTGTATTTAACATATCACTATAGCTTCCGCCTAAATCAACTCTGCCAACAGAACCTGAGAATAGTGTGTCTCCTGAGAAGAGCACTTTGTTTTCTTTTGAGTATAGTGATACAGAGCCTGGTGTATGGCCAGGTGTCTTCAGAACTTCAAATGGCCCAATAGCTGCACCGTAGTATTTGAAGTCTGTCGGAATGTTATCGAAGTATTCGTTTATTGGACTATATGAGCCAAGAAGCGCTCTGTTGCCTTTGCATCCATCCTCTACAAGGAAGAGGTCATCTTGGCTTAAGTAGATATCGAGTCCTGGATATTCTGCTCTGATTTCTCCAAGACCGAGAATATGATCATAGTGGGCATGTGTCAAAAGAACTGCAAGTGGCTTTAAGCTGCGTTCTCTGAGTGTTCTGAATACTCTCTCAAGATGATCTGGCGCATCGATAATGTATGCGCCATCATCAACAGCTGCTATATAGCAATTGACGCCTAGTATTCCTGTGCTTATGCCCGTTATAACCATGATTATTTATTTGAGAATGAGAGCTGCGCAACTCTGCCATTGATATCTTTGCCGCTGAGCTTCTCAATAGCCTTATTGCAATTCTCTTCACTCATTGTGATGAATGAGTATTTGTCATGTACGCGAAGTGAGTAGATGTCATCTCTTGTGATTCCAAGCTCACTCTGAAGCAGCTTAGAGAGATCTTTGCCATAGAGGTGCTTCATCTTTCCAACATTCAGATATAAAGTCTTAGCATTCTCTGGGATTACTCTCTCTTTCTTTACCTCTTCTTTCTTCTCAGGAGCAGGCATTGCTGCTTCTTTCTTCTGAGGTCTTTCTTTTCTTCTCTCTTCTTTTTGGTATGGCTTTCTTGGGTTAGATGAAAGCTTGAGAAGAAGTGCTGTGAATGTCATTCGCTTGAAAAATGGAACCTTTTTCTTGATGATTGCTTTGAGTTTTTCGACTTCCTCTGCATCCTGATTGGAAAGAGTATTAATTGATGCAAGAATCTCGTCTACTTTAATACTGAGGCGCTCTTCTTCACTGAGCGCTGCTGTTTCCTTTTCCATAAAAACTCCCTATGCCGCAAAAGGCGTTAATGAATGCCTAAATGGGTAATAATGCATTCATTTTATAATGTATATCAAAGATTGGATGGGAATACCTTCAATACGTTTCAAAGGATACTTAAAGGGTCAAATGTTTGTCAATAAACATCACCTTGTGCTATCATGCCAATATGAGAGCTAGAGAGGAAGTTGCAGCAGAAATACAGGAAAAGCTAGATAGTGTTGCTGAAGATATCAGGAGCCAATACTACAATCTAGGGCTCTATCTCTCTGAAAATGCATCGCACGTCAAAATCCCAATGGGCATAAATCTCCTTGATAGCGTCAAAAGCGCAAAAGCTGATAAAGAGAGAGCAGCATCATCACTTGAAGAAGCTAGAAGCTTCTTAAAGGATTATAAAGCGCTCTCAGATGAAGCTGAAGAACTCAAGGACCAGATAAACGTCAAGCGCGGCGAGAATAAGATGATAAAGCTCAGACTCGGTGCGCTTATTTACGAGCAGTGCTCATTGTCACTTCTTCCTGAAGAGCTATTTTCTGATGTCTATAAAGATGTATCAGAAGAGAGGAAATACAGAGAAAGAGCAGAATCAAATGCATTTCTTGATAAGCTCTTCTCCAAGCATGGCAAATACAAGCTTGAAAGAAGCAATGACTCAAGGTTCTTATCATACGCTGAGAGCGTAGTTCAGAGAAAGCTTTCAGATGCCTTGAATGGAGATAATGCCAAATCTCTATTCATCGATGCAGCTCAGTCAGACGATGAGCTTACAAGACTCAATGCACTTCTTGATGATAAAGTCACCTCTCTTAAAGCTATGGATGAGAGAAGACGGAGCTTAGAGAAGGGGGAGTTGAAGAAGCTTGAGAGCGCTGAATACGAGAGCGGAGATAAGCTGAGAGAGGCTGAAATCGGATACGGCAACTATCTCTTTGATAAAGGTGCTTCCTGGATAGGTGAAGATACTCCTGCTGTTGTACTTGATTACCTTGATTCGATACTCAAAAGCCAGCAAGAGTATGCATCTCTTACTTCAACAATGAATAGGCTTAAGAAAGAAGCTAAGGCAGATGATTACAAAGCCTTGATTGAAGAAGAAAAAGCAAAGATTCTTATACTTCAGAAAGAGAAAGAGCGTATAGATCAGCAGATTGCTCAAATTGAAAATGAGATAGAGAGGCTAGAGGGCTCAATAGATAGGCTCTCACTTTATTGATATATGAAATACAACTTGCACACACATTCCTTCTACTGCGGACATGGAGAAGGAAAAATCGAAGATTATGCCTCTTACGCAGAAGAAAAAGACTTTGAGCTTTTAGGCTTTTCTGAGCATGCTCCATTTCCAGATAATATCTTCCACTCAACTAGAATGAACTATAGTCAGATTGGAGACTACCTAGCAGATGTAGATAGGGCACGAGAGCGCCATGATATTACAATTCTAAAAGGCTTTGAGTGTGACTATCTGCCAGCTTACAAAAGCTACTTTGAAGATTTAAGAGAGCATGTAGATTACCTTATAACAGGCACTCATTATATGATCAGTGATTACCGTATCTCTAATCCATTTGATGGTTCAATGACTAAAGAAGACTTGTTTATTTATGCAAATTCCACTATCAAGGCTATGGAAAGCGGACTTTTCTCTATACTAAGACCATAAATTAGATAGGGAGGATAAAAAACAACGAATATCTGCTACCATCAATCATAAGAAATAGGA
>CAKQJZ010000036.1 GCA_934247875.1 uncultured Spirochaetales bacterium
GTAGTATAACTACAGCGTTATTCTCGGTCAATTCTATAGTGCTTTATTTTCTTTTGTCTTTTTTTTAGAATAACGCAGTATGAAAAGAGTCGTTATCGCTGAAAAGCCTTCTGTTGGACGTGAGATTGCAAAGAATCTCGGAGCATTTGAAAGAAATCAGGGCTACATAGAAGGTCCTGACTGGGTTGTTACCTGGGCACTTGGGCACCTTGTAGAGCTTGCAGAGCCAGCGCACTACTCAGAGCGCTATAAGAGATGGTCTCTTAATGAGCTTCCTATGCTTCCAGAGACACTGGATCAGGAAATAATCAAAGAGTCTAAAGAGCAATTCGAAGTCATTGACTCGCTTCTTTCCCGTGATGATATTTCTGGTGTAGTCATTGCAACTGATGCTGGACGAGAAGGAGAGCTTGTTGCTAGATGGATTTTGAAGCTTGCTGGCTATGAGGGAAAACTAGAGAGGCTCTGGATTTCATCTCAGACAGAGAAAGCTATCAAAGAAGGCTTTGAGAATCTCAGGCCTGCATCTGACTATGACAACTTATATAAAGCTGCTTCTTGCCGTGCCGCTGCTGACTGGTATGTTGGCATGAATGTCACAAGAGCTCTTACGTGCTTTTACGATGCTAAGCTATCTGCTGGTAGAGTTCAGACACCAACTCTTGCGCTTATGACAAAAAGAGAAGATGAGATAGATGCATTCTTAGGCAACTACTACTACACAGCGCGTGGTGATTTCTCTCTTTTCTCTGCTTCTTTCTATCCAGAGGAGAATACAATCAGATTCAATTCTGAGGAGCTTGCTGAAGAGTTTAAGGCATGGAAAGACAAGAGGGGCAAAGTAGTTGAACTGAAAAGCGAAGATAAGAGCGACCCAGTTCCGCTTGCATATGATTTAACAGAGCTTCAGAGAGATGCAAATATTGCATATGGCTTCTCTGCAAAGGAAACACTTGATACGCTTCAGCGCTTGTATGAAGTTCATAAAATAGTCACTTACCCTAGAACTGATTCCAGATATATCACACCAGATATCGTTCCAACTCTCAAAGACAGAATCAGAGCTCTTTCCTCAACAATCTTTTCTCGTGTTGTTGATGAGTACCTTGAAAACGGATTTGTAGAGAATAATCCTAGATTCGTCAATGAGAAAGAAGTATCTGATCACCATGCGATCATTCCAACTGAAGAGAGAGTAAAGGCTGAGAATCTATCTCCGAATGAGCTTAAGCTCTGGACTCTTATTGCGCTTCGCTTTCTGGAAGTAATCGGAGAAGATTATCAATATAGGACAACTACTGCTGTAATAGATGTTGAAGGAAAGCAATTCAAGACAAGGCTTACTCTTCCTATCAGAAAGGGCTACAGAAGCGTAAGCGAGAGCGCAGGCATAAAGAGCTCTGCAGAGTCTGTTGATGATAGTGATAACCAATTTGCATTAATGCGCTTGAAAGAAGGTGATGAAGTTGAGCTTTCATCTGTCAAAGTCAGAAAGAGCACTACAACACCTCCAGAGCGCTATACAGATGCAACGCTGCTTTCAGCTATGGAGCATGCTGGCCGTTTTGTAGATGATAGCAGTCTGAAGTCTAATCTGACTAATGGCCTTGGTACTCCAGCAACACGTGCAGATATGATTGAGAAGCTTGTTCAGAATCGTTATGTTGAACGTGTTGGCAAGTACTTCGTTCCAACAGCTAAGGGTAGAGAAGTCGTAAGACTATCTCCGCTTGTCCTTCGTTCCCCTGAGCTTACAGGAGAGTGGGAAGGCAGGCTTGAAGCTATAAGCAAGGGCAAAGAAGATCCAGATAAGTTCATAAAAGACATTAAAGCTATGGCAACTAATCTTGTTAAAGAGGTCAAAGGCTCTGATTTGGTATTCGCACCTCTTTTCAAAGATGGCAAGAAGTGCCCTTATTGTGGCTCTGATATGATGAGAGCAAATGATGTTGATGGAACTGTTCACTATATTTGCCAGCGCTTATCATGCGGCTATGAAGAGAGAGAAGTGAAAGTAAAAGTTGAAAGCGGTCTCCCTTCAAGAAAGAGTGTTACTACATCTGGTGATAAGACTAAGATCATCATCAAGAAATCAACAGGTGCTGTACGTGTTCCAAAGGCTGTTTATGAGACTAAGCTTGAAGTAGTGAAAGAGAGCAAGAAGCAATATAAACGCCACGAAAGGGAAGAAGAGAGAAGAAGACCAAGTCAGTCTTTCTCTTCATCTAATGATTTCAGTGGCGGCACTATGGCAGACTTCTTCAAGCTAAGCCAGGCTAAAGCTGAAGAAAGACGCAATAAGAAACGTAAATAGCGTTATTATAATAACATTGTTGTTATAATATAGACATTATTATCATTATCTGTTATATTTCAGCTATCATGAAAGTAGCAATTGTTGGTTATGGAAGAATGGGTAGAGCAATCTACTCAATTCTTCAGAATTCAAATGTCGATGTTGCAGCAATAATCGACCCTATATCTAAAGCGAAAGAGATTACAAGCAGCGTTCTCGATGCTGAAGCATTAGAGGATGCTGATGTTGTAATTGATTTCTCATCCCCATCTTCAGCTGTAGACAATATCATAATGTACTCAAAGCTTGGCATTCCTGCAGTCATCGGAACTACAGGCTGGTATGGCGAACTTGATAAAGTCAGAGCAATTACAGAAGGAGATAACTCAAAGATTCTTTACTCTGGCAACTTCTCTATGGGCGTTGCGATCTTCTTGCGCTTAGTAAGAAGAGCAGGGCTTCTTGTCAATAGAGCCAAAGGCTATGATGTATCGATTAACGAAGTACACCATAGAGAAAAAGCTGATAGTCCTTCAGGCACTGCGCTTATGATTGCAAATGAGCTTGTTGATGCAATTGATGAGAAAGATAAGATTCTTGTTGGAAACAGTGAAGGGAAGATTGAAAAAGATGAACTTCAGATTACATCTATGCGTGTTGGAAAGGTATTCGGAATACATGAAGTAGTGCTAGATGGCGACTATGATACAATCACGCTAGAGCATAGCGCGAAGAGCAGAGATGGATTCGCTTCTGGCGCTGTAGAGGCTGCAAAGTGGCTTTATGAGACAGATCGCCATGGACTTCTTACTATGGATGATTTCTTAGACGAAAAATTAGGAGACTTATAATGGATAAGCTTTTCAGAGGTGTATATACAGCAATGATTACACCATTTACAGATTACAATACAGTTGATTACGCTTCTCTTGAGCGTATTGTCAACAATCAGATTGAGAATGGGATTGACGGCCTTGTTCCATGTGGCACAACAGGCGAAAGCCCAACGCTTTCACATGAAGAGCATGACAGAGTAATTGCTCAGACTATCAAATATGCTGCTGGCCGTGTTCCTGTAATTGCAGGTACAGGCTCAAATGCAACAAGCGAGGCAATCAGGCTCTCTCAGCACGCTGAGGACTCTGGCGTTGATGCAGTATTGCTTGTTAATCCTTATTACAACAAGCCTACACAGAAAGGTCTTTACCTTCACTTCAAGGCAATTGCTGATTCTGTTTCTGTACCTTGCATTCTATATAATATAAAAGGAAGAACCGGAGTTAATCTAAACACAGAGACTTTGCTTCGCTTATCAGAAGAGTGCAAGAACATTGTTGCAGTAAAGGAAGCAAGCGGGGACCTTCTGCAGATGGAAGATGTCATAAAGAGAAAGAACAAAGAGGATTTCTCAGTGCTCTCTGGTGATGACAATCTTTCTCTTGAACTGATCAAGAAAGGCGGAGACGGCGTAATTAGCGTTGCATCCAACTTGTTCCCTCATGAGATGAAAGAGATGATACATGCAGCTCTATCAGGTTCCTGGGATGTAGCTGAGCACTTTAATTCCTGGTTCTCAGAATTCTTCAAAGTCTGTTTTGTTGAGACTAATCCTATTCCTATCAAGACAGCTATGGCAGAGTTTGGCTATTGCAAGGAACTTTTCAGACTTCCGCTTTGCTCTCTTGAAAGCGAAGAGCATAGAGCAGCGCTTTCTACATGCATCAATAGAATGAAGAGAGATGCAGAGGAGGGCAGAATCTGATGGCACGCGTTAATGAGGATTTTCTCTCTCTACAGTCTGGATATCTATTTCCAGAGGTTGCAAGACGAACTAAAGCATGGCAGGAAAAGCACCCAGGGGAGAGTGTCTTAAGGCTTGGAATCGGAAATACAACAGAAGCTCTTACTCCTTATATCGTAAAGAGCATGCATGAAAAGCTTGATCTGCTATCTAATCGCGATACTTACACAGGTTATGGCGATGAGCAAGGTGATGCTCCTCTTAGAGCTGCACTTAGAGATATGTATAAGAGAGAGTATGGCGTAGAGCTTGATAGCGAGGAGTTCTTTGTCTCTGATGGTGCTAAAGCAGACGCAGCTAATATCCAGCAGATCTTTGCACGTGATTCTATTGTTGCAGTTCAAGACCCTGCTTATCCTGTATATGTTGACTCCAATGTCGCAGGTGGCAGAAGCTGTGGATATGATGAGGAAAAAGGTGCTTACAAAGGCCTTGTATATATGACATGCAACAGCGAAAATGGCTTTGTCCCCGCTCCTCCTCAATCTCATGCAGATCTTATTTACCTATGCTTTCCTAATAACCCAACAGGTGGCGTAGCAACCAAGGCACAGCTGAAAGAGTTTGTCGATTATGCGATGCGCGAGAATGCGATAATCATATATGATGCTGCTTATTCTGATTACATAAGAGAACCAGGCTATGTCAGGACTATATATGAAGTAGAAGGTGCTGAAAAGTGTGCTATTGAGATAAACTCATTCTCAAAGAATGCAGGCTTTACAGGTGTTCGACTTGGCTGGACTATAGTTCCTTTCTCACTTGCATCAGATAATGCGCCTGTAGGCACTATTCATAGACTCTGGAATAGAAGACAGTGCACATATTTCAATGGTGCATCGAATATAGCACAGCGAGGTGGCATTGCAGCGCTCTCACCTGAGGGCAGAGCAGAATGCAAAGGCTTAGTAGATTACTACCTTGAGAATGCAAGAATCATCAAAAGTGGATTAGAGGAAATAGGACTCAAATGCTATGGCGGCGTAAATAGCCCATATGTCTGGGTAAAGACACCTCATAATATGAAGAGCTGGGACTTCTTTGATTATCTCTTAGATAAAGCTCATGTTGTCGTCACTCCTGGTTCTGGCTTTGGCGGCGCAGGCGAAGGGTATGTAAGAGTATCTTCATATGGCCACAGAGAGAATGTAGAGAAAGCTATCAAAGCAATCAAGGAGAGCGTACATGAGCACTAAGAATCTTCCTTTAAGCGATGATGAGATCATATCTCTTTGCCGAACTGTAGAGACGCCATTTCATCTATATGATGGTGATGCTATTGAAAGAAATGCAGAAGAGATGAAAGCTGCATTTTCCTGGGCACCTGGATTCATCAACTACTTTGCTGTAAAAGCGCTTCCTAATGTAAATATTCTGAAGCTATTGCGCTCTCATGGCTTTGGCGCAGATTGCTCATCGCTTGCTGAGCTGATCATGGCAGAAGAGGCTGGAATTACAGGCCACGATATAATGTTCACAAGCAACGATACTCCAGATGAAGAGTTCAGAAAGGCATATGAGCTTGGCGCTGTTCTCAACCTTGATGATATTTCACATATTGCTAGCGTAAAGCGTGCATGTGGCTCGCTTCCTGATACAATCTCATTCCGTTTCAATCCCGGTCCTGAGCGAACCGGAAATGCGCTTATCGGAAATCCAGTTGAAGCTAAATACGGACTGAGACGCGACCAGCTCTTTGAAGCATATAGCTTAGCTAAGAAAGAGGGCGTAAAGCATTTCTATCTTCATACGATGGTTGCATCAAATGAGCTCAATGAGAGCTATATCGTAGAGACTGCCAGAATGCTTTTTGATTTGGCTTATGAGCTTAAAGAAAGATGTGGCATTGAGCTTGATGCGCTTGATTTGGGCGGAGGAGTTGGAATCCCATATAAAACAGAAGATAAGAGAATCGAGTGGAGTGACCTTGGACGCGATATCCACGCTTTATATAGCGAGATGATTACGGGCAGAGGCCTTAAGCCTATTCGCATCTCGTTTGAGTGTGGCAGAGCAATCACAGGACCTTATGGCTACCTTGTTTCCAGAGTGCGCCATGTAAGCCATAAGTATAAAGACTATGTGGGCCTTGACTCTTGTATGGCAGATTTGATGCGTCCTGCTCTTTATGGCTCTTATCATCATATTACAGTTGTAGGAAAAGAGAATCTTCCCAAAGACCATATATATGATGTTACAGGTTCTCTATGTGAGAATAATGATAAGTTCGCAATTGATAGAGCTCTTCCAGAGATAGATGAGGGAGACATCCTCGTTATCCATGACACAGGAGCGCATGGTTTTGCTATGGGCTTCAATTACAATGGCAAGCTTCGCCATGCAGAATATTTGAAGCGAGGCAGCGATATATTCAAAATCAGACGCAGTGAAACAGTTGAGGATTATCTGAGAACTCAGCTGAAAGAACCTGAGAAAATCTGAAGAGCGAGGCCGGGAAACCGGCTTTGTCTCTCTTGTAAGAGATTTCTCTTCGGATTATCTTTTAACTATGCAGATTCATGGACTTCAGAAATTAACACTTGTAGATTATCCAGGGTACGTCGCATCTATTCTTTTCACTGGTGCATGCAACTTCAGATGCCCATTCTGTCAGAATGCGTCGCTTGTGCTTGCTCCAGATGAAGAGCCAGTAATACCAGATGAGGAGATCTTCTCTTATCTAGAGTCAAGAAAGGGAAAGCTTGAGGCAGTTGTCGTAACAGGTGGAGAGCCTACTATACAAAAAGATATTCTTGAGTATTTAGCTCGTCTTAAAGCGCTTGGTTATAAAGTCAAGCTTGATACCAATGGCTATAGGCCTGATGTGCTTAAAAGCGCAATAGAGCGCGGCTTAGTTGATTATGTGGCTATGGATATCAAGAACAGCCTCGATATGTATGCTGAAACAGCAGGGCTGAAGTTCTTCAATGCAGAGCTTGTCATGGAAAGCGCAGATATCCTGATGAGCGACAGAGTCGATTATGAGTTTCGCACTACAGTAGTAAAAGAATACCATAATGAAGAAAATTTTAAAAAAATTGGCAAATGGCTAAAAGGTGCTAAAAGATATTACCTGCAATCCTTTGTAGAGAGTGAAGATATAATAGGCGAGAATCTGAATTCTCCTACTTTGGAAGATTTGCAAAACTATCAGAAATTACTTAAGAATTATATAAAAACGGTATCTATTCGAGATCGCTAAATACGCTATATATAGTGTTGTCAAGAGCTGGTAGCACTTTTCCTAGTATGTTGGTACTTGCGCGATATTATTTCGTGTGTTATGTTATTGCTACAACCAAAAATTAAGGGAGTAGTAGAAATGTACACAGTAGTTAAACGAGATGGGCAGAGTGCTGCTTTTGATATAAAGAAAATCTCAACAGCGATTTCCAAAGCTTTTGATTCTCTTTCAAAGAACTATGATGAGAATGTTATCGACTTCATTGCACTTAAAGTCACAGCAGATTTCTCATCCAAAGTAAAGGATGGAAAGATTTCTGTTGAAGAGATTCAGGACTCTGTTGAAAAGGTTTTAGGAGAGGCTGGATACGCAGATGTAGCTAAGTCATATATTCTCTATAGAAAGCAGAGAGAGAAGGTCAGAAATATGAGATCTACATATCTTGATTACAAGAATGTAGTAGATAACTATCTTCGCCTCAATGACTGGAGAGTTAAGGAGAATAGTACAGTAACTTACTCAGTTGGCGGTCTTATTCTCTCTAACAGCGGTGCAATCACAGCTAACTATTGGCTTAGCGAGATTTATGATGAAGAGATTGCCAATGCTCATAGAAATTGTGATATCCACCTTCATGATCTATCAATGCTTACAGGCTATTGCGCAGGCTGGTCTATCAAGCAGCTTATTCAGGAAGGACTAGGTGGAATTCCTGGAAAGATCACTTCAGCTCCAGCTGCTCATTTGGCAACTCTTTGCAATCAGATGGTAAACTTCTTAGGCATCCTTCAGAACGAATGGGCTGGTGCTCAGGCATTCTCTTCTTTTGACACATACCTTGCTCCATTCATCAAGAAGGACAAGCTTACATATGAAGAGACAAAGAAGTGCATTGAGTCATTCATCTATGGCGTGAACACACCATCAAGATGGGGTACTCAGGCTCCATTCTCAAATATCACACTCGACTGGGTATGCCCAGCTGATATGGTTAATATGCCAGCTATCGTTGGTGGCAAGGACCAGGATTTCACATATGGTGATTGTCAGAAAGAGATGGATATGGTCAACAAGGCATTCATCGAAGTAATGATTGAAGGCGATGCTAATGGCAGAGGCTTCCAGTATCCTATTCCTACATACTCAATCACTAAGGACTTTGACTGGTCTGAGACTGAGAACAATAGGCTCCTGTTTGAGATGACAGCTAAGTATGGCACTCCATATTTCTCTAACTACATCAACTCTGATATGAACCCAAGTGATGTAAGATCTATGTGCTGCCGTCTCCGCTTGGATTTAAGAGAGCTCAGAAAGAAGTCTGGCGGTTTCTTCGGCTCTGGCGAATCAACAGGTTCTGTTGGCGTTGTTACAATCAACCTTCCAAGAATGGCATATCTATCTAAGGATAAGGAAGATTTCATGAAGCGTCTTGATCACATGATGGATGTATCAGCTCGTTCATTGAAGATCAAGAGAACTATCATTGGAAAGCTGCTTGAAGAGGGACTTTATCCATATACAAAGCGTTACCTTGGCTCATTTGACAACCACTTCTCAACTATTGGTCTTGTTGGCATGAATGAGGCTTGCCTCAATGCTTCATGGCTAAGATGCAATATCGTAGATAAGAGAGGCCAGGACTTTGCTGTAGAGGTTCTCAATCATATGAGAGAGAGACTCTCTGATTATCAGGAGAAGTATGGAGATCTATACAACCTTGAAGCAACTCCAGCTGAGTCAACAACTTATCGCTTTGCAAAGCATGATGTTGAGCAGTTCCCAGATATCATAACAGCAAGCATGGATGATAAGCGTCCTTATTACACCAACTCATCACATCTTCCTGTTGGTTATACAGATGATATCTTCTCAGCTCTCGATATCCAGGATAAGCTCCAGACTCTCTACACATCTGGGACTGTATTCCATACATTCCTTGGCGAGAAGCTTCCTGATTGGAGAGCAGCATCTAAGCTTGTCAGAACTATTGCTGAGAACTATGAGCTTCCATATTACACAATGAGCCCAACATACTCAGTCTGCACAGAGCATGGATATATCACAGGTGAAGTATATCAGTGTCCAATATGCCACAAGAAGACAGAAGTATATTCAAGAATCACTGGCTACTATCGCCCAGTACAGAACTGGAACGAAGGCAAGAGCGAGGAGTTCGTTGAAAGAAAGACTTATGATATTCCTAACTCAAAGCTTACTCATAAAGGTGTTGCTAAGATAAAGGAGGAGAGTGAGATCTTCCATCCAGAATCACAAGAAGAGGACGGTGAGATGCTTCTTTTCACAACTAAGACCTGTCCTAATTGCAGAGTTGCCAAAGCAGCTCTTGATAAAGCAGGACTGAAATACAAGGTCATTGATGCTGAAGAGAATCCTGAGCTATGCAAGCGCTACAAAGTAATGCAAGCTCCAACACTCGTTGCATTCACAGATGGTGTTGCTACAACTATCTCAAATGCATCGCACATCAGGACATTCGCTGAAAGCGCTGTCTGATAAACACTAAGCCCTGCCTTCTGGTAGGGCTTCTTAAATCTGTGTTGCACGATCTTACTCTAAGGTATAAAATAGTGTTTTCTTAAATAGGTAGAAAATAAAAAAGTCGGGCAAGGCGGATTTGAACCGCCGACCCCAAGTCCCCCAGACTTGTACGCTAAACCCCTGCGCTATTGCCCGCTACATGAGAGCCTACCATGATAGAAAACTGGTGTCAAATGCTGATAAATATTTATCCTTTTATGTTATTGACTAAAGGATGATAAAAGCTAAGAATACATTTGACTTTGGAGTGCTTATGAAAAGTGAAGTTATAGAAGATATTCTTAATGTAGAGGCTGAAGCAGATAAAATCGTAAATGATGCAAATGATAAAGCCAGAGAGATTATCTTCTCTGCTCAGAGCAAAGCTAAAAGTCTGATCTCAAAACGCGTAGAAGAAGAAAGAGCTAACGACAATAAAGAGCTCGAAGAAAAGAGCAACGCTTTGAATGCTGCGCTTGAAGAATATGAGAGAGAAAAAATCCGGCTTGAAGAGGCCGCGACTGTTATGCCTGAAGATGTTGTCTCCAAGGCAACCAAGCGTGTTATTGATAGGATTATTTCGATAGATTGAGGATGTTGTATGTCAAGAGTTGCTGATTATGGTTATGCTAATGCAAAACTAAGGGCAAGGATTGGATCAATCAGAGAAAGCAAGACTATTGATGATATGATAAAGGCTCCAAATCTAGTTGAAGCTATCAATGCACTTAAAAACACTAGGCATAGCCATTTAGTTGATGTTTATGATAAAACCGGAGACTTGCAGCAAGTTGAGCTTGCGCTCTTCTCAGAAGAGGTTGAAACCTATAAGGAAGTAATCAAAATGCTTCCAGGAAAAAATGCAGCTTTTGTTGAAGTGCTTCTGGAAAAGCTTGAGATTGAGAACCTCAAGAACCTTATGAGAATGTGGTACTCAGAGGTTGTAAGGCATCACTCAATAAAATATAGAGCAGGGTATCTTTATAGAGATGACATCACATGCCACATCGATGCAGAGGCAATTATCAATGCCCCTGATTATGATACTGTTCTGAATGCTGTCAAAGATAGCAAGTACTATGATGTCTTAAAAGGCTATTCGCTTCAGTCTATTACATCTAAAGGTTTGTTTGATTTGGAGATTGCGCTTGATCATCTCTTCTTCAGTGATCTCTTTAAAGCTGTAGAGCGTCTTGATAAAGCAGATAGAGATATTGCTTCATCTATATATTTAATGGATATGGACCTTAAGAATATTCTGCTTCTAATCCGTTATGGCTACTACCATGAGATAGATAAAGAAGAGCTTAAGAGAGTAATCATTCCTTATGGCTATATATATAATGCAGGCGTTAGCCATAAGCTGCTTTCATCAGATAATGCTGTTTCGGTTCTGAGAGAAATCATTGGATCTCGCTATGGTGAAGTAGGAGATGAGATTGATAGAGTCAGAAGAATGAGTGATGATATCACAACAAAAAGCGAGAACGCTGATAGTATTCTTCATATTGAGAAGTTCTTGTCTAAAGTAAGAGAGACAGAGTACAGAAAGATTCTTTCTGGTGATCCGCTTTCAATTGGAGTTATTCTCGCTTATTTCTTTATCTCTAATCATGAAGATGCAAAGATTCGTGCGATTTTGTCTGCAAAGCTTTATAAGTGGAGTGAAGCGAAGATCAGGGAGGAAGTTGTATGAGTGTATTCACACGCAAAATGAAAATGCTTACAGCAGTTGTTATGGATGACCATAAGGATGCTGTAGTTAAGGCTCTTCTAGAGCTTGGAGTGATGGAATTTGTACATATAGATGCTCTCCCATCAGATAAAGTATCTGCTATAACAACTCATAAGAGCGAGATTTCCAAAGCTGCGCTTTCTGATATGAGAATCAGAATTGAAGGCTTATTCGATCAAGCTAAGATTGATATTCCAGAAATCAGCAATCAGGATGTCGAGGATGTAAAGAATCTTGACTATGATGCTGCTAAACACTCTCTTGATAGACTATCTTCATCTATCCAGACAGTTAAAGACCAGCAGAAGAATGTCAATCAGTCTTTATTAGCTACGCGCGAGCTTATTTCATATATAGATGGAAAGAAGTTTGAGTTCTTGGATTTGAGAGTCGGCACTATTACAGGTAATGCAGATGACCTTGAAAAACGTCTTCAGAGCATTTCTGGCGTATTTCTTAAAAATGAGATGCCTTACGTCTCTCTGACACTCCGCAGAGACTCTAATAGAGTTACTGATATCATGGATAAGTTCGGATGGACAGAGAGTGTAGATAAGAATGCCCAGAAGACTGCTCTACATAAAGCTCTTGTTGCGCTTAAAGAGAGAGAAGAGGAAGAGAAGAAGGAACTTGCTGCTCTTTCTGATAAGTTCAGAGAAAAGATAATTCAAAAGAAAGATGAGCTTGTTGAGCTTTGGAAAGTTGTAAGAATCAATGAGCTTTCTGAGAAGATCGAGTCTTATTTCTCATATACAAAGAATACAACTCTGCTCTCTGGCTGGGTTCCTCGCGAATACCAGGAAGCTACAGAAAGTGCTATATATAAAGCAACAGCTGGCAAATGCATTGTTGAGTGGAAAGATGATTCAGAGGTTGATAGAGATGAAGTTCCTGTAGCTATTACATCCCCGAAGTTCTTCCGCCCATTTGAGCATATGGTTAAGAACTATGCAACTCCTGAGTATGGCTCAATCAACCCAACACCATTTACGACAGTTGCATATATATTGATGTTCATGCTTATGTTCGCAGATTTGGGTCAGGGCTTTGTTCTGCTTTTAATCGGTATTCTCGGTAGTGCTTATTATAAGAAGAATCCAATGGTCAAAGATGGACTATTGAGCCGCTATCTATGCAATCTGCTGATATACTTAGGGCCTGCATCAATGGTTGGCGGTATTCTCTTTGGCTCTTGTTTTGGCTTCTCTATTTTCCCTGCAGTGTGGTTTAACTATCACGCTGTTGTAAATGGACACGGTGGAAATGGGCTTGTCAACAGCATCTATGATATTCTAGGAATCACAATATATTTTGGTATTGGAATTATATATCTCGGTCTTTTCTTGAACTGGATAAATCTTTTCAGAAAGAAAAGATACATTGAATTGATATTCGATAAGAACGGCTTAGTCGGCGGTTTCTTATTCGGTATCGGAATCTGGTTTGGTTCTGGCTTTGTCAAATCAAATTATAAGGTATTCCCATCAGCTCCTTGGTTCAGCGTATGTCTTGCAGTTGGCATTATAATGGTTGTAATCAAGGTTCCAGTTGAGAGAATTGTCGCTAAAATCACAAAGGGAGAGAAGATAAAGATCGGATCTCTCATTATGGATACATTCATGGAGACACTTGTTGAAGGGTTGGAAATCTTCTCAGGCTTCCTTGCCAATACTCTTTCATTCATGAGAGTTGCTGGTCTTGGAATTGCCCATGTATCTCTTATGACAGCATTTGAGGATATGGCAGATCTGACTTCAAATGTTATATTTAAAGTATTCATTCTGCTGCTTGGCAACGTGCTTGTAATTGCGCTTGAGGGCTTGAGTGCAGGCATACAGTCACTGAGATTGAATTACTATGAATTTTTTACAAAGTATTTTACTGGACATGGTATCGCATACGAGCCTGTTGGGCTCAGAAGCCATGTCGGTGTAGAGAAATAGGAGGGTCAATATGACCGTATATGGATTTAAGAAAAGAGTAGGCTTGTCATTCGTATTACTAGCATTGGTACTTGCTGGTACAGCATTTCTATTCACACCATCACTTTCAGCTGCTGCTACTGAGGCTGTAGCAGAGAACAGAAATGTAGCTTGGGTTTGCTTTGCTGCTGCTTTGGCATTTGGCTGTGGTGCGTTCGGTGCAGGTATGGCTATCAGCCATGTTGGTTCTGCTGCTATGGGTGCTATTTCTGAGAAGCCAGAGATTGCAACTAACGCTCTTATTTTCATTGCTCTTGCAGAAGGTCTTGTAGTATTCGGATTCATTACAGCATTGATGATTCTTGGTAAGGTCTGATAATGGAATACTTCGTAATCGGAGATGCAGATACGGTTTTAGGCTTCTCAATTGTTGGTGTTAATGGAATAGAAGCACGCACAAAAGAAGAAGCCGAAGAGGCGTGGAAGAAAGCACTTGAAAACCATAATTATGGTGTAATCATCATTACTGAGGATGTGGCTACTCTTATCAGAGAGACGGTTGATCGTTATCTCTTCTCAGAGAGTTTTCCTCTGGTTGTTGAGATTTCTGCCTCTGATGGAACTGGTACTAGAGATCTGAAGTCTTTGGTTAATGAAGCACTTGGAGTATCGCTATGACAAATAACTCAAATCCTTTGATCAATGAGATTTTAGATAAAGCCAGAAAAAAAGCTGATGCCATCATCAAGGATGCTGAAGCGCAGAGTGAGAGAATCTTGGATGATGCTAACGCTAAAGCTGAGAGTATGGCAGAGGCAGAGCATCGTCTTTTCCTTGAGAAGCTTGATAGGATAAATGGCAAGGAAGAGAGTGCAAAGCGTAATATAGACCGTCTCACAGAGCTTAAGGCTATGGATAGTGCTTATTGCGCTGTCATGGATCGAGTAGATAAAGAATTCAAGAAGCTTGCAAAGAGCAAGGAGTTCAGCTCAGTGCTATCTCTTTGGATAGCTGAAGCTGCTATAGGGCTTGGAAAGAAGGAAGCTAAAGTTGCTTATTCTTCTCTTTATCCTGTAGGAGAGGAAGAGCTTAAAAGAGCTCAGGAACTTGTAAAAGAAGCAACAGGCTCTGACGTTGCATTGACTTTGGATTCTCTCCACATAGATGGAATCGGTGTTGTTCTTACTTCCCTTGATGGGAAAGTATCTTATAATAATCAGCTTGATACTCGTCTGAGACGCTATCAGAGAGATATCAGGAAAATAATTCAGGAAGAAAATGCAAGGCAGAATAGTAGGTAAAGTCAAAAGGGTCAATGGACCTGTATTGATAATCAAAGATATTACAGATGCTGCCATGATGGAGCTCGTTCATGTCGGAGAGCTAGGTCTTGTTGGCGAGATAGTAAAGCTCAATGGCAACAACGCTACAGTTCAGGTATATGAGGATGCAACAGGAATTGCACCTGGGGACAATGTTTATGGATCAGGGATGTCACTCTCCTGTGAGCTTGGTCCTGGCCTGATTGGCAACATTTATGACGGTATTCAGCGTCCTTTGGAAAGCCTTAGAGCGTTAAGCGGCGACTTCATTGCACGTGGCATTTCATCTCCAGCTATTGATCATGAGAAGAAATGGCATATGAGGCCATGCGTAAAGGCCGGAGATATCGTAAAAGCGGGGCAGATTGTTGCCACTATCGCTGAAAATGAGCGTATTGAACATAGAATAATGGTGCCTGCCACACTTAAGGGCAAGCTTAATGTTATAAATGATTTTGAAGAGGGCGACTATACAGTTGAAGATCAGCTCTATCTTCTGAAAGATGAGAGCGGAAAGACTTCTGTAATAACAGCTCGTCAGTTCTGGCCAATCAGAGTCCCTCGACCAGTTGCTTCAAGACTCCCTCTTGATAAGCCTCTAGTTACAGGACTAAGAGTCATTGACTCTCTCTTCCCACTTGCAAAAGGTGGTACAGTAGCTATTCCAGGTGGCTTTGGCACTGGAAAGACTATGACTCAGCACTCAATAGCTCAGTGGTGCGATGCAGATATCATCGTATATATCGGATGCGGAGAGCGCGGCAATGAGATGACAGATGTACTTAGAGAGTTTCCAAAGCTTATAGACCCAAGAACAGGCGAATCTCTCATGAAGCGAACGATTCTTATTGCAAATACATCCAACATGCCAGTATCTGCGCGTGAGGCTTCAATCTACACAGGCATTACTATGGCTGAGTACTATCGTGACATGGGCTATGATGTAGCAATCATGGCAGATAGCACATCTCGTTGGGCTGAGGCTCTTAGAGAGCTTTCTGGCAGAATGGAAGAGATGCCAGCAGAGGAAGGTTTCCCTGCTTATCTTCCAACTCGTATTGCTGAGTTCTATGAAAGAGCAGGACACATGAAGACTCTTGCCGATAAAGAAGGTTCTGTATCTGTTATCGGAGCTGTATCTCCTCCAGGAGGTGACTTCTCTGAACCTGTTACTCAGCATACAAAGCGTTTTGTACGTTGTTTCTGGGGGCTAGATAGATTTCTTGCTTCTGCACGTCACTATCCAGCTATTAGCTGGCTCGATTCATACTCTGAGTATGTAGATGAGGTCAAGGATTGGTGGAATAGCAAGAGCGATGATAAGTGGTCAAAGAACAGAAGCAGAATATTGGAGCTGCTTCAGAAGGAAGTCAGGCTTGAGCAGATTGTAAAGCTTGTAGGTCCTGATGCACTTCCGGATTCGCAAAGCTTCATACTTGAAGTGTGCTCGCTTTTCAAGACAGCTTTCCTTCAGCAGAATGCTTTCGATATCATAGATAGGTATTGTTCTGTTGAGAAGCAGGTAAAGATGCTTGATCTTGTTCTTCAGTACTATGACCTTGGCTCAGATGCGATTACAAAGGGTGTTCCTCTTGTAAAGCTTAGACGTTTGAGTGTTGTCCAGGATATAGCTAGGGCAAGATTCAATATTGCAAACGATAAGATTGATGATATAGACAGACTCAGCTTGAAGCTTGAGCGCTCTATCAGGGAGCTAGGGAGCCTTTATGATGAAAGATAGTGAAGAGCTTTTGAAAGAAGGCAAGAAATCTCTTTTAAGCGGAAGAGAGTATGTTGGTGCATCAAGAATAGATGGACCACTTGTCTATATGAGAAATACCCATCCTGTTGGATATGGCGAGCTTGTTGAAATCAAGTGCGCAGATGGTTCTATCAAATCTGGTCAGGTCCTCGACACATCAGATGATGTAGTCGTCGTTCAGTGCTTTGAGTCTACAGATGGTCTCAATCTTCCTGATACACGCATGCACTTCTTTGGAGAGAGCTTGTCTCTTGGTGTTTCAGAGAAGATGCTTGGAAGAGTAATGAATGGACTTGGAAAGAGCAGAGACGGCGTTGCAGCTCCTTCCGCAGATGATGAGAGAGATGTAAACGGCAGCCCAATGAATCCTACTGCTCGTGAGTATCCAAGAGATTTCATTCAGACAGGTATTTCTGTAATAGATGGTATGACAACATTGATTCAGGGCCAGAAGCTTCCTATTTTCTCTGGCAATGGTCTTGAGCACAACCAGCTTGCAGCGCAGATTGTGAGGCAGGCAAAAGTAAGAGGCGGCAAGTCTGACTTCGCTATTGTATTTGCAGCTATGGGCGTAAAGTATGATGTTGCGAACTTCTTCATCAACTCTTTTGAAGAGTCTGGTGTTCTTGATAATGTGGCAATGTTCTTATCTCTTGCTGATGATCCATCAATTGAGAGAACTATTACTCCGCGTACAGCACTTACACTCGCTGAGTACCTTGCTTTTGATAAAGGCAAGCAGGTTCTTGTCATCATGACAGATATGACTAACTACTGTGAGTCTCTTCGTGAGATAGCAACTTTAAGAGGTGAGATTCCTTCTCGTAAAGGCTATCCTGGTTATCTCTATTCTAACCTTGCAGAGCTTTATGAGAGATCTGGCAAGCTTGCAGGCCGTTCTGGCTCTATTACGCAGCTGCCTATTCTCACTATGCCTAATGATGATATCTCACACCCAATCCCAGACCTTACTGGTTATATTACTGAAGGACAGATTGTATTCGATAGAGATCTCCATGGTCGTGGTGTTTATCCTCCAATCAATCCGCTTCCTTCTCTTTCCAGACTTATGAAAGACGGTATTGGAGAGGGTATGACACGCTCTGATCATCCTCATCTATCTAACCAGCTCTATGCTTCATATGCTCATGTAAAGGAAGTAAGAAACCTTGCATCAGTAATTGGTGAAGAAGAGCTTACAGATATCGATCAGCACTACCTTGAGTTTGGCAACTTCTTTGAGAAGAACTTCATTGGTCAGCGTTATGATGAAGATAGATCTATTGAAGAGACACTAGACCTCGGCTGGAAGGCTCTCTCATATCTTCCACAGGAAGAGCTTCAGAGACTTACAGAAGAGGAGATAGCAGAGCACTATAAAGGTTAATCTATGGATAGGAGTTTAGCACCTACTAGAAGCAATCTTATGAAGGTCAAGGACGAGCTCGCTTTTTCTCGCCTTGGCTATGATCTTCTAGACCAGAAGCGCTCTATTTTGGACTCTGAGCTTTTGTCTTTGGTTGACCAGGCTGTTGATTATCAGAATAAAGTAGAGCGTGAGCTTAAAGAGGCTAGAGAGGCTTTGCAGGATGCAATTCTCAATATGGGAAGGCTCAAAGTCGGTAATCTTGCTGGTGCTGTCAATATCTCATCATCTATTTCTCTTTCTTCCCGAAAGGTCATGGGAGTAGAGCTTCCTAAAGTAAGCACAGAGTTCTCAGGGGAAGGTCCATTCTTCTCTCCTGAGGGTACTAGCATGCTTAGTGAGATTGCACTCAATGAGTTCAGAGATGTACTTGAAGCTATGGGGCAGCTTGCTGAGCTGAAGGTTTCTATCATGAGACTTGCGCGGGAAGTCAAGAAGACTATCAGAAAGGTAAACTCTCTTGAAAAGCTCGTTATCCCAGATAAGGAAGAGACAGTCAAATATCTAACTTCAAGAATAGAGGAATCAGAGAGAGAAAGCTTTATCCTTCTGAAGAGTGTTAAAGAAAAAATGGAGAAGAACAATGAGTAATACGCCATTTTCAAAGATCCTTGTTTATCTTGATGGCAGTGAAGGATCTGTTTCTGCTTTAATGTATTCAATCATGCTTGCAAAGAGCACAGGCTCTGAGCTCCATGCGGTATATGTAGTAAACACTAAGGCGCTTGGGGATCTTGTTAGATCCAGAATCTTCATCAATGAAGAGCAGAATGAGTATCTGACAGATTTGAAAGAAGATGCTAAGCGTCATATCAAGCATGCGCTTAAGCTTTCTGCAAGCAAGGACATCGACGTTGAGACAGCTATTCTGGAGGGCTCTCCTCATAGTGAGATCTCATCTTATATAAAAGCAAATAATATTGACCTTTTGGTTATTTGCTCTCTTAATGTAATAAGATCTAGAAGAGAAGAGCTATTGAGTGAGAATGATAGAATGCTCAGGACTTCAGATTGTCCTGTTCTTGTTGTAAAAGACAATGATGAAATCTGGAATGAATTTGAGGAGTTTTAAATATGACATTGCTTGACGTTTTGAAAAAAGAGCTTATTAAGGTACCACTGATTTCTACAGATAGAAGAGGTGTTATCGAAGAGCTTGTTGAAGTATATAAGAAGAATGCTGGTCTTTCATCTACTGAGAGTGGAGAGATTGTCAACGCAGTGCTCAATAGAGAGGCTCAGGCTTCCACTGCGCTTGAGAATGGTATTGCTATTCCTCATGCTAAGCTTAGCTCTATCAAGAAAAGCGTTGTAGTAATCGGAGTGTCTAGATTAGGAATCGACTTTGGTTCAGATGAACCATGCAAAGTATTCTTTTTGGTATTAGCTCCAGAGGATAATCCAACAGAGCATATCCAGCTTCTCTCCTCGATTGCTAAAGTTTGCTCATCCAGCTTGTATGCTAGAATGCTGAAAAGCGCAAAAAACAGCGACGACGTATACCAGTTATTCTTTGATTGACATTAAGGGCCCTAAAAAGGCCCTTTAGTTTTCTCAAAATATTTAAATAAAATATTTTTTACACTTTAATTCTTTCTAATTTAAATAGTTATAAAACAAATAGTAAAAAAATTTAAAATATTTTCAAAAAACCTATTTACAAGGAAAGGATAGTGGTGTAAATTGCTTAGCTGTCGCGAGGATGAGCCTTGAGAGAGGAAAAA
>CAKQJZ010000037.1 GCA_934247875.1 uncultured Spirochaetales bacterium
TTTAAACCGAATGCATGTTCATACACTAAGCGCTGCATATTCTTTCATGCGATTTTACTTTTGCAATTTCCTCTTTGGAATTATATTTTATCTATGAGTTCTTCTAGAAAACAAGAGAATAAAATATACTGCGCTTGTAAGGATTTTATATGAACGAATTAGCTTTAGAACTAAATGAGACTCTTAAAGGTAGTGTTGCTTATTCTTTTTTATCTGAGAAGGGCAAGAGAATGTTTTTCCCTAAGGGCATTGTTGCTCAGTCTGCTGAAGCTGGAGAGAAAGCCAAGCGTTATAATGCAACAATAGGACTTGCGCTGGACCATGGTCAGCCATTCTGCCTAGAAGACATCTATTCTCAGTTTGTTCCAGGATCATTCAAGAAGAACCAGATCTTCTCATACGCTCCAGGCGGTGGAGATAAAGAGCTGAGAAAAGAGTGGAAGAATGCGATTATAAAGAAGAATCCAACACTAGAGGACAAGCTTTTTTCAGAGCCACTTGTTACTGGTGGTCTTACTCATACTATTTCAACTGTTGCAACTCTGTTTGTAGATGAAGGCGATGAAGTTGTATGCCCAAACCTCTTCTGGGATAACTACGAGCTGATCTTCAACGAATCAGTAGGTGCTAAGCTTAAGCTCTTCCCATTCTACAATGAGATGGGTGGCTTCAATGTTGAAGGCATGAAGAAAGCACTATATGAGACAAAGGGAGAGACAGCAAGAATAATCTTGAACTTCCCTAATAACCCTACAGGCTATACTCCATCAAAGGAAGAGGCTAAAGCGATAGTTGACGCTATTGTCGAAGTTGCAGATAGTGGCAAGAAGGTCATGGTACTCTCTGATGATGCTTACTTTGGTCTATTCTTTGAAGATGACACAGAGAAAGAATCACTATTTGCATACTTGGCAGATGCTCATGAGAATATATTTGCTATCAAAGGGGACGCTGCAACTAAAGAAGAGATGGTCTGGGGCTTCAGAATCGGCTTCATATCATATGCATCAAAGAACTTCACTAGCGCTCACTTGGATGCGCTGACAAAGAAGACTCTTGGTTCTATCAGATGCTCTGTATCAAACTGCGACAGACCTGGCCAGTCATTGCTGCTTAAGGCACTTAGAGATGGCAAGAACTATGCACATGATAAAGAGAGACTCTTCAATATAATCAAAGAGCGCTATGAGACTATGAAGAAGGTAGTAGAAGAACATAAAGACTCTAAGCTTCTACGCCCTTATAGCTTCAACAGCGGCTACTTCATGGCATTTGATGTAACACCACATTCAGCAGAAGAGCTAAGATTGTATTTGCTCGATAAATATGAAATCGGAGCTATCAATATTCTAGGAAATACTCTCAGACTTGCTTATTGCTCAGTTGAGAATGAGAATCTGGAGGATTTGGTTAATATTCTTTATAAAGCAGCAGAGGAGCTATGGAGCTAAAAGAGAAGCTTTACTTAGTAGATGATCAGGGTGAGAAGTTCATGGGAGCTGGAGTGCTATGGCTTTTAGAAGCTATAGCAAGATCCAAGTCCCTTCGTGAAGCTGCCAAGGATATGGGACTTTCATATTCCAAGGCTTATAATATGATTACAAAGCTTGAGGCAAATCTTGGCCATGAGATAATCTCTCGACGCCATGGAGGTGCATCAAGAGAGGGCGCTGCTTTAACGCCTTATGCGCTTTCTCTGATTGAGATCTACAAAAGCTTTCAAGAGCGCATGAAGGTTCATGCGAATGAAGAATATAAAGTATTCGAAAAAGACCTCAATAGGCTCGAGGAGGAATATAATGGATAAAATGCAATATGATTTTTCAGTTGAGAAACTCGGAGAAGCAAAACTAGCATCTCCAATCAGAATGTCTAACAGATGGGGAGATGGTGTTGCTGATTACACCAGCGATGAGGATAGGATCCTCTATTCGATTGAAACTGAAGTTGTAGATGGTCAGGTTCGTCCTGTTCATTCAGATACTGTAGAGCTTGCTGGTCCTAGAGATAAGATCTACTTCAATCCATCTCATGTTCATGCTGCAATCTGTACTTGCGGCGGTATTTGCCCAGGCCTGAATAATGTAATCAGAGCTGTCGTAAGATGCTTATGGTATAGATATGGAGTCAGAAGAATCTCGGGCGTTCAGTATGGCTACCTTGGCCTATTGGAGAACTCACCTTGGCCTTTGATCAGCTTAGATCCGGATGTTGTTGATGATATCCAGGAAAAGGGTGGTACAATCCTTGGCTCTGCTAGAGGCGGCGGAAAGCAGGTTGAAGAGATTGTAGATTCTCTGGAGCGTCTCAATATCAATATACTTATCACAATCGGCGGCGACGGAACTCTCCGCGGTGCTTATGATATCGGGGAAGAGATCAAGCGCAGAGGTCTTAAGATTGCTATTGTTGGCGTTCCTAAGACTATAGACAATGACCTTTCATTCATCGATTCATCATTTGGCTTCGATACTGCTGTAGCATCTGCAGTTCCATCTGTACGTGGCGCACATGTTGAAGCTAAGAACAGCATAAACGGAATCGGACTTGTTAAAGTCATGGGAAGAGAGTCTGGCTTCATTGCAGCTCATACATCTCTTGCACAGAGCGATGTAAACTTCTGCTTGATTCCTGAGTGCCCATTTGACCTAGAAGGTCCTAATGGTCTTCTTGAGAACCTCAAGAGACGTATTCTTGAGAGAGGACACGCTGTTATCTTAGTTGCTGAAGGTGCAGGTCAGGAGTTTGCTCCTCCAACAGGAGAGACAGATGCATCTGGAAATATCAAATACCATGATATTGGCATATTCCTCAAAGAGAAGATCAAGGAGTATTTCAAGGAAGAGGGCATTGAGACAAGCATCAAGTACATCGACCCTTCATATATCATCCGCTCCGCACCAGCTAATAGCTACGACTCAATCTACTGTGCTCGTCTTGGCGCACATGCTGTTCATGCAGCTATGGCAGGTAAGACACAGTGCATTGCATCTCGCGTAAATAACCAGTTTGTATATCTCCCGATAAAGGTTGCTGTTTCCAAGCGTTCTCACGTTGATCCTGAAGGATCTCTCTGGCGTGATGTTCTTGAGAATACAAGACAGCCTTTCAGCATGAAGAATTAAGGAATTGATATGGATGTAACAATACCATTTGAAAAGCTGGATCATGCTTTGAGACACTGTAATCCTCTCTCTCGTGGAATTCTCCCGCTGCGCTTAAGAGTGCAAGTTGAGGATCTGACTAAAGTAGAGAAGCGCAATCTCAGAGAATTTGCAAATATTGAGGATGGTATTATTGAGCGTTACATCCTTGCACCTGCTAATATCACAGTCGGAGCTCTTGAGTTTGCAATTGACAAGAGCTTTGGCTTAGTTCCTGGATTCTATGACGCAGTAACACTTTTTGATGAGAGTGATATGTCTCGTCTGTTTCCAACATTCGGCGATGTTTTTGATAACATCGGTGGAATCTTCGACGATCCATATACAGAAGATCTCTTTGATAGATACCTTATGGCTGTAGAAGAGAATGGACTCATTAGCGGTCCATTCTATCCAACACGTCTTAATCTTGATAAAAGCTCTCAGAAGAGAATCAGGGAAGTGCTCAAAGAGAAGATTGAAGGCGTTACGAATTACCAGGGGAAAGAGATAAATCTGCTCTCTATTCCTTATTCTATGGATAACTTCTTCACATACATTATTGATGCTATAGATAAAGAAGAAGATTCATTTGCTATAGCGCTTAGCCCTGACTTGGTAGTAAAAGGTCTACTTGCAGAAAAGAGTGATAGGCTTTCTACGCTCAAAGCATACAATAAGTATCTGAAATGCTATTTGGGAGAAGGGAAACCTGCAGACTTGAAGCCTATAGCTCGCAAACTGCTCTCATATCGCTATAACCAGGATGGCAGCTACGCATTCACATTTGAAGTTGATATCCCAGACTCACTCGATTTCATAATCGAAGATGGGTATATGGAGACTGAAGAATACATAGAGTCAGCTATTTATGTGAATAATTCTTTTTTGCCAGATTGCATATACAAAAGCGGCTATGATCTCTATGGCCGTGATAGCTCTGACTACTATAACTTCATAATGAGTCTCCATTCAGGGCTTCCTCCTTTCTTTTTAGATATCTTGAAAGCTACTGGCTGGAGAGAACCTAACCTCGATTACAAGAAAATCTTAAGAGACTGAAATGAAAGACGAAATCAGAATAATCTATGGCAAGGATGTGAAGAGAATCACAACTGAGCTTATCAGTGACTTCAAGCTTGATGAGAAAATCGGATCCAAAGATAGCAAGATAGGGCTTAAGCCTAATCTTGTCATTGCTGCAAAGCCTGAGAGCGGTGCAACTACTCATATGGAGATCATCGCAGCTATCATTGAGTATTTGCATGATTATGGCTTTAAGGATATCTCAATCATTGAAGGCTCTTGGGTTGGTGATGATACTGAGCGTGCATTTCGTCTCAATGGCTACTATGACTATAAGAAACGCTATGGAATCGGGTTATATGACCTCAAGAAAGATCACTATAGAAAACTCACTTTAGATGGTGTGACTATGGAAATCTCAGAGAGAGCACTCTCTCTTGACTACATGATCAACCTTCCTGTTCTGAAGGGTCATTGCCAGACAGGCATGACATGCGCAATGAAGAACTTGAAGGGCATACTCAGCGATAGATCTAAGCGTCTCTTTCATCAGCTCGGGCTAATGAAGCCTATAGCGCTTTTAAATGCGCTCTATCATCCATCGATGACTCTAGTAGATAGCATTTGCGGAGACTTGGACTTTGAAGAGGGCGGGACTCCTATAGAGACTAACAGGCTTCTTCTTGGAGAGGACTCTGTGCTTCTCGACGCATATGCTGCATCTCTTCTTGGGTTTTCTGTAGATGATGTTGAGTACATTAAGCTTGGCTCTGAGTATGGCGCAGGCTCAATGGATTTAGAGAAAGCCAAGATAATAGAACTCAATAAGCCAGAATCCAGTGAGATCTCTAAAAGCGATGGATACGCAAGGCGTCTAAAGCAGTATACAGATGCGCGCTCTGCTTGTTCATGCTGCTATGCGAATCTCATTCATGCTTTGAAGAGGATGGAAGACGATGGCTCAATCAGATGTCTCAAAGGGCGCAAAGTCGCTATAGGACAAGGCTGGAAGGGACTTTCTCCAGAAGTCGGTGTTGGCGCTTGCTGCAGCAAAGCAGTGCATGGCGTAGTCAAGTGCCCGCCTAGCGCAAGTGATATCATGACGCTTTTGTCTTCGCTTTAGCATCTACAATAGAGAACTTCGAAATATCTACATGCTTATAATAGATAGCAAGTATTATCGTGCATAGAAGCCATCCGAGAGGGTAGCCAAGTGCAACTGTGTATACATTGTTTGCAACTTTGGTAATCAGGAATAGATAAACTTGCCTGAATAGAATGAATGAGCTCATCATTATGATCATAGGAATCTTGGAGTTGCCAGCACCTTTGAGTGCGCCATTATGAATCTGGTTGAATCCAACACAGATGAAGAATGGGCCTAAGAGTCTTAAAAATAGTGTGCCATAGCGTATTACATCTTCATCTTTGCTGAAGAGAAGAACCAAGTATGGTGCGAATATCCAAAGGAAAGCTACAACTGTTATTGATATCACGACATTTATCTTAGTTGCGACTCTGATGCCTTCAATAGCTCTATCTCTCTCTCCAGCTCCTATGTTCTGGCCTATGAATGTTGTAATAGCGAGTCCTATTGACTGAAGAGGGAGCAGGCAGATCTTATCTATCTTTGAATAGCTAGACCAGCCAGCCATAGCAGCAGAGCCGAAGAAGTTGATGTATGACTGCACAAGCACATTTGAGAATGCTGTGATCATCATCTGGATAGCAGTTGGGATGCCTACAGAGAGGATTTTCTTGAGTATTGGGAAATCTATTCTGATCTTGCTCCAGACTATCTTATAGCAATCTTTCTCAGCGCTTAAGACGATAAGCACGAGAAGCGCAGATAGCAGCTCTGCAATAACAGTTGCCCAAGCAGCACCTGCTATTCCCATATCAAAAACAGCGATGAATATGATATCCAGTGTGATATTTACGATAGTTGAGAATATCAGGAAGTAGAGTGGGCGCTTTGAGTCTCCTGCTGCACGTAGTATGCCTGATCCCATATTGTAAACAAGAAGCCCAGTTGAGCCTAAGAAATATATCCCAAGATATGTTTCAGAGCTTTCCCATACATCACTAGGAGTTCCTAATAGCTTTAAGAAGAATGGAGTAGTCAGCGTTGCGAGTGCGGTGATTATTACGCTGAGTATAAGTGTCAGCGCAATTGTCGAGTGTACAGCTTTATGAACGCTCTCATCATCTTTAGCGCCATAGTATTGGCTTATTACTACGCCAGCTCCTGCGCTGAGACCTGAGAAGAAGCCTATGAATGTATTGATGATTGAATCTACAGATCCAACAGCTGCAAGCGCTTCTTTTCCTATGAAGTTGCCTACTATTATGCTATCTACAGTGTTATATAGCTGCTGGAATAGGTTTCCGATCATCAAAGGCAGTGCGAAAAGAATGATGTTTTTCCAAACAGCACCCTCAGTAAGCCGCATATCTTTTCTCTGCATTTGCTCTCTTCCACCTATAAATACCAATTTACATGGAATTATCGGTTTGTTAAAGAACATTTTACATTGTATAATTTCTTTGGAGCGATTTTTGAAGACTTTTTATTTTCTGTTTAATCTCCTATGGGGAGATTTATTTTTTATACCGCTTCCAGGTGGTAGCAAGTTAGGCATTTCGTTTTTGATTCTTATCCTCATTCCGCTTGGAATATACTTCACTGTGCTTTTGCGTTTCGTGCAGTTCAGAAAGTTCCCAGCTATGATTAAGCTTACTCTCTCAGGAAACAAAGAGAAGGGCAAAGCATTATCGGGAGTTGAGGCTCTATTCGTTTCTACTGCAACTCGTGTTGGCATGGGTAACCTTGTCGGTGTTGTTGCTGCTGTCTCTTTAGGCGGCGCAGGCGCAGTATTCTGGATGTGGCTATCTGCTATTCTTGGTTCTGCAACAGCATTTGCAGAAGGAACACTTGCACAGCGTTATAAAACAGAAGATAAACTCTATGGCGGTTTTAAAGGTGGCCCTGCATATTATCTTGATATGCTATACAGAAAGAACAAGAAGAAATCTGTAATAGCAGTACTATTTGCTCTCTCAGGCCTTATTTGCTGGGGTGGAATCAGCCAGGTAATTGGCAACTCTGTAACATCTTCACTCTATAACGCATTCAATATCCCACCTTTGGCATCAGCAATAGCTTTGTTATTGCTTTCTGCGTTGATAGTCCTGAGAAAAGATGCATCTGTAAAAGTCATAGATGTCATAGTGCCAGTAATGTCTGTGCTCTATTTCACAGTCTCGCTCTTTATTGTGATTGTGAATATCAAACAGCTTCCTGGCGTGTTTGCCCGCATATTTGCTGAAGCATTTGGCTTTAGACAAGTTGCAGCAGGTGGACTAGGTGCTGTTTTGATGAACGGTATCAAGCGTGGCCTATTTTCAAATGAAGCAGGCAGCGGCAGTGCTCCATGCGCAGCTGCAGCAGCAGATGTAAAGGATCCAGTAGAAGCAGGCCTTATGCAATCTCTTGGTGTATTCATCGATACGCTTGTAATATGCTCATGCTCAGCATTCATTCTTCTTTTAACTCCACCTGAAACTGTAAATGGATTAGTCGGAATGGATCTGCTCCAAAGTGCTATGCACTATCACTTAGGTGCAATCGGGAAACCTTTGATAGCTGTAACGATCTTCTTATTCAGCTTCTCAACATTCATTGGTATTCTCTTCTATGCAAGAAGCAATATCTCATATGTCTTTGGAGAGAACTGGACTAGCCAGACTATCTATAAGATCTTCGCATTAGTAATGCTCTTTGTCGGTGGACTAGCTGAATATGCATTCGTATGGGACCTTGGAGACTTCGGCATTGCGCTTATGACGATTTTCAATCTTTTTGCACTTTTACCGCTTTCAAAAGAAGTAAAAATAATGCTAAAGGACTATGAAGCAAAAGAAGCTGTTAAGAAAGTATAAAACCTACAAATATGGTAGCTTTTGAATAAGTTATGGAGATATAACGAATAAGGAGGAAACTGAAATAACTAGCTATTTTTCAAAATTGTCAAATAACGACTTAATTTTGAATAATGGTGTCCACTTGCAAAAATTTGCAAAAATAGTATTTTCAAAGTTTTTTAAACTCGTTATATTCTAGTCAAGAATTAGGAAGCAAGGCTTCCCATTCTAACCTCCTTTTGTTCCCCACATACGGTTTACCTCCTTTTGCCGCGTGGGGTTTTTTTATAATCCTATAAAACCAGTCCTACTTCTTCTCTTTCTTTATAGACTTTAGGAAGTGCAACTTTGAGTGTTATTGTGCTTACTACAGCTGAAAGCACTGCGCATACTGGCTCTGAGAGGAATATGCTTTCAGCTCCAAAGAATACTGGGAATATTATTACAAATAGCGTATAGCTTACTTTCCTGCACATAGAGAGCGGAAGAGCAAGCTTAATCTGGCCAAGTGCTGTCATGCTATCGACATTGACATATTGGAATGAGAGAGGAATAACCATAGATGCATAGATCCTCATATAGTGAGCACTGAGCTTTATCATATTCTCATCTGATGTGAATAGGCGTGCAAAGAACTCTGAGCTTGTCATAGTCACTATGAACATGAACGTAGTGAAGATCAGTGCAATTATTTGTTCTTTTCTGAGGCTTTCTTTGACTCTCTCTATATTGCCAGCTCCGAAGTTATGGCTTAAGAGCCCTTGTGTTCCTCCTGTTATTCCTCCGAGAGGATATGTGATAAGCAAGAAGAAGCTCTGTACGATTGTTGAAGCAGTAATGAGAGTATCTGCATCATCCCCGCCATAGCACTTGAGCATAGCGTTAGTTACAATCAGCAGCAGACTGTCACTTGCAAGGATTATGAATGGAGAAACGCCATATTTCAGAATCTGAATAATCAGTGCTTTATTAAATAGCTTGAAGCGAAGTCTTATCGTTGCTTTAGGGCTTAATAGGAAAATCAAGAGCAGTGCAGAGGAGCCTATTTGCGAAAGCACAGTTGCTACAGCAGCTCCTTTTACACCAAGAGAGAGCGTGAATATGAATATAGGGTCGAGTATTATATTCATAAACGCACCAGAGAGTATTGCAACCATAGCTTTGCCTGATAGCCCTTGATTGACTAAGTAGCTGTTGAGGCCAACTGATAAGATTGCAAACAGTGAACCTGAGATATAGTAAAGCAAGTAGCTTGATGCATATGGTAGTGTCTTATCTGATGCGCCAAATAGAAGCAGTAGAGGATTGCGCAGCACTAAGAATAGAGGCGTCAGCACTAATGATACGATAACCATCAGATAGAATGCTGTAGAGAGTATCTCTTCGGCTTTTCTATGTTCGCCATGTCCTTCACGCATTCCCATAAGCGGAGCTCCTCCAAGTCCTATGAGAATTCCAAATGCAGAGATGAATGAGCTTATTGGGGCTGCAACTCCAACGCCAGCTAAGGCCAGTGAGCCAACTCCTGGTATATGTCCAATATATATTCGGTCGATTATTGCATATAAAACATTAACAAGCTGCGCGAGTGCAGTAGGGATTGCAAGGCGTAGCAAAAGCGGCCAGATCTTATCTTGCCCAAGGTCTCTCTTCATGCCTCTGATTATAGCCAAAAAGAAAGAAAACAGAAGCCCTAGTGTGTTATTATTTTAACAATCAGGATAACGTATATATTTATAGACAAGAATAGCTATATGAGTATATATTTATTTGCATTAGAGGTTGATTATGGGCAAGAAAGCAGTTGTATTATTACCTAAGATTCAGAGATTGCTTACCGAGATGGGTGAGAATATAAAGCTTGCGCGTCTGAGACGTGATATCTCAGCAGAACTGCTAGCTGAGCGTGCAGGAATAAGCAGAGCAACTCTTCATAACGTTGAGAAAGGCTCTCCATCAGTTGCAATTGGAATATATGCAGCTGTTCTCCAGGCACTGCGTCTTGAGAATGATCTGCTGCTTGTTGCCAAAGATGATGTGCTTGGCAGAAAGCTTCAGGATATTGGCCTAGTTGCTGGAAAAAGAGCTTCGAAAATGGAGAGAGAAAAATGATTGGGACAATATATGTTTATGGCGACTGGTCAGATTTGAGTTCTCCTGTATTAATCGGCAAGCTTAATGTCGATATTCTGAGAGGCAAGGAAGTCTTTTCTTTCGAATATGATGAGAAATGGCTTGATTCCAAAAACAAGACATTCATTGATCCCGACTTGCTTTTGTTTGGAGGTAGGCAATATCCTCCAGCAAATAAGTCGTTGTTTGGTGTTTTCACAGATTCTTGTCCTGATCGTTGGGGCAGAACGCTGCTGCAAAGAAAAGAAGCAGTTGAAGCACGCTTGGAAAAGAGAGCACCTAGAAAGCTCTATGAGAGTGATTATCTCATTGGTATTGAGGATTTTTCGAGAATGGGAGCCTTGCGATTCAAAAGAGATCCCAATGGGCCATTCTTAGCTGAATCAGATGAGAATTCTGTTCCTGTTTGGACAAGCATACGAGAACTAGAGCAAGCGGCAATATTATTGGATGCGTCATCAGATTTGGATAAAAATACAGCAAAACGATTAGAGTTGCTATTGAAGCCCGGTTCTTCTCTTGGTGGAGCTAGACCAAAAGCATCTGTGAGAGATACTGAAGGAAACTTATGGATTGCCAAATTCGCATCTAGACAAGATGAATATGATGTAGGTGCATGGGAAATGGTAGCACATGAGCTCGCCGTTAAGTGTGGTCTCAGAGTACCAAAAGCGTTAAGCAGAAGATATTCGAATTATGGAACAACATTTCTTGTAGAGCGTTTTGACAGAGATTCTAGAGGAAAAAGGAAACATTTTGTATCTGCAATGACTATGCTAGGTGCTTCTGATGGTGCTGGATATGACACTGGAACAAGCTATTTGGATATTGCTTATGCAATTAAGCAGTATGGAATATCTCCTGCTATAGATCTCAAAGAACTTTGGAAAAGAATTGTTTTCAGCATTGCAATAACCAATACAGATGACCATCTCAGAAATCATGGGTTTATAGTCGAAAAAGGTGGAATCAGGCTTTCTCCTCTTTATGATGTCAATCCAAATCCCAATGGCACTGGTCTCGCTCTAAACATCGATGAATATGATAATTCTTTGGATTTTAATGTAGCTATAGATGCTTCAGAATACTATGGATTAACGAAAGATGAAGCAGCAAAGGAAGTCAAAGAGACGAAAGAGAATATTGGACTCTGGAGAAGCATTGCGTCTAAAGTGGGGGTATCGCATAGTGAGATTAATGCTATGGAAGGTTGTTTCAGACTCTAATTATTGAGCTCTCTTTCTTTGACTAAGCGGTAGATCATATCTGCTGTGCCACTGATATCCTTCTTAACTTCATGTTCCCAGACTCTGATTACCAGCCACCCATCTGAGAGAAGGTGATGATTCACTTCACTATCTTTATCCATATTCTTCTCTATCTTTGGAACCCAGTACTCTGTGTTTGATTTTATCGTTTCTTTTCTTTTCTCCCAGTCAAATCCATGCCAGAAATCACCATCTGTGAAGATAGCGATTTTGTGCTTCTTGCTTGAAAGATCTGGGTGGCCATATATTCCACTCTGATGCTTTCTGAGCCTGAGTCCTCTATGCCAAAGAGCTTTGGAAAGCGCAACTTCGATTGTTGTATCCTTTCCTTTTATCCTTGACATGTTGTAGCTTCTGGAATTCATATCACTCATAATTATGGCAAAAAAAGAGAGGTGAGCAAGTAACGACGTACCTGCTCACCAAAGGGATTAACAAAATAAGGAAATGAGGAGGGCTACTATAAAGCCGGTTGTTCCGACTAGAGTTTCCATTATAGTCCATGTTTTCAGTGTTGTTTTTTCATCGATTCCAACCAAGGATTTTACAAGCCAGAAGCCTGAATCGTTGAAATGTGAGCAAACTGTTGCACCACCTGCAACTGCAGCTGTAACACATGCAAGGTGCATTGGTGACAATGTTGAGATTACTGGCATTGCTGCAACGATTCCTGCAGCCATTGTCATAGCAACAGTTGCAGATCCTACAGAGATTCTTACAAGTGCTGCAACTAAGAATGCAACTACTACGATAGGAAGATTTGCCCCAGCTACTGCATTGCCGATCAAGAGTCCGATACCAGAGTTGTCGAGCATGTATCTTAGAACACCGCCACAAGCTGTAACAAGTAGGATCATTCCTGTTGGTTCCAAAGACTTTGTCATGATTTTCTCTAGCTCTGCCATTGAGTAACCATATCTTGTTCCGAGTACAAACATTGCAACAATGACTGCGATAGTCAAAGCAATGAAAGGTTCTCCAAAGAAATTCAGGATAGGTACAGCGCTTTGCATTGCAGGAATGACTTGTGCAACAGATTTTATGATAATAAGTACAAGCGGAATCATGATGATTGAAAGAACAGAACCAAAAGATGGAAGCTTCTTTCCTTCTGCAATATTCTCGTTCGCAGCAATGGATTGAGGAATCTCAACCATATACTTCTTGCCACAGTAAGTGCCCCAGATAGGACCTGCGACAATCATTGCAAATGTTCCGCAGAAAAGACCAACCAAAATTACCCAGCCAAGGTCTACTCCTAGCATTGTTGCAACTAGTACTGGTCCTGGTGTAGGTGGAATGAAAGCATGGCCAACAGCAAGACCTGCAAGCAATGGAATAACGTAGTATAAGGAAGACTTACCAGTGCGCTTTGCAAGTGAGAAAGCAAGTGGAATAAGAATAATCAGACCTGCATCGAAGAATACTGGAATTGATACTACTAGTCCTGTGATTCCGAGTGCCCAAGCAGCTTTTTTGTCTCCGAATCTTTTTGTCATTGTTATTGCAAGGGTTTCAGCTCCACCTGAAACTTCCAGAATTGCACCAAACATGGATCCAAGTCCTACAAGGAGAGCAATGCCTTTTAATGTATTGCCAATGCCTGTGTTTACAGAATCAATGATTAGCGATAATGGCATTCCAGCAAGAAGTCCAATTACAATAGCTCCAATTAAGATCGCTATCATGGCTTGTGTCTTGAATTTGATGATAAGAACAAGCAGTACAGCAAGACCAACGAGAGCTGCGATAATTAGCATAACAGGATTGCTATTTGAAGTAGCTGTAACTAAACTTAACATATTCTTACCTCCATCAAACCATGTATCCACCCTTCATAGGGGAAACTGCATGCTCGCTAAATAATTTCAAAACGCCGCTTTTGTACTTGTTATCTTTCTTTTTCCAATTTGCTTTACGTTCTTTCAGGATTCTTTCGATTTCCTCTGGGCTCTTTCTCTCTCCCTTAACGCCAACTATTTCAAGTTTTCTATTTGGGATTGATAGATAAATGAGATCGTCTTCTTCAAGTAGGGCAATAGGGCCGCCTTCTGCAGCTTCAGGGGAAACATGTCCTATAGCTGGGCCTTTTGATGCACCTGAGAAACGTCCATCTGTAATCAGCGCGATTGTCTTTCCAAGCTCAGCATCGCTGCTGATTGCTTCTGTAGTATAGAACATCTCAGGCATGCCAGATCCTTTTGGTCCTTCATAACGTATAATAACAGCATCTCCTGGTTTGATTCTGTGTTTTAGAACTGCATCAATTGCATCTTCTTCACAGTCAAATGGTTTTGCTTTAAGCGTTGCTTCAAACATCTCTTTTGGAACAGCTGAGTGCTTTACTACTGATCCAAGTGGTGCAAGATTGCCCTTTAATATAGCAACAGTACCACTCTCACCAATAGGATTATCATAACTGCGGATGATATCTTCTCTCTTTAAGTTCCATGGTTTTAGATACTCTTCACACTTTTCATAAAAACCATTCTTCCTTAACTCTTCTAGATTCTCTCCAAGAGTCTTTCCTGTAATTGTCATTGCATCTAGGTGAAGAGAGGCTTTGATCTCTTCCATTACTCTTGGTACTCCGCCTGCATAGTAGAAGAATTGAGCAGGCCATTTGCCAGCTGGGCGGATATCCAATAAGTAGTGAGCATTTCTATGCATTCTATCAAAGGTATCTGAATCGATCTCAATGCCATATTCATGTGCAATTGCTGGAATATGTAATAGAGAATTGGTAGAACCAGAGATAGCAGCATGTACCATGATAGCGTTCTCGAATGATTCTTTTGTAACAATATTCTCTGCACGTAGGCCAGATAGTGCGTTCTTTACAATCTGCCTGCCTGCTTGATAAGCGACTTTTTTTAGATCCTCGCATGTAGCTGGCATTAAAGCCGACCCAGGAAGCATCAAGCCAAGAGCTTCTGCCATAATCTGCATTGTTGAAGCTGTTCCCATGAATGAACAAGCACCGCAGGATGGACATGCATGATGCTTGTAATACATCAATTGTTCTTTGCTGATCTCTCCGCGTTCGCACATTGCATTGTATGCGCCAATTTGCTCAAGTGTTAAAAGATTTGGACCTGCATCCATAACGCCACCTGTTACTACGATAGCAGGCATCTTAAGTCTACCACTTCCCATCAGACAAGCTGGTACTGATTTATCACAAGATGCAACAAATACAGCGCCGTCAAATCCTGTTGAGTTTCCATGGATTTCAATCATGTTTGCGATCATATCGCGGCTTGCTAGGCTGTAATTGATGCCATCATGTCCTTGTGCAATTCCATCGCAGATGTCAGTTGCGAAATATCTAGCACCCTTACCACCTTCATCGGCTATTCCTTTGACTATCTCATTGACTAGAGTGTCAAGATGAGCTGATCCTGGATGGCTATCACCAAATGTGCTTTCGACTAAAATCTGAGGCTTATCAAGATCTTCAACACTCCAACCCATACCGATTTTCAATGGGTCATTTTCTGGACTGAGTTTTCTTACTCTAGCACTTTCAAGTTCCATAATTCATTCCTCCGTTTTGGTATCAACAGAATAAATGAGAATGAAAACATCTGCCAAATTCATTTTTATGAAATATTAATAAACGTTGTTATCGAACAATATACTATAAATATGTCTAATAATAATGAGCAATTAAAAATTAAACATCAGATGTTTAATGTTTTTATAGGTAGCTAATCTTTAGATTTTCTTATTGAAATTGAATTTTTATTTATCATAGAAGTATGAATGCATTCATATTTCATTTAACCAAGTTAGCAGAGCCTTTCTTGTAAATTTCCTTGATCATATTTCTATTGAAGGTCAAGTGCATGTGCATAGCACCCTTAGCTCCTTCCATATCACCATCTTGGATTGCTTTTGTTATCATTCTATGTGTTGTAATTGTCTCATCAGTGAGCTTTTTATGTGTAACATTAACAAACATCATGACAGCAGTGTCTATAATTGGTATGAGTTCTTTGATAACAACATTCTTACTAGCCTTTGCAATTGCTGTATGGAATGCAATGTCGAATTCAACATAGCTCTTCTCTGAATTAATAAGACGCTCAGTTATGTTGCATAGGTTAGTGATTTCATTGACATCATCCTCACTTGCATTCTTCGCAGCAAGAGCAGCAATTTCAGGCTCTAGCATCAATCTTACATCAACTAGATCCAGCGCAAGTTTGAGCTTATCTTTCACTGCCATCAAGTTCATAGGATCAAGGTCGTTTATATATGTTCTTAGAATATATGTTCCATCGCCTCGCTTGACTTGTAAAACACCTTTGCTTGAAAGGTTCTTGACTGCTTCTCTTATTGTGCTTCGGCTTACTTCGAACATTTCGCAAAGTGTTGTTTCATTTGGGATTTTTTGCCCTGATACCAAATGATTGGTTTGGATATAGTTTATTATGTCTTCAGCTATCTTATCCGATAACACTCTCGATTTTATATTCTTCATTTCGCTCATAAAATAATTATATCCTAAATGCTATAGTTATATAGGAGAGAAAATATGCTTGCTTATACATATATTGAAAAAGGTAGATTCGAACTAAGAGAAAAAGCGAAGCCTGTGCTTATTGATGATGAAGATGCAATTGTCAAAGTAACACTTGCATCCATTTGCTCAAGTGATATCCACATTAAGCATGGCGCTGTTCCTCGTGCTGTTCCAGGCATCACAGTTGGTCATGAAATGGTCGGGATCGTAGAAGAAACAGGTCCTGCTGTTACACGTGTTAAGAAGGGTGACAGAGTATCAGTCAATGTCGAGACCTTTTGTGGCAAATGCTTCTTTTGCAAGAAAGGCTATGTGAATAATTGCACTGACAAGAATGGAGGTTGGGCACTTGGATGCCGCATTGATGGTGGACAAGCTGAATATGTGCGTGTGCCATATGCTAACCAAGGACTCAATAAGATTCCTTCGAGTGTTACAGATAGAGAAGCTCTATTTGTCGGAGATGTGCTTGCTACTGGATACTGGGCTACACGCATCACAGAAATCACTCCCGATGATACTGTTCTTATCATTGGCGCAGGTCCAACAGGCATATGCACGCTGCTTTGCGTTATGCTCAAAGCGCCTAAACGCATCATAGTGTGCGAAAAAGATGAAGAGCGCATCAAGTTCATTAATGAGCACTATCCTGATGTTTTGACAGTTAAGCCTGAAGAGTGTGAAAGCTTTGTGAAAGAGCATAGTGACCACGGTGGCGCAGACGCTGTATTGGAAGTTGCTGGAGTTGATTCAACATTCAGCTTGGCTTGGAGAGCTGCAAGAGCTAATGCAACTGTAACAGTAGTTGCACTATATGAGAATGCGCAAGTGCTTCCGCTTCCTGATATGTACGGAAAGAATCTGACATTCAAAACTGGTGGAGTAGACGGCATAGACTCAGATGAGACATTGCGTCTTATAGCTCAAGGAAAAATCAATACAGAACCACTAATAACCCACACATATCCGCTGGAAAGAATAGATGAAGCATATGAATTGTTCGAAAATAGACGTGATGGTGTGATAAAAGTTGCAATAGAGTGCTGATTTTTGGGTAATTTTTTTCTATTTTATTGACAGCGCAATAAAATAAGTGCATAGTCAATAAAGAGAGCTTGAACTAGGTTAGGTGTCCCCCTTCATTGATCCTACCTGGTTATTAAAACAAGCCCTCTTTCTTTTTGCCTATTCTGAATAGTATTTTAGTTCTCTGTGAGTGATGAACTGAAGGTTCTCCAGTGTTCTTCCAGCAACGAACTGCTTAATCAGGCACTCTGTCTCTTCTCTTCCTGTAGCATGCTTGAATGGCATATAACCATGAAATGATGATTTGCTTACAAAAAGTCTTGATTTGCCACCAGCTTCCTTCAGTGCTGCGTCATATAGCTTTGCATCGTCTACAAGCGGGTCTTGCTCTGCAGCGATCAAGAGAGTAGGTGGAAGCCTTGTTAAGTCCTGAGATAAAAGCGGTGAGAACTTAGAAGAGAGGATATCTTTAGGCTCACGTGCATAGCTCTTGATATAGAACTGAAGCATCTTGCTATTCAGTGTTGGCGTAGATGCGAATTCCATCTGGGACTGAGTTCTGAGTCTTCCGTCTAAAAGGGGGTAGAGAAGAATCTGGCCAGCAATATCTTGCTGGTTTCTGTCTCTGGCTAGAAGCGCAACAGAAGCTGCTAGATTTCCGCCACAGCTGTCACCTGCAATGAATATTCTATCTGGATCGACTTTCCAGTATTCAGCACCCTTAACTGCCCAAGTGTATGCATCATAGCAATCCTCAATAGCAATAGGGAACTTATACTTAGGAGATAGCCGATAGTCAATTGAAAGAATAGCTGCTTCTGTAACAGAAGCTAAGTGCCTTAGGAATATAGTGTAGAAGTCCATATTGCCAAATACCCATCCACCTCCGTGGAAGAATATGATAAGAGGAACAAGTCCTGCTGTCTCACTGATCTTCGGAGATGAATAGTAGTATCCAGTGATAGCTCCACCATCGCTTACAGGAATAACGTAAGTGGATGTCGATATATTCTTACAGCTTCTCATAAGATATCGTCTAGCGAGTTTCTTATTTACGTCAGTATTGTTTATTTCATTTATGCGATCTTCAGATAGTTCATCGGGGTCGGAAGAATAAAAATAGTTCCAGCCTGTAATAAACTGTCTGTCTTTCCTAGAAAGCTTAATATCCGCCATATCTAGAATTTTCTCATAAATTGAGAAAAGTTGACAATATAAAAGTGATATTATCGAAGATAACAGACAGTATTGTATATTATTGTAAACTCTTGATCTGCAAACGGGGATGAAAAACAGCATTTCAGTGCATGAATCAAGGTTTTTGATCCCTATAACGCAGTAAAACGGATTTTTCTAATCCCAATTCCAGTATTTTCTTCACTTTTTCATATTTGTTTTCTGGTGGATTCATTATCACATGAAACAGATTTAGGTAGCCTTGAAGATCATCTCTGATGAAGCCAGAATGTGCTCTTAAGAACAGCTTAAGCAGCCTGCATAGTTCATTGACTGGATCAAGCGGATTAGCATCATCATCCATTCCTTTCAGGTCTTTAGAATCATATGCAATACTGCTGAGAGACAGCTGCGATACCAGTATCTCATGTGCTTTCTCCTTGTCATGGATTAGTGTAGAGCCCTCTGTTATGTGCTTCCCAAAAGCTTCAAGTGTTCTTCTTTTTGATGTTTTACCAAATCCCTCCACAATGAATATAGAATGGTCCTTATCGCAAGCCACTCCGATGCATATCTGATTCCTTGAAAGACCTCTGTACTCAAGACAATCGCTCTTGTTTTCAATATCATTTACTCTTACCTTGAAGAAGGTCTCATCAAGCCATACCTCTCCACTGAGCACGATATCATCCTGGATTCCATCAAGAAGCAGAAACGTCTTGTCTCTCCAGTATCTTGTTGTATTGATTGAATTTCTGTTTACTTTTGAAGATAGATTCAGGCTTCCGAAGCTAAATATATCCAATAGATAGCCAATCCATTGGGAGATTGGAAGCTTATGGCTATCGAAGATTGTGTTCGTTAGCAAAGTGAAGCTTTTCCCGCAATCCTTGCACTTGTATCGATGCACGCCATAGGCCGTAGTGCCATTCCTGACAAAGCGCTCAGAGCCACAATGACGGCAATGTGCTGATGGAATTGAATTGAGAAATTCTGCTTCTCCAGAATCTCTGAGCGATGGATGACGGTGAGAGTAATCATCACCTGTTACAGCATCTATATAGCTCTCTAGAGGAGCTGCTTCAGATGCCTCTGTCCATGGAGTCTTCCTCCTGGATTTGGTCTTGATAGTTTCTGTCATGGTTGGTAGTCCAAAAGCATGAAAGCGCGACCTACCTTTTGGACTACCACATCGCTATTGCGCAGGTCACGCATTCATACCAATGTGGCTAATTTATCATCTTTGTTTATGCTATTTCAACTATGAAATTCATCCCCGTTTGCAGATTCGGATTTT
>CAKQJZ010000038.1 GCA_934247875.1 uncultured Spirochaetales bacterium
ATTCTTAAGATGAATTTTTCTTCTTTTGGAGTATAATTTGCAATATCATGAAAATTGATTAAGTTTACTCCATTTATCTCTCCTGTCTCTCCTGCATATATGAGATTTTTGCTTAATATCCTCATATCAGTTTTGGATTGAAAGCTTTTCATAACATCAAAGAAAGATGAAGTTGAAACTTCTGCGCTTTTTATCTCATATAATGACAATCCTTCATTTCTTTCAATGATAAAATCAATCTCTTCACCTCTGCTATTCCTGAAGAAATAAAACGGGAGATTCTCACCTCTCGAAGTCCTGGATTTTACTGCTTCCATAATTGCAAGATTTTCAAATATATTACCTCTTAGAGGATCTCTAAGCATTTGATTGGGAGTTGCAATTCCTAATAGCGTAGCTAGTAGTCCTGTATCGACAAAATATATCTTTGGCGTTTTGACAGCCCTTGATATTCTATTCTTTTGCCATGGCTGGAGGATATATATGATGTATGAAGCTTCCAATATAGAAATCCAATGCTTGATTGTTGTGCTACTAACACCCACATCATTAGAAAGTCCCGAATAATCAACCAATTGACCAACTCTCCCTGCAAGAGCCCTCAGAAAAACTTCAAATCTGTTTTTATCTTTTACTATACTTTCCGAGGCAACATCTCTTTCTACATAAGTGGATATATAGTTTGAACAGTAATCGTATGGAGAAACTCCGTCATTATTAAATAGATATGGCATAAACCCAGAAATCAGCTGTGTATCTCTATCCAACACTATTCCTGTAGCTTTTAATTCCTTCATGGATAACGGATACATAGTCAATATCACAGTTCTTCCAGCAAGGGATTCCGAGACAGATGTTAAAAGCTTCACCTGGGAACTTCCTGAGAGAATATACATGCCTTTCTTATCTGATAAATCTATTCGAGCTTTTACAGTACTTAAGATTGATGGAACTCTTTGTACTTCATCAATAATCACTGGCTCTGGATATCTTTTAAAGAACTCATAAGAATCTACCTCTGCTAGATTACGTGCATTGTAATCATCTAAATCTACATAAGAATAATTGGGAAACAACTCCTTTAAAAGCGTTGTCTTCCCGCACTGGCGTGGACCTTGGATTGTTAGTGAAGGATATAATTTTAGGTTTTCCAGGATTGCCTTTTCTATATCTCGCTTAATAAATTCTTTCATAGTATGAGGATATTATTAATATAAACAATTTTCAAGTATAACTTTAGATTTGTTTATCTAATATGCAAGCACTTCCTCTTTAAAATTCTATGTTAACTTAGGGGCTATCACTTTTCTTGTGGGATGAAATAAAAAGCAAATAAAATTATAGCTATTAATCCTATTATTCTAGCTCTTTGATTATATGCCATGAACCAACTCTGTTGGAGCCAAGCCTCTCTAAATAACCATTTTCTTTCAACCATTCTACGTCTCTATAGATAGTTCTTACGGTAACAGATAATTCTGACTGCAGCTGTTCCACGGTTGTCCTAGAATCAGATTTAAGAATTTTCATAATCTGCTTTTTCTAATAATAAAAGAATCTACATACTCTGATACTGCCATTAGTTCCATTTAAATTGCCAGTATTGCCATTTATACTGACATTATCCTGCCATTTATACTGACATTATCCTGCCATTTATACTGACATTGCCCTGTTTTACTGACATCGACATATTTTAAATTGCCATTTAAATTGCCAACTACATGTCTTCTGTCAGTTTATCCATTTGAGCAACAACCTTCTTGTTCCATACTTTGCCCTGATCTTGGCTTCATATCTAGCGTTATTGTAGTCCCTCTTTGAATTTTGCTTTGGCTTCTGGTGTTTTCAGCCTTTTTACCGTAGGAGATCCATTGTCGATAGCTTTCTCAAGGTTTTTAATACCCCAATCTGGGTTAACTGTAAAAGTCCTGCTGAATGATTCTATTGCCATGGCATCCTCCTACTTTCAATCTTTTACAGGCGCGATTTCTCCCATTCAATGATACCTACTACAAAAATCGACCCGTTATCTCAATTTCTGCCAACATGATATGCTCAATGCTTTCTAAGACCCAACAACATTATATTAGTGGAACTCTAAAAAGGATTGCAATGGCCATAACTTCATATTATTCTAAAAAAGATGGAATTATTATCATAAAAATATAGGAATAATAATTAATAAAGTATAGGAATTTAATGAATAGAGAAAACTACAAGCCAAGAATTATAGACAATAAGATAAAGCGTTATCTAGGGATTTTCGGTGCTATATTAATCGAGGGGCCAAAATGGTGCGGAAAGACATGGTCAGGTGCATACCATAGCAAGAGTGCCCTATACCTTGCAGATCCATCTGGGAACTTTCAGAACAGAGAGCTTGCACAGCTTTCTCCGGCTCTTGTACTTGAGGGAGAGTATCCTAGACTCATAGATGAGTGGCAAGAGGTGCCGGGGCTATGGGACGGAGTAAGATTTAAGGTAGACGAAGCTGGCTCGAAGGGAATGTTTATATTGACAGAATCTGCTACCCCACCTAGAGAAGGATATCTTCATAGTGGAGCTGGAAGGATAGCTCGCCTTAAAATGAGACCAATGTCTCTCTATGAATCTGGCGATTCATCTGGGAAGATATCCCTTTTCGATGTATGCCATGGAAAGTTGGAGAGTATGGTAACCGAAGAAGTTGATCTTCAAGTTCTCATAGACTTGATAATAAGAGGAGGATGGCCCCAAGCTATCGGCATGTCAGCTCTAGATGCTACAGCAATTACATCATCATATATCGAGCAGGTTCTCGCAAAAGACATAAGTTATCTAGATGGGCATAGACGAAACCCTGAGAAGATGAGACGACTGATGAAGTCACTGGCAAGAAATGAGAGCACTACAGTATCAAGTAGGAAAATCAGAGCAGATATGGGGGAATACGGTGGAGAAGAAATCGATGCGAAAACGATGGATGACTATCTGGATGTATTGGATAAGCTGTATCTACTGGACAATCAACCTCCATTTGACATAAGTTTGCGCTCTTCAATAAGAGCAAAACAGGCGGTAAAGAGACATTTTGTAGATCCATCAATTTCAGTTTCTCTTCTTGGGGCTACTAGAAAGTCTCTTTTAAGGGATCTTGAAACGTTAGGCTTCCTCTTCGAGGCATTATGCGAAAGAGACCTTAGGATATATTGCGAGAGCTTCGATGCAAGACTGTTCCATTATCAAGATTATAAGAATAGGGAAATAGATGCTGTCATTGAACTCAATGACGGAAGATGGTGCGCCTTAGAGATAAAGCTCGGTGCACATCAGATAGATAGTGCAGCAAAGTCCTTGATTAAACTTCGTGATGAGATCAAAAAGCAGAATCCCGAGAAGGCCCCAGATGTATTATGTATCATATGTGGACTGACTAGGGCGGCCTATCAGAGGGAAGATGGGGTATTTGTTGTGCCTATTACAGCGCTTAAGGCGTGAATAGAGTGGATTTCCTCTTGTGTGATTATCGTGGAAATTTCATTTACAGAATCGAAATAGCATCTATATATAAATACTCGTGCTACTAATAAGATCATTCTCTGACATATGTTATTTCAAATGCCTTGCATTTCCTGATTTCTTGTACTCTTGATGCAAATGAGAGCATATCTGTATCAAATACCTGGAAGATATCCAATCCTCGTCCTAGAATGATTTTCCAGCCATTATCAAAAACCATATTCCTATCATGGATAGTATCAGTGCTATCGTATGAATACTTAAAATCAATGCCTATTAAAGCTGCACTATCCTTGATTCGAGAAAGGCGCATATCCTGGTCTTCGAAGTAATCTCTATCAGCTTTTGTAATAAGAGTTACAGTTACTTCATCTTCTGGCTTCTTATGACGATAAACGACCTCTAAAAAATCCATCAGATTCCTTGTTTGATAAGCTTTGATAATATAAGGATCCTGAATTTCAATCTTAGTAGCACCTTCTAGATATTCTCCAAAGAGCTTTTCATAAGAAACACCACTTCGATCTTCTTCAAATCTCAAATTACCAGCTTTTGGTGATTGTTTTATGCTCCTAGAAACATCCTCGCTTGATTCATTATTATCAGAGAGCAATTGTTTTTCAGTTTGCACATCCATGATAATTTCTACTTTGGAAGATGTTTCTGTTGCCTGCTTCTTATAGATCTCAGGATATTCTTTTTCTTCTCTTGCAAAGACAAGAATCTTTTCATTTGTAGCATTATCAAGATAGCTAAACTCTGTAGCATAGAAAGTAGCATCTATTCGTACAAGCTGATCCTTTACTCTCTTTCTCTGCTCTATAGCGAACTCCAGGATTTCATTTATCTCTTCTTTAGTAGCCTCACCATTTGGGTAAATGAGCTTCATTAAGCCAGAGAATGTCTTGTTAATACCATCCTTATCTCGTGTTGTGATATCAGAGGAAAGAGTGAAATACTCTTGATAGAGATTTGAATAGTCTCGATTGCGCATATAGCGAAGCATCTCAGCAAGATAATCAACAATAAAGCCATATCCATCTGAGAACATGTCAAATCGAATACTGTCAAATTCCCAACCTGGCACAAATGCATGAATACGATCTATAAAAGCTGAATCATGATAAGCACTTGGCAATTCCTCAAATAGATCCGAGTTCTTTAGCATATAAGGGACAGTATGCTTTGTGTTGCCAACAAAGACCATCGAAGCCTCTGCATGCATTGTCTCAATGCCTCGAGAGAAAGATTTGTTGGCCATGTAATTCTTCATTATATCAACAAGGGCTTTATCAACTTTCTTTGCCTGTCCCGCAAACTCATCAAATGCAACTACATCCCAGAATCCGACAAGTCCCAGCTGATTGCGATTGTTATTTACAAAAAGCTTCGCAACAGTTACTTCTCCCCCAGAAAGAAGCATCCCATAAGGAGACATTTCTGAATAGATATGGCTTTTTCCTGTTCCTTTTGGTCCTAACTCGATAAGGTTGTAGTTTCTTTCAACAAATGGAACAAGCCTTAATAGATGCAGCAATTTCAGACGTTTTGAAAACATCTCCGGATTAAATCCGATAGATTGCATCAATACATCAACCCATTCATCTGATGTAAATTCCTTTCTACCAGACAAGAACATATCAAAGTCGAAATTCGAAAGCTGAATAGGTTTTAATCTTTCAATATGCCAAGGAGATGAATCTTTAGAGTCTTCATCCAGACGATAGCTTACAGTCGCAATGCACCAGACTCCATTTACAAGAAGCTTCTGATGCTTCTTTATGGTATCTGAATCAACGAGAACTCTAGAAATCCCAAGGTTAGAGAATGATGCTTCATATGTATCCTTCTTCTCATTGAATGTTACAGAAATCATATCAATGACTTGCTTCTGTCCATGCTCACTTATCTCGGCTCGTATCTTATTGGCCTCATTACGATGAACATAATGAGCTGCAAGAATTGCTTTTACATTCTCAATTCCTAACTTTACTGTCTCCTGATCGTCAGTTGCACAGTACTGTCCAAGAAGATATTCAAGAACATAGGAAGGAACAATTGCGTTTCCCTTCACTTCCTTTACCAAGTCTTTTCTAACAACAAGGCCAGGAAAAGAATCATGTATTTTCTGGTCAAAACCTTTCATCATATCCTCCCTCTAGAATTCAAAATCCAAGCTCATGGAACGCGAGAGCATGCATTCTTTCTCTGCAATCAGAACAGACCTTCCAGAAGGCATGATTTTATGGATTTTCATATAGACTAAACGCCTGTTGCATTTTTCGGATTCCTTATTGAAATCAAATACAATCTTGAATTGACGCTTCTCTGAATCTATTGATTCATTAGCAATAGTTCTCTTCTCAATATTTGAAATAACAGTACCATCTTGAGAGTAGAACGCAAATGAAGCATCATAGCCTTGAACCTTATCTGAAACATAATCTTCCTGGAAGAATGTCACGGCTACGCTTCCTGTTGTGATGGTCTTCAGGTTTGTAAGAATCTGCAACGATACATCTGTAATATCATCTTTACGAGCCTTGTCTACTTTGATCAGAGGAACAACAATCTCTTCTAAAGACAAACCACCATGAACAAAATTGGTATTGGCTCCTTGAACTCTCATCCTGAGAATTGAATTAGGGAACGCTACCTCTAAATCATCCTCATTCGCTAGACCTATATCCTTGACCTTTCTAATCATCAAAGCATCAGATGGCTGAAGATTATACCCAATTGCACATCTTCTGCCACTTACCTGATGAACGTCTTTTCCTTTTACTGTGCCATCAGAAATATACTGATGCATCTCAAGTTCGCTCTCTTGGAAGACAAAACCATGATCAGCAGTTACATAGATTGTATTTGCATTGGAAGATCCTAGTTTCTTGATGATGTCTTTCAATTCTGAAATAGCATCATGAGCTGCTTTGATTAGATTGCTCTCCCCTTCTCTATCTATCAAATCATGATAGATATACATCACAGAGTTATCTCGAATAGCTGCTCTTAGGTCTTCACTCTTCATTCTGATAATATCATCAGAAGTAAGAGCAATAGCAGATCCACCTGTTGCATTCTGTAATAGCTTTTCCCTGTTAGTTAATCCCTGAGTACTCATACCATCAGCAAAGACAGTCTTTCCATCCGAAGAAATCGTAATCTTCTCATGAGGAAGAAGAGCTGTCATCCCAAGCTGTGTATAAGTAGGAGCTGAAGCCAATAGCGGCTTTATAGAGGCACTATATCGAGACTGTGAATTAATCTCACTTACAAGCTCTTCTCCGATTTCATAACGCATTGCATCAGAAATGATTACAATCGCTTTGCTTCCTTTTGCAAGAAGAGGAATGATATTGCACTGAAAAAAGAGGTTCTGGCGCTGGATATTATCTACAACAGACCATCCATTTTGCAGCAACTTATCAGCAAAAGGAGACCACTTCTCACCCAGCGGAATAAGAAAACTATTGATATATGTCAGCTCTACTTTCTCTGCGATTTTTTCCATATCAGAGTTTATATTCAGCACATTGCGAACACTATACTTGAAGTTTCTATATGCATTATCTACATGAGACCATTCGTTGACATATTTGCTTATTCCACTTTCAGGACTATCAATAGCAAATGATGTATTCTTTACATCATCAAGAAGTGCCTTTGCAAGGATAATACTCTGATATGCTTCTTCATATTCCTTATACCAAAAAGAATTTCTTCTTTTCTCAATGATTTGCCTTATTGAATCAAGTCCCATAGTCTGATCAAGTACAGCGACTTCAAGTCTTGTGAGTATTTCTTCTTCTATGAAGCGATAGTCATCAAACGAGGAAATAGTCTCATGGGATACAGATGCAATATTCTTTTCAGCAGACAATTCTATAGCTGCGCGTTCTGACATTTCTTTGAAGACACCAGACTCATTGAATTTTTGAGAGTCTTTCCAGTGTTTCATCAAACCATATGCATCAGGCGACAACTGAAAATCTTTACCAATAAAGCGATGAAGCGATGATTCAAATACAGATATATAGAAATCTTCTACGCTTGGCTGTTCTTTGTAATAGCCATACACAGAGGATATCTCATCCCACAGAATTCCTTCTAAATTGTATTTCTTAAGTAATTCAAACAGCTTTCCGCCTTCATTTACAGCATCCTCTACAAGAGCATCTACAATGTTCTGCAGATTGAATGAATCTTCTCCAACCGCAGTTGCAAGTATGAAACGCTCAAAGGATTCTTCTGTAATATTATCCGAAATGCCAAGTTGTAGTTTATTAACAAGTTTCTTGTTTTTAAAGAAGTGGCTATGTTTTCTAACAACACTAATAAAAGAATGTGGCAGATTCAAATCTGAAAGTATTATAGATTCCTTGTCTGTTCTGAATACTGTATTAGCAAGCTGAATATCGAGAAGCCAGTTCTCATCATACGCAGGCTCATCCTTCTCATAATAAACAAGGAACTTCTTTTGGGGTTCTTCTGAAAGAAGCTTGTACTTTATTGCAAAATCATTATATCCAGAAGCTCTCAGCAGAGTTACATCAGAAGGGAGAATATCTAACTGATCTGAAAATTCTGATTTTTCATCATACCAAAAGACAACTCTATATAATTCAAACAATTTCTCCAAATTGTTTTTAAGCGTATTAATCATCTCATTCAAGCTCCTTGATCACATGCCATGAACCAACTCTGTTGGAGCCAAGTCTCTCTAAATAACCATTTTCTTTCAACCACTCAATGTCCCTGTAGATTGTCCTTGCGGTAACAGATAATTCTGTCTGTAGCTGTTCTACGGTTGTTCTAGAATCAGATTTAAGAAGTTTCATAATCTGCTTTTTTCTAATAACAACAGGATCTTCATCCTCTGAAACTGAAAGATCTATTTCATCTATACTGACATTATCATGATTTATACTGATATCAGGCCTCTCGTTTATACTGACATTGTCTTGTTTTTTACTGACATCAGTGCCATTTATACTGACATTGCCCTGTTTTTTACTGACATTCGAACCTTTTATACTGACATCCACATCATTTAAACTGTCAAAATCATTATCGCCTTCTGTCAGTTTATCCATTTGAGCAATTACCTTCTTATAATCAACTACTGAATCATTATTCATAGCCCTATATTTCTCAATTGCTCTATACAACTTTGAAGCGTGGAATGTTACACAGAAATCCAAACCGCTCATAGATGCTTCAAATGTAGGAACAGGATTACCTGCATCCTTACACGAATCAATCATCTTAGTAATGCCTGTCCCAAACTTCTCAACAAGCCCCGCTTTATTGAATGTATTTGATATAAGAGGATTTATATGCCTTGACTTATGGTGTTCTACTGTCCATTCCTCATCAAGAATGGCCCTATTTAAAATGCTAAGAGAATGATCATATACTTTTATCAATATAGATTGTCCTGATGACCAATCATTATGCATCAATGCATTGAATATTGCTTCTCTTAGTGCATCAAATGGATATGGATAAGTCTCAATCCTTGTTGGCATATCATAAGAGATAAGAGCATAAAGATATTTGACCTTGATAATCTCAAAAATGCTCCTACTGAGTATCATTAAAGATCCTTTCAACTCATCAGTGCTAACAACATCTGCATCGTTTCTCATCTTTCCTATCAAAACAGAAACACCTGGTATTATCTTTGAAGGCTTTCTATGGAACAGCAAAACAGCAGCTATAGTCAATTTTCCATTCTTTACTAAGTCTAACTCTTCAAGTATTTTCTCTCTGGTTTCCAATGATTTTCCACTTAGACGACCTGAAGAGATTGCTTCTTCTCTGAAGATTTGAAAGCTCTCCTCATCAAGGTCATCAATAGAAACTTCATCAACAAGTGTTGAATCCCATGTCTTGTTTCTGACTTCAATCATTGCACTCTGCTGTCCTTTTCCATCAAGGGAGAAAGTTCCAGTTCCAATTCTCTTAAACATATTTCCTTGATAGAAAACAGGAGATTCAGACTTATGAACAGTAATTTCGATATAGTGGCCTAAATAATCAGTCTTAGCATCAACAGAAACATTGTAGAAATTCATTGATTGGACAATGCTATTAGGAATGGATTCAAGCAGGTTTCTTGTCTCTTTTATTCCAAGATCCACTGTGTCTCCATCATCATCCTTACCAATGAATATCTTTCCGCCATCAGAGTTAGCCATACCACAGATTTCTTTGAGGTATTCTTTTTTCCAAATGACCTTGAACTCAATATTCTGTAATTCAAACTTTTCCATCAAAACCTCACTTGATTGCCTTCAAAGCCTTGCCAAGCTTCTCATAATTAACCTTTACACCATCATCCAAATCAAATGTGAGATGCTGAATAGCTAGAGGATAAAGAATATTCATCTCATAGTCATTGAGATCATTATCAATATTCTCGTATTCAACTTTCTTTCTTGTCTGCCTCGCCTCCTCAGCAAGCTTAATCTGAAGACGGATCTTATCTCTAAACTGTCTTAAGCAATCCAATACAGCATTAGCTGTATTCTCATTATAGCGATGCATATATACCAATGCTTGGAAATATCCTTTTGGCGATGAGAACATCCAATAAATCGGTCTCTTTTGGTAAGTCTTTAAATGATTCTTATAGAAGTCCTTGTAGAAGTAATCTCGTATCGATTTTCCAAGCGCATTCTCAATAAACTTCAAATTCTCATTAAGCTTCTCATGCCCAAACTGGTTCTCAACAAACTTAATAAAATAGGTCTCTGCATCATTCTTGAACCAAGAATCACCAAGGATTGGAATAACATTATCACTATCAGGAACGAGTCCATGTTCTCCAGAATATGTTGAAATATCAAAATCTCCACCAGCATATGCAAGACCTGGCCTATCTGCATCATAACGTCCAAACATACACCCAACTACGTAAGAGATAAATGCTTTGACAACATCTTCCCTTGTCAGTGCATATTGCCCTTTCCTCATTGATTCAGGAATTTCTGACTTATCATCAAAGATTCTATGTACAGATACCATTGAATCATCTTCTTCTGGCTTAAGCTCATCATTAAGACCATAGATATCGATAAAGATTCTATTTAGATCTTCCTCGTTCTTCTTAAGATGGAAGAATGCTTTATTAGCCCAATCCTTATAACGAAGATAAGCAAACTCTATAGGAGCACATGCTTTAATCTCATTATTGAAAATCTCGTTATATTTATCCTCTCCAAGATAATCAATAAGCTCCGAATCTTTCTCAAAGGCAACATCTTCTCTTTTCCCAATCTTCTCATCCAACAAAGGATGAATAGAGAAGTCCCAAGAGGATTCAAAAGAATCCCAGTCTAATTTAGAAATAGAAATATTATACTGAGAAATATAATTACCAGGCTCACTTTTAATAGCAGGAAAAGGAATATTGTCGTAATCACCCAGTTTAAAGTGCATTGTTGGATTCAATATGTCGGATATTATATCTACCAAGTTCGTATTAAGATATCCAATTAATGATTCAAATGGATAATCTGTAAAAGCTACAGCGGCTGAGGAATCAAATAGAAAACCTTCTTCAAAAACACGAAATGCCAAATGCCCAGATGTCAAATCCGTCCATGTGATATGTGGCAAGAAATTGTACTCCAAATTAAAATTATGAGCCCAAATACGCTTTCCATCTGGATGAAGGATGTGTTGCATTTCATATCCATCATTAAACCAATTAACAATATATTCTCTATTTCCATACCATTTGCGATACTCTCCGCCTTTGTCGTAGGGGAACCATATCAAACCTGATTCTTGAGCCTTATTCCTATCTTGATGGAATCCTATTTTATTATGCTTTACTTCATGCCAAAGTCTTATATATTTTTCATTTTGTCCCGTTGTAAGACCCATACGTGCTTCAGAAATTGAACCCATTGTTAGCCTTTCAGTAAAATAGTTTTGGTAAATTTTGTCAGGAATCCAATATCCTATAGGACTTCCAGGAATCTTTTCAAATTGATCTGCAGGTACTTCAAAATAATACCCACAATTATGATCATTAATTGCCACTATAAGAGATTTTGTCTTCGCTTCCTCTGATTGGCCATCAACAAGACGAACATATTGGCCTTTAGCATTATTCTTGTGTCCAAATAGAATATATGCAGTTGTAGATACTACCTCTCCGCCTATTGCATCAAAGCCTCTTGTACCAATATGAATCATTGAAAGAATTGTTCTTTTATTTAATATTTCATCCCTAAGCTTTTCAAAGCTTGATAAGAACATCCAGCTCTGAAGAGTAATCATTGATACATAACCATTCATTGGAACAAACTTTAAATTACGTTCAATGAACATTGTACCTGTATCTGTCTTACTATTTGGATATTTTCCTTTGGCGAAATTTTGAAGTACAGAATCAGATGAAGATGGAGCAAGATAAGGTGGATTCGTAACCACAATATGATACTTTCTTGACAGATATTCTGCTTGATCAAGGATTGTTATGACTTTTTCTCTGAGAGCACTGTCATCATCAAATAGGTCCTCTGACTTGGTTGGTGCTTTTAGAGTTGATTTTAGTTCTGCGATGTTTGATACCGATGGAGTTATGAGAGAACCGAGGATATCAGCATCCTCAAAGTCTTTCATCAAATTAATTATTGATAGAGATGGACTCTCAAAGAGCCCTGTAACATTTGATAACTCTTCTTTGTCTAATACAACTTTCTGAAGAATACAGATATTTGGAGAGATTCCTTTTCTGAGTATTCTTCTACTTCTCTCGCGGGCTTTCATCATTAGAGCAAAGTAAGCAAGCTGTCCTGCTCTTTTATCTATTTCAATGCCATATAGATTGTCTTCAATGATGTGTCTTACTGCATCATTATCTGTATATCCACATTCCATGTAGATATCAAAAAGAAGATCAAATGCATATGTGAGCATGTGTCCAGATCCACAGCATGGATCGAGTACTTTGATTTCTTCAGGGCTAGCAAGTTTGATGAAGTCAGTTTCCTTGTCAACAGGATCTATGTAATACTTCATCGTGTTCTTGATGTTTGACTCTGGATGATTGAGCATCCAAAGTCGGCCAAGTGAGTTTTCAACCAGATAATGAACTATCCACTCTGGTGTGAATAGCTGAGTTGCAGCTGGAATTTCATTCTTCCCTGCTTTCTTTCCTTTCTTGAAGGATGCGAAAACTTCATCTTTTTTCTGTGAGATGTAATATTGATAAAGCCATCCTATGATTTCAACAGACTCTGCATCTTTTTCGCTTATGGCATTCACTGTCTTTGTTATGATAGATTCTGTGGAAAGTAAATCATCAGGCAAAAGCAAATCTGTATAATCTTCAATCTTCTCAAATAGAACAGGAAGACTGTCGTTTAAATGGTTGCATGAAGCAACAAGAAGAATACGATAAATGTCAGCTTGGGGATTCTTTGATGATATAGAACCATTCACAAGACCAATAATTCTTTCTTGATCTTCTTTATTGGTTACGACATCTTCATCAATGATTCCAGATAGAGCTTCTGAAAGGATTTCTGGGAGAGTTTTCCCACTTGCTGGGGAGACTATCATTGTTGGGTTGTAGCCAGAGGCATCCATAAACCTTAATGCAGATATTCTATTGAACCATGTGTAAGCTACTTCATCAACTAGAGCATCCTCTCCTATTTTTTCTATCTGATTCTTCAGTGAATTAACAGCTTTTCTATTCTTAATAAGTTCAATTGAGGTATCACCTTTCTCAATGCGATTGAGCCTAGCTCTAACCTCTCTCTGCAACTGTATTCTTGCCTCCTGAGCAAAACGTTCAAGTGTGATTCCCTTCATATTATTCTACCGTATATCCTTCTTTGATTTTTTCAAGCAGTTGCTTTTTAAGATTTCCAATGAACAATTCAACGTCTTCCTCTGTTCTTATCGGAGCTGTAATACGCGACGCAGGAATTGTTGAAAGCTGTATTATCTTCTTTTCTTCTGCTTTCTCTTTGCCTTTTTCTAAGAGTTCTGTGATTTTTCTTTTTGCTTCTTTGATTTCTATTGTATTGATGCTATTGAGATTCTCGATGGTTGCACTTGAAAGAATCTTATTCTCCACTTCTGAAACAATACAGCAGATATCATCCTTTTGAGTATCACTTAGAAAACGATAGGAAGGTCCTTTTTTTATCTCTTTTGCGTATTTATCAAATTCTTCATATGTTTCTCTTTTAGTCTTTGTAACAAACTGGGAAATACTGCTATTAAGTCTTTCGACATGCTTTTCAAGCTCACTGAAAGAGTGGCTAGAAAATAGCATTTGATCATTCAGTATTTCCTCAACCTTATTCCATGCAGCATTATCAAGCTGAGCCTTAACATTTTCATTCTTTCTCAGAAGCTGCTCTGCTTTTTCATACTTCTCAAGGTTTTCATCTCTGCCAACAAAAGAGATAAATCTGTCAAAGATATCTTCTTTTGCATCAAGAATATCATCTTCCAATCCTTCAAACTCATCAGAGAAGAACCAAAGATAATCTTTCCCAATAGCTTTTTGAAGAACATTAAGTTTTTCCTTTACTGGATATACAAAAGGGTAAGTAAGAGAATAAGCCTTATCTCTTACCTCATCATAGATCTTCTTAATTTCATCAGTTGCCATTTTTGATGTATTCTTTGCATCATCATACTGACACCTTAGACCTGTTAAGTCATAGATAAAATCCTTCAGATTTTTGATTCTCTTTGGATCTATATCCTTACAAAGCTCAATTACAATCTGACCATACAGAGAAGAAGAAAACAGAACACTTTTTAAAGCTGCTGGATTATCAACAACGCTTCCATCTTTCTTGATGTTAATCAAACTCTTCTTCATGAGAAGAACAAGATTGTATATAAGAGCAGTCTCTGGCCATCCATATGGTTTTTTCTTAAACTTATTAAGCAGAGATGATACGGTGGTCGTAATCCTATCCTTATCAATTCTCAGCTGATTCAGAATCTGGCTGCAAGCCTCAGATGTAGTATCCATAGAGAATTCACTATCAATGTCCTTATCAATAAGCCCTTTTGTATTCACCTCTCCTGATGATTCTTTTGTAATCATTCTTAAGTTCGGATACACCTTCTCTATAAGAATCTGAAAGGCTCTCTCAACTCTTGCATCTATTCTTGAAGAATCAACAATATCAAGAGCATCGCCAGAGATATAGAAATCAGCAGCATTCATCATGTCTCTGACAGCTCTCTCTATCTCATCTCGTCTTGTTGTATTCTTATCTCCTTTTTCTTTTAGAACTTTCTCTCTATCAGCAGAAATAACCATTCCTGCATTGTTCTTCACATATTGCTTGGTCTTTAAATAGAGAAGAAGATCATCAGCTATTCTCTTATTAGGATTCAGAAGCATGACAAGCTCAGTATCTGGAGAAGAGAGCGTATCACTATACTGAGGATAAAGGTCTCCTCCATTAAATGGAGTCAGAATGTTTATGTTTATCTCTGACGACCTAGATACTACTGTCTCTCCATCAATCTTTTTAGAGAACTGATAACTTGTAATACTTCTTTCATCTGTCGCCTTTGCAATTCCAGACAATATGTTGTCATAGATGATTGCTTTTACCTCATCAGTTATATCACGCGGAGGGACATAAGTCTGCTTTATCTCTTCCTCGACATCCTTTTCCTCATTTGTCAGAAAATCATACTGATCTCCATTGCGCTGTATATATGTTTCCCTTGTAAGCCTATTCAAAGCCTCCTCAGTCTTTTCCGCAATTTCAGCAGGATTGTCATTGAAACTAGACAACAAGAGAACACTGATATTGTGGGCTGTAGGCATGAATTCCGTCTGAAGATATTTGACTAAAAGAAGAGCTTTCAAGACTCTGATAGCAAAGGGGTTATTGACTATGTTGTTTTCAGCTAAATCGATTGAATGCTTAAAATTTTCCTTCAGAAGATCCTTTAGGCCATCATACATCATATCATAAGGAACAAGAGACTCCCCTATTTTGGAATCATCCTTTTCTGCAAAATTCCTAAGTACCTTATGGAATACATCTAACATTGATCTTGCGCCAGTTGATGTATACTCTCCAGGAAAAGCATTATGCTCTGAGAGTGTTACAAGTGTCGATTTGAACATGTCAAACTGATATGTAACAAAAGGATATGTAGTAACAAACTCATCCTTGTCTTTATATACCCTGTAATTCTTAGGTCCATTCACAAACTGGAAAAGCGTATTGAAGTTTTCTTTCTGAATCTCATATGCAGACCCAACAATACCAATTCCTTCTTTATTCTTCTCAAGAAGCCTCTTTTGAATAACCTCATTAACATTGGCATTGGAAAGTGACATCCTCACATAGAATCGTCCCATGATTTTACTGATATCTGTCTTATCTTGTTTATCAAGCTTCGTAACAAATTTCTCAAGTTCATCTTGGCTTGTTACCATTACCCATGATCTATTACCTGTGACGGAACTAAGACTAGTTGCAATCTCCTGAAGATCCACCATCAAGCGGGTGCTTCGTGCAACAAACTGACCAACTTCATCGACAAAGAAGTTCAGACGGAAATCCGATCCTTTTGAATCGATGTATTCCTTTACTTGATGCGCAAAATCATGAATGCTGATTTCAGATTCATAGCTTTCAAGTAGATTTGGATTTTCAATATTTCCTGTTACTTCTGCAAATGCCTTGATAATGTGTCTATTGTTTATATTTGGCTTCTTTCTTGCATCTTCCCAGACTTTGCCAGAATTCAGATTAAAAACTTGCTTGAACTTATCAAAGAGGCCTTCCTTATCAAGCTCCATCTCAAATGCTGCAATCTTGGGATTTATTCCATAATAGCCACAGTGTTCATAGAACTTTCTCTGGAAGATATGAAGAATAGGCTCTGATTTGTCATTCTGGTTATATTGAACAATATTGAATAGGATGCTCTCTGCTGGAATACTTGCAGCCTTCTGCATCTGCCCAAGAAGCAACCGATTATCATTAAGCTTATTGTCAAAATATGAAACAGCTTTTCTGCCATCAATAGTACTATCCGCAATGAGATAGGAAAGTATTTTCAGAAGGTGAGATTTACCACAACCAAAGAAACCAGAAATCCAGGCTCCATTATAGACTGGTTTTTGCTCATTATATTTATCAAAGAAGTAGCCAAGACAGTTTTCTACTTCTTTAGTAATGACATATTCACTGAATTCCTCTCCAAGTGAGGACTGGCTATCTGTGTTGATTACTCCATTTATGTCTTTTGTTATCTGGTTTGTGAAGATTGATTCAAATTTCAGTGCCATCAGCGGACCTCCGTAAAAATATTGAATGCTCTATAGTAATTCTTATGTTCTAGTTTTCCAAAAAGCTGCAGTGCGGAGCTCCCTGTAACCTTGTCGTAATTTCCTGGATAGAAAACAACAATAGGAACAAGCCGGGAAAGCAATGTTGGAAGCTTCTCAAGAAGAGTATGGATCCTTATGAATGGATATGCTTCTCCTATGCCATTCACAAGCACTAAATCTGGCATATTCTCATTAATCAAAGAAGCAATCTTAGGAGCAAACTCTGTATCATTATCGAGAACACCTTCAAAATCTTCCATAATTTCCTTATGTGTCAAAGATGGCTCTTCAAGGTAATCTTCAAAGTCACCAGAAGCCTTAAGCATCTCAATCATGATTTCATACATATTAAGCTTTAAGACTCTTCTGCCTTTCTTTGATAGGTTCTTTGCAAGATTATCAACCATTTCATTGTAGGAAGAGACTTCTTCAGGAGGAAATGAGCAAATGTAATTTGGAATCTCTGCACCTACATATTTCTTCTGAATTAATTTGTCATCATTTAAAAGATCAAGAAGAAAAGCATACCTATCGTTATAATTCAACATCTCTTTACTGTTCATTTAATACCTCTAGTAATACAAGGAAAGAATCTTATATCATCCCCAATTACTGAAATAACTTCCTTGGTAAGCATTGCATCCTGCAGTTCGTATGAAGAAGAAAGATATCCAATGCACCTTAAATTACCAAATAGCACAGATTTGGCCTTTACCCTCGAAAATTTTCCAATATCTTCTATTTCTTGGTGCTCGTTGCTTTCTCTAGAAAGAAATTCATTCCATTCTCCAAATGACAGATGAAAATCATGCTGATTGAATTTCTGATTGATAACAGTATCTGCAAACTTACCTACGAGAGGATATGTCCTGCAGAATGCAAGCCAAAGAATTGCCCTCTGCGCATCTGCCTTCTGTGTTGCAAGCAATTGCAATTCATTCTCATCAAGTATTTTAAGTAGCTTTATTGTATATGAAAGATATCTTATAGCAGTAGCCGTCTTATCAATCTGCATGAGATTAATATCGATAGCCTCTTTCTTACATAGATTCCAATCATTGGTTTCCAAGTATCTTTTTGCTAGCCATGCAGCGGGATTAATTGCAAGACCAGTAATGGTTGGTAGTGTTAGTTTATCATCCATTATTCTGTCCTCTGTTTCTTAAAGGTCGTCAATCTTCTATTTCAGACTTTTCAACCTCTGAAGGAAAGAGCCAAAGCTTTCCTTTGCTTTTCGTTGTCCTAAGTTTCTTGTATTATGATTTTTCTTTTTTATCTAATATAATTGTAACACATACAACAATTTAACTGCAACTAAATTATTGAATACAATGCTAATGAATAGCCTTGTTGGCTTTTATTCCACAGCTAAAACTTATGAACTTTTAGGATTATATCTTATAGCAGACATATTCCGTACAAAATCTGCAAGTTATAATCAAGAAAATCTCTAGAATTAGTAACAGATTCATATATCTTTTTATTCTAGAAACATGATAAGCTGATTCAAATCTCCAGTCTTGTTTATCTTTATGAAGTCATGTTTCTCATACAAATCTACAAGATTCCCATGTTCTTCACTGTAGTACCTAATAGCATCACTCTTTAGGTTTCTTTTTGGTATAAGACTTTTTGAGTTT